>JAPPGX010000042.1:9976-49485 GCA_028877265.1 Acidobacteriota bacterium
CCCCCCCCCCCCCCCATTTTTTTTTAATTATACGGCCACCACCGATATCAACACACTGAATATCGTCGGCAGCGTCATTTGTTTAAAAGACACAGGCCGCGTGCTTCGGCCGCGGCCGACGGGGTTTTTTGCTGCCGGATTGCGCCACGCGTCGGAATGGACTCACACGCTAGGGTAAGGCGGGAGACCGGCGAGCAATGATTCGGTTCGAGACGATTCGCGACCGGGTCCGGGCGTACCAACCCGACGCCGATTTCGACCTGCTCCGCGCGGCCTACGTGGTAGCCGCCCAGGCGCATCAGGGGCAGGTCCGGCTCTCGGGCGAGCCCTATCTGAACCACCCGCTCGAGGTAGCCGGGATCCTCGCGGACCTCAAGCTCGACATCGTCTCCGTCGCTTGCGGCCTCCTCCACGACGTGGTCGAGGACACCAAGGTCACGAACGAGGACCTCGAGCGCCGGTTTGGCCGGGACGTCAGCCGGGTGATCGATGGTCTCACCAAGCTGAGCCGCGTGGAATTCAGTTCCGCGGAAGCCAATCAGGCGGAAAACGTTCGCAAGATGATCATCGCGATGACCGACGACACCAGGGTCATCCTCATCAAGCTCGCCGATCGGCTGCACAACATGCGGACGCTCGACTTTCTCCGGGAGGAGAAGAGGCAGCGGATCGCCACCGAGACGCTGGACGTCTACGCCCCGATCGCGGGGCGGCTTGGAATCGGGCGGATCGAAGCCGAGCTCCAGGATCTGGCGCTTCGTCACCTCGAACCCCAGACCTACAAGGTTCTCGAGGCTCGGGTCAAGGCCAAGAAACGGTGGGCCGAAGACTTCATTCGTGACCTCAGCCGGACGCTGAAGCGCGAGTTGCAGGCGGAAGAGATCCCGGGTGAACTGTCCGGCCGAACCAAGAGCATCTATTCCATCTATCGCAAGATGCATCGGCAGCAGATCGAGCTCGATCAGATGTACGACTTCATCGCCCTGCGGCTGGTGACCGACACGGTGCCGCACTGCTACACGGCGCTGGGAGTGATTCACAACGTCTGGAAGCCCATCCCGGGACGGATCAAGGACTTCATCGCGATGCCGCGCGTCAACGGCTACCAGTCCCTCCATACGAGCCTGATGACCGAGTCGGGGACGCACTTCGAAGTCCAGATTCGCACCACGGACATGCACCGGGTGGCGGAGGAGGGCATCGCCGCCCACTGGAGCTACAAGTCTTCCGGGAGCTACGGCGAACAGGACATCAAGCGTTTCGCCTGGCTGCGCCAGGTGCTCGAATGGCAAAAGGAAGTCAAGGATCCCCACGAGTTTCTGAGCAGCCTGAAGATCGACCTCTACCCCGACGAGGTGCACTGCTTCACTCCGCGCGGGGAGGTCAAGTCGCTTCCCCGCGGAGCGACACCCATCGATTTCGCCTACGCCATCCACACGGAGGTCGGGCACGGCTGCATCGGAGCACGGGTCAACGGGGCCATGGCCCCCCTTCGGTACGAGCTGCGGAACGGGGACATCTGCGAAATCCTCACCCGCAAAAACCATCTGCCGAGCGAGGATTGGCTCAAGATCGCCCGCACGAACCGTGCGAAGAGCAAGATCCGGGCTCGGTTGAACGCCGAGGCCAAGCGGGAGAGCATCGAGATCGGCCGGAAGCTTCTGGAGAAAGAAGCACGGTCCCACGGTTTGAGCCTGCGACGGGTCCGCTCCGCGCCGGGGCTCGCCGATGCGATGAAGCGCCACGGAGCTCCCAACCTGGACGACCTCTATGCCGCGATCGGCTACGGCAAGGTGTCGGCTGCCCGCGCGCTGGCCGACGCCGTCCCCGCGGACCAGCTCAAGCGCGCGCCCGAGAAGGAACCTCCCTCGGAGTCCGGGTTCGCGGGCGCCGTCCGACGCATCATCGGGCGTGATCCGGGACAGATCCTGGTGAGTGGCCAGAACGACATCCTGGTGCACCGGGCCCGGTGCTGTTCTCCGCTACCGGGCGAGGCCATCGCCGGGTACATCACGAAAGGCAAGGGCGTCGCGGTTCATGCGGCCAAGTGCCGGCACCTCGCGGACCTCGCGCGCGACCCGGAACGCCAGGTCGACGTGTCCTGGAAGTCCACCACCGGAACCCGATACGACGCCGGCTTCCTGGTGCGGGTCGAGAACCGCAAAGGAATGCTCGCGGACATCACCAAGATCATCGCGGAGGCGGACACCGATATCCGGGCCTTCGAAGGCGCCGCTGACGATGCGGAACGCGGCGACATCTACGTGACTGTCGCGGTGGAGAACGCCAAGGAGGTCGGCGCCATTTCCCGTCTGTTACAGACGGTCCCCGGTGTGATCGAGGTCCAGCGCGGATCCCCCGCTCGGTAGGGGAATGCCGGCCTTCAGACCGGCACCGCCCGCCGGACGCGGGCGATCACTGCCTGCCGAGCAGTGACGCTACGCCGCTCACCCGCACGGGCGGAGTTCAACCCACCGGGGCTGGAGCCTCTTCCTGCTGCCTGGCGAGCCGGCGCAGGAGGTGATGGCTGTAGATTCCGGTCTCGTGGCCGTCATTCCAGTGGATCTGCACGCCGTAGTTACCGACGGGAACGAGCTTCCGGGGCGCGAAACTGGTCGGTAGCAGCAGGGTCAGCGACCGGCGCTGGCCGCTCCATTCGTCCACGCACGTGGCGCACGGGCAGTGATTCCGCAGGTATTCGAACCCGAAACGATCTTCCGAGCCATCGCGCCAGCGCACCAACAGCGCGTCGGTTTCCGTGTGTATCGATTCGGCTACGCCACCCCGTTCGGCCTGGTTGGATCGCGCCACCTCGAGTGCAACGCGGCGGGCGATCTCCCGATACGCGCCGGCGGCGGGACTCCCCGGATCGCGCGCGACCGTGGGCGTTCCTTCGTCACCGGCGACCACCACCCGCGGGTCAAGCGGGACGCCACCCAGGAAGGGCAGCCCCAGGTCTCCGGCCACTTCCTCGCCGCCGCCGGTCGAGAAGATGTCCGTGCGCTCCCCGCAGTGCGGACAGGCGAACGAGCTCATGTTCTCGATCACGCCGAGCACGGGAACGCGAACGGGCTGGAACATCCGGAGTCCCTTTTCGGCGATCGTCCGGGCGACCGCCTGCGGTGTCGTAACGATCACGGCCCCCGCGAGCGCGGCCGTCTGGGCAATCGTGAGCTGAACGTCCCCCGTTCCGGGCGGGAGATCCACCAGCAGATAGTCGAGCTCGCCCCAGACGACTCCGGAGAAGAACTGCTGGACGAGCCGTGAGGCCATCGGTCCGCGCCAGATGACCGGAGTCTCCTTGGAGGAGAGCATCCCCATGGAGATGAACCGCACTCCGTGCGCCGCGAGCGGGATCAGCCGGCGATGCTCGTCGGTCGCCGGGCGCTCGTCCGTCCCGAACATGGTTGTCTGCGAGGGCCCGTAGACATCGGCATCCAGAAGGCCGACGCGAGCACCGTCCGCGGCCAGCGCAACGGCGAGGTTCGCGGAAACCGTGCTCTTTCCCACCCCGCCCTTGCCGGACGCAATAGCGACCACGTTCTGCACTCCCTCAGGTTTGCTGGGATCCGGCGTGGCGGCGCGCGGACCCGGAGCGCCGGACGGGGGGGCCGTGTTCTGCCCGACCCGGGAGGTCGGAGAGGCGCTCACTTCGGTGCGCACCGCCACCTCCGCCCGTTCGATCTCGGGCAGCCCGAGCAGCGCCTCCCGAACCTGCTCCCGTATCTCGTCCGTAACTTCACTCCCGACATTCGGGAGCGTCACCGTGACGCTGACGATCGGCCGGCAGATCCGGATGTCGGCCACTTGGCCAAGCGCGACGATGCTCTCGCCACCGAACTCGCGATTCCGGATAGGGGCCAGGAGTTCCAGAACCTGTTTCTGATCGAGTTGGGACATGGAGGTGCGGGAAAAACGCCCCTGGAGGGCTCTAGGCCCGATGGGCGGTCCAGAGGGTTTAGGATAGCCGTCGGGATGGGCAGGCGGGTGCTGTTACAGGGAGAATCGTCCGGTGGCCCCTGGACGTGCTCCCTCTTACAATGGGTTGGCCCGGCTGTATCCATGCTTCTCGCTGCCGGCGAAGTGGAACCAGCCGGCATTGGAAGGAGGCCTCTCGTGAACCAGAACCGCCTCGTCACCCGGTACGGGCTGGTGCCAGCGGCCGCGCTCGCTCTTCTTTTTTTCAGCACGGTTTCGGCGCCAGCGAACGGCGCTACCCAGGAACAGGAGGGACAGGAAACCGAAGAACAGCCGGAAGAAACGGAAGCAACGCCCGATCCCGCCGACATCATCCCGCGCTTCACCGACCAGGTCGTGGTGTCCGCTTCCCGGGTCGAGCAGGAGATCGTGAACGCTCCGGCGGCCATCGCGGTGATACCGACCGAGATCATCGAGACCCAGGCCGCCAGCAACTTCGGGGACCTCCTGCGTCAGGCCCCGGGGGTCAACGTGACGCAGCTCTCCAGCACCCACTACAGCGTCACGAGCCGCGGCTCCTCAAGCGCCCTGGCCACTTCGCAGCTGGTCCTGGTGGACGGGCGTTCGGTGTACCAAGACTTTTTCGGCTTCACAAGTTGGGACTTTCTCTCCGTGGGGTTGGATGACCTCGATCGGATCGAGGTGGTGAACGGACCGGCTTCGGCGATCTGGGGCGCGAACGCCATGAGCGGGGTCGTCAACCTGATCACCAAGGCGCCGCGCGACGCATTGGGAACGACACTGAACCTCCGGTTCGGTTCCTTCGATCGCAACGTCACCGGCAACCCGATGGATGCGGGAAACCAGCTCATGGGATCCCTGACCCACGCCCAGGCGGTGAACGATCGCTTCGCCTATCGGGCGACCGTCAGTTTCACCCGGCACGATCCGCTTCCGCGGCCGTCCGGCGAGATCCCGAACGACACCGGCACTCTCTACCCTCCGCTGCAGGGAGTGACGGCCCGGATGCCGAAGGTGGATCTGCGAGCCGACTGGGACGCGCCCGACGGCCAGAGCGGATTCCGTTTCTCGGGCGGCTACGCGGGGAGCACGGGAATCCTCCACTCCGGGATCGGCCCCTTCAACGTCCAGAACGGGGCAAGCATGTCGTATGGCCGGGTCCAGTACGTTCGCGGCTCCATGGAGATCGGGGCCTTCCTGAACCGGACCTCCGCGGGCTTCGACTCGCTGCTTTCGCGCGTCCCCACCGGCGGGTTTCTCGACGGTACGATCAAGACCAACACCTACGACATCAGTTTCAAGGACACGAGGTTCCTGGGCGGACGCCATCTGTTCAGCTACGGCGCCAGCGCCCGGTTCGTGACCCTCGATTTCACCCTCGCCCCCGCGGGTGACGGACGGAGCGAACAGGGGATTTACGTCAACGACGAGATCTTCCTGAACGACCGCTGGCGTTGGATCGTCGGGACCCGGGCGGACCGGATCAGCATCTTCGACAAGATGGTGCTGTCCCCTCGGACAACCCTCATCTTCAAGCCAACCCCGACCCAGTCGTTCCGCGTTTCCTACAACCGCGCGTTCCGCGCCCCGTCGCTCAGCAACACGTTCCTGGACACGACGATCGGCGAACCGGCCCTCTTCGATCTCCGTCCGGTGTTCCGTGGCTTCTTCGGTGCGCTCAGCATCCCGGATTCCGCACTGCCGGCCCCGGTCAACTACACGATTCCCATCGGGGTCGTGGGAAACCCCAATCTGGTCCAGGAGACCCTCACCGCCTACGAAGTCGGCTGGTCCGGGGCGCTGAGCGACTGGATCGGCGCGAGCGCGGCCGTCTACGTCAACGACATGCGCGACAGCATCGACTTCACCGATACCGCTTTCTGGTCCGGGGAAAACCCGCCTCCGGGATGGAACGAGGCGTTCGCCGAGGTCGGGGACTTCATCGGACGGCTGGCCGGCGTGCTCCCTCCCGGGACCCTGCCGCCGGAGATCGGGGCCATCGCCGTGAACCCCGGATACCTGATCGACGCCCTGGGCGGACTCGCCGGCGTCCAGCTCCCGGCGGCGTTCAGTTACGTCAACCGGGTGTCGGTCCGGAACTCCGGGATCGAACTCGGACTCAACGGCCGCCGTGGTGACATCGGGGGGTTCGTCAACTACTCGTGGCAGATGGAACCCGTCGTCGAAGGGTTCGGGGAAGAGGACGCCGATGAAATCAGTATTCCGGCGGCGCACCGCATCAACGCCGGCATCGACGCCGCGTTCGGCGCCGTCGACCTGGGGCTCGCGCTGAACTACACCGACCGGGCCTATTGGACCGACGTGCTGACGGCCGAGTACTACGGCTGGACCGAGGCCTTCACCATGGTGAACGCCACCCTGGCGGTAAACCTGATGGAGGGTCGTTTCCAGCCGTCGGTCCGGGTGATCAACCTCCTCAACCAGGAAATCCAGAACCACATCTTCGGGGACGTGCTGCGGCGACAGGTTATCGGAGGATTGCGTTACCGTTTCTGATCTGGGCAAGGAGGCCTAATCGATGAACGTCAGTGGCATCCCCCGCAACCACCTGCTGTCCCTGGCGGCTTCCCTCGTCTTCCTGGTAGCCCAGTCCGACACCGCGGGCGCGACTGTTCAGCAGGAACAGGATCCGGCCCAGGAAACGGAGGAACAGGAAGAGCGCGAGGAGGAGACGGCCGATCCGGCCGACATCATTCCGCGCTTCACCGACCAGGTCGTGGTGTCGGCCTCCCGGGTGGAGCAGGAGATCGTCAACGCCCCGGCCGCGATCGCGGTGATCCCCACCGAAGTGATCGAGACCACGCCGGCCAGCAACTTCGGCGACCTGCTCCGCCAGGCGCCGGGCGTCAACGTCACCCAGCTCTCCAACACCAACTACAGCGTCACGAGCCGCGGCTCCTCCGGGGCGCTCGCCACCGCACAACTCGTCCTGGTGGACGGCCGTTCCGTCTACCAGGACTTCTTCGGCTTCACCAGCTGGGACTTCATCTCGGTCGGGCTCGACGACCTGGAACGGGTCGAGGTGGTCAACGGGCCGGCTTCGGCCGTCTGGGGCGCGAACGCCATGAGCGGCGTGGTGAACCTGATCACCAAGGCGCCGCGCGACAACCAGGGAACCACGCTGGACCTGCGGTTCGGCGCCTTCGATCGCAACGTCACCGGCAACCCGATGGACACGGGCAGCCAGTTCATGGGCTCGCTGACCCACGCGCAGGCGGTGAACGACCGCTTCGCCTACCGGGCAACCGTCAGCTTCACCCGTCAGGACGCCCTGCCCCGCCCATTCGGTGAAATCCCGAACGGGACCGGCACGCTGTATCCCCCCGTCCAGGGAGTGGATGCCCGGATGCCCAAAGTGGACCTCCGGGCGGACTGGGACGCCCCGGACGGCGAGAGCGGCTTCCGGTTCTCCGGCGGCTACGGGGGAAGCCAGGGAATCCTCCACTCCGGGATCGGTCCGTTCCACGTCAAGCCGGGAAGCGCCATGTCGTACGGCCGCATCCAGTACCTCCGGGGCTCGATGGAAATCGGCGCCTTCGCGAACCGCACCGCAGTCCCGTTCAGCTCGATCCTGTCCCAGACCCCCACGGGGCAGTTCCTCGAGGGCAACATGAACTCGACGGCGTACGACATCAGCCTGAAGGACACCAGGTTCCTTGGTGGACGGCATCTGTTGAGCTACGGCGCCAGCGCCCGCTACCTCACCCTGGACTTCACCCTCGCCCCGGAGGGTGACGGCCGCAGCGAGATGGGGGCCTACGTCAACGACGAGATCTTCCTGAGCGACCGCTGGCGCTGGATCGTGGGAACCCGCGCGGACCGGATGAGCGTGCTGGACAAGATCGTGCTGTCGCCCCGCACCACCCTCATTTTCAAACCGACTCCCACGCAGGCCTTCCGGGTGTCCTACAACCGGGCATTCCGTGCCCCTTCGCTCACCAATTCCTTCCTTGACACACTGATTGGTCAGCCCGCGGTCTTCGATCTCCGTCCCGTCTTCCGGGGCTTCTTCGGCGCGCTGAGCGTTCCGGATTCCGCGCTGCCGGCCCCGGTGACCTACACGATCCCCATCGCCGTGGTGGGCAATCAAGCACTGGTGCAGGAATCCCTGACTGCGTATGAAGTGGGCTGGTCGGGAGCGCTCAACGACTGGCTGGGGGCGAGCGCGGCTGTCTACGTCAACGACATGCGGGACAGCATCGACTTCACCGACGACACCTTCTGGTCCGGCGCGGACCCGCCAGCCGGGTGGAACGAAGCGTTCGCCGAGGTCGCGGACTTCATCGGACGGCTGGGCGCCGTCCTCCCTCCCGGCACGCTTCCCCCGTCCATCGCCGCGATCGCCGTGAATCCCGGATACCTGATCGACGCCCTCGGCACACTCGCGGGCGCCCAGCTCCCTTCCTCGCTCACGTACATCAACCGGACGTCGGCGCGGAACTCGGGGATCGAACTCGGGCTCACCGGGCGCCGCGGCAACGTCGGCGGGTTCCTCAACTATTCGTGGCAGGCCGAACCCGTCGTGGAAGGGTTCGGCGAGGAGGACGCCGACGAGATCAGCATCCCGGCGGCGCACCGCATCAATGCCGGCATCGACGCGGACATCGGCGCCTTCGATCTCGGTCTTTCGCTGAACTACACCGACCGCGCCTACTGGACCGACGTGCTGACGGCCGAGTACCACGGCTGGACGGAAGCCTTCACCCTGGTGAACGCGACCCTGGCGATGAACCTGCTGGAAGGCCGCGTCCAGCCCTCGATCCGCGTGATCAACCTCCTGAATCAGGAGATCCAGAACCACGTCTTCGGCGACGTGCTGCGGCGGCAGGTCATCGGAGGTCTGCGCTACCGGTTCTGATGCGCGCGTAGCGACACCAGGGAACGGGCGTCGGCGCCCGCCCCCCGTCCGTCAGCGCGAGTTCTGATCGGTGGACGAGCGGTCGGACTTCAGGAACCGGTCGAACCAGGCCACGTAGCGCTCGTAACGGTCCTTCTGGAAGGAGGGGAGCCGGATGCCGTGGCTCTGGCCCGGATAGATGATCAACTGGGTGGGCACCCCGAGCCGCCGGAGGCTCTGGTAGAGATTTTCCGACTGGCTGAGCGGGACGTTCCAGTCCTTCTCGCCGCAGAGCACCAGCGTCGGGGTGGTTACGTGGTGGACCCGCGAAATGGGAGACAGCCGGTTGTAGAGCTCGGGATTCTCCCAGGGCAGGCCCAGCTCCAGTTCCCACTCGAGCTGGTAGTGGTCGTTCCCATAGGCCGCGCGGTATTCCGTTTCGCTGGAGCCGCTGACCGCGGCGTGGAACCGGGTGGTCTTCGTGATCACGTAGTTCGTGAGGATCCCGCCGTAGCTCCATCCACCGACGCCGAGGCGCTCCGGATCGGCCCAGCCGCGTTCGATGACGTGGTCCACCGCGGCGTTCACGTCCTCGTAGTCCAGGTTCCCCCAGTCCGCCCAGATGGCGTGGGAGAACGCCTCTCCCCTGCCTGACGAGCCGCGGGGGTTCGCCGCCACCACCAGGTAGCCGTTCGCCGCGAAGAGCTGCCAGGTGGACTGGAAGGATGTCGAGAACTGGGAAACCGGCCCGCCATGAATCCAGAGGATGGTCGGATAGCGCCGCCCCTCCTCGAAACCGGGCGGCTTGGTGACGAAGCCCTGGATCTCGGTTCCGTCGGAACTCGGGAAGGTAATCCTCTCCACAGCGGCAAGCTCGATCTCCGCGAGCAACGCGCCGTTCTCCCCCGTCAGCCGTCTGGGCTCCTCGCCAAATGTCCACGCGATCACCTCCGGAGGCCGGTCGGTCCGCGCTGCCACCGCCACGACCCGGTCCCCGACCATTTCCATGTCGCGAACGTCGCGCTCTCCAGCGATGACCCGCTCGGCAACCGCCGCCTCCGAAACACCGAACGAGGCCAGGTGCCGATTGCCGGAGTCCTCAAGCAGCGCCACGACCGCCGATCCATCCGCCCTGAACCGCGGATTCGATAGGTTGCGGTCGAGTCCGGCCGCAACATGGACGACTTCGTCGGTGGCCCGGTTGAGTGCGTACAGGTGCTCGGTGGCATACCAGATCAACTCGGGTTTGCGGTTGCCGGTGTGGGCGATCCAGCCGCCATCGGGGCTGAACACCGGTGAACGGTCCGGCCCCGGGTTGCTCGTGAGCCGCACCGGCTCGGTCGTCTCGCCGGCGGTGCGAGGAATGAGAAAGAGGTCCGAGTTGTCCGTGGCGTCCGGATCCCCGCCATCCGGCGGCCGGACGCTGACGAAGGCGATCTCCGAACTGTCGGGCGAAAACACCGGGGAACCGTCGTCGTAAGGGCCAAAGGTCTTCTGCTCGTGCGACCCGTCCGACGCGTCCACCAGGTAGATGTGCCGGCGCCGGTCGTCGAGGTAGCCCCGGCCGTCGCGCTTGAACTGACGGCGGTCAATCACGAGCGGGACGGGCTCGGGTTCCTCTCCCTGCTCTGCTTCGTTCGGATCCGGGTCCATCGAAACCACCGCCAGGGCGCTCCCGTCCGGCGCCCACGCGAGGGAGGACACCCCCGCGGGCAGACGGGACAGGACCCTCGCCTCGCCGCCCGCCAGGGGAAGCAGCCAGATCTGGGTCCTGTCCCCTTCCCCGGAACTCAGGAACGCGAGCTGGGATCCATCCGGACTGAACCGCGGTTGGGACGCCGAGCGCCCCGCCCGGGTCAAGGGCGCCGAGTCGCCCCCCGCGAACGGAACACCGTGGATCCGGCTCGCGGACTTGTTCTCGTCGAGATCGATCCGGGACACCACGTAGACAACGAACTCGCCGTCCGGCGAGAGCTGGGGATCGGAGACCGAGGCGATCCCGAGCGCGTCCTGAATCGTGAAGCCGCGCTGGGCGAAGGCCGGCGCCGCAACCAGGGCCAGGAGGCCGAGAGCGGTCAACCCGTGGCGGAGACAGGTGGAGCCGCGGAGAGAAACGTACTCACGGAGTGGGGTCATGCGGGACCTCCTGCGCGGATGGAGCCGCGCGACGCGACTACCGATACGAAGCGACGACCTCGTCCAGAACCTCGGGCGGCGGACGAAGCTGGTCTTCCGAGAGCAGCGCCAGCGGCTCGTCGCAGAGTTCGAGGCTGTCGAGGAAGGTGCGCTTGCTGGTGTCCAGATAGAGGAGACCGGTCAGGAACAGGTTCTTCTCGTTGGCTTCGAGCACGAGCTCCTGAGCCGCGCGCCGATCGGTCGGGTCGTAGCCCCGCTCCAGCTTCCGGAGGCGCACCCAGGACCCGTCGTGGAGCTGGACCTCCTGATCGGTCCCTTCCTCGTACTCGACCTCGATCTGGTCCATCGCCGGCACGAAGTCGAGGATGTGGATCGGCTCCTCGTTGTCCTTGCCCCAGGTGTAGCTCTTCGTCGAACCCGCGTGGTTGTTGAAGGTGACGCAGGGGCTGAGGATGTCGATGACGGCGGTGCCGTTGTGGGAGAGCGCTCCGCGCAGCAGGGCGACCAGTTGCTTCGGGTCCCCGGCGAACGACCGCGCCACGTAGGTGGCTCCGAGCTCGATCGCCATGCCGCAGAGGTCGATGTTGGGCAGCCGGTTCACCTCGCCGGACCGGAGCGCCGCATTCTCGTCGGCGGTGGCGGAGAACTGGCCCTTGGTCAGCCCGTACACGCCGTTGTTCTCCACGATGTAGATGAGCGGCAGGTTGCGCCGCACGAGATGCACGAACTGCCCGATCCCGATGGAGGCGGTGTCGCCGTCGCCGGAGACGCCGACCGCCACCAACTGGCGATTGGCGAGTACCGCCCCGGTCGCCACCGACGGCATGCGGCCGTGCACCGCGTTGAAGCCGTGGCTGTGGTTCAGGAAGTACGCCGGCGTCTTGGAGGAGCAGCCGATCCCCGAGAGCTTGGCCACCTGGTGGGGACGCACGTCGGACTCGAAGAACGCGCGAATCAACTGGCTGGAGATCGCGTCGTGGCCGCAACCCTTGCAGAGAGTCGAGGGCTTTCCCTTGTAATCGGAGGGCGTCAGGCCCAGGCGGTTGACCTTCCGCGGTCGTGAGGAGGCGTCGGGAGCAGGCATCGGGGAATTCTCGGTCAGGCGGCGCCGATCTCCATCTCGGTAACGTAGTCCACGATGGTCTGGGCGTCCATCGGGTGTCCGCTGTAGTGCCTCAGACTCCGGAGCACTCCCGGGGGAATCCGGTCCCCGTATTCGGCCCGTAGCAGTTGCAGCAACTGTCCGTCCCGGTTCTGGTCGAGGACGACGACCCGCTGGTGGGAGGTGATGAAATCGAGGACGGACGGGCAGAAGGGCAGCGCCCGCGGGCGCAGATAGTCCATTTCGATCGCAGCGTCTTCACGCAGTCGGTTCCGGGCTTCCTCGATCGCGGGGTCCGAGGAGCCGAAGCCGATGATTCCAAGCGGGCTCACCGGTTCCGCCTGATCCACAACGGGCGGCGGAACCATCTCCCGCGCCGTCTCGAACTTGCGGTCGAGCCGGGTCATGATCCGGACATAGGCCTCTTCGCTCTCGGTGTACTCGGCGCTCTCGTCGTGGCCGCTGCCCCGGGTGAAGTACGCCGCCCCGGGGTGCTCGGTCCCCGGGAGCGTCCGGTAGGGGATCGCATCGCCGTCGACATCGGCGTAGCGCTGGAAGGTCCCACCCAGCCTCTCCAGATCCTCGCGAGTGAGCACCTTGCCGCGGTCCATGGGCCGGTCGGGGTACTCGAAGGGTTCCGTGGCCCAGATGTTCATGCCGAGGTCGAGATCGGACAACACGAACACCGGCGTCTGGAGCCGCTCCGCCAGGTCGAAGGCTCGCCAACCGAATTCGAAGCACTCGCGCGTCGAGGCCGGGAGCAGGCACACGTGCTTGGTGTCCCCGTGGGAAAGCGCGTAGGTGGAGAGGATGTCGCCCTGGGCCGTGCGCGTCGGCAGACCGGTCGAGGGCCCGACGCGCTGGATGTTCCAGATCACCAGCGGGATCTCGGCGTAGTAGCCGAGCCCGACGAACTCCGACATCAGCGAGATGCCCGGTCCGGAAGTCGCCGTCATCGCCCGGGCGCCGGCCCACCCGGCGGCCAGGGCCATGCCCACCGCGGCGAGCTCGTCTTCGGCCTGGACCACTGCGTAGGTGGCCTTTCCGTCCGGACTTTTCCGGTATCGCTTCAGGAAACCCGTGAGCTGCTCCACGACGCTCGAGGACGGAGTGATGGGGTACCAGGTCGCGACGCTCGCCCCCCCGAACATGGCCCCGAGCCCGGCGGCGGCGTTGCCGTCGATGAGGATCTTGCCGCGATTCCCGTCCATGCGCTCGAGGGTGAAGGGGTCCCGCTTGACCAGGTTCTCGCGCGCGTGGCGAATCCCGATCTCCACGGCCCGGCGATTCAACTCGACGGCGGCCTTCTTGCTCCGGAACTGGCTGTCGATGGCCCCGAAGATCTCCTCCACCTCGATCGAGAGCAGTTCTCCCAGCAACCCGACGTAGATCATGTTGGCGAGGAGCTTCCGCAGCCGCACCTCGCGGGTCACCTCGGCAGCCAGCTCCTGGAACGGCGCGGGATAGAACACCAGGTCATCCCGGCGACGCTCCAGCCGCAGGCTTTCCTCGTAGACGACGGCGCTGCCCGGGCTCAGGGATTCGACGTCCCGGATGGCGGTCTGGGGATTGAGCGCCACCAGGTAGTCCACGTTGCGTTTGCGCGCCACCCAGCCATCCCGGTTCGCGCGAATGGTGAACCAGGTCGGCAATCCCGCGATGTTCGAGGGAAAGAGGTTCTTGCCGCCGACCGGGATCCCCATGCGGAAGAGCGCCCTGAGGAGGACCAGGTTCGAGGACTGGCTTCCGGAGCCGTTGACGGTGGCGACCTGGATCGCCAGGTCGTTGACGATGCGCTCGGGATCTGACTCGATTTCGCTGGGAGCGACCTCCTCAGCGAGCGCCGTTTTGTTGGACATCAGGCCATTCTTCAGGAGGCGATTCTGTGGGACGAGAGCCGCCTCATGGTTCGGGCAGGGGGACGGCCAGACTTTGTTTTGGGGAATCCAGGGAAGGCTCCCGGAATCCGGGCAGCCAAAGGGTGTTGCGCTCCGGAGCGTTGCCGCATCCGGACGCACTCCGGACGGTTGCCAGTGTACTTCAATCTCGTGGATTTCCGGTGTCCGCGGCCACCACGAGATCCCCGGGAGCACTAGACTTCCGTGTCCCACGGCACTCGGAACGACCGGTTCCGGGCGCGGCGCCGGCCGCTCCGCTGTGCGGACCAGAGCCGATGCGACCTACCTGGCAGGGCAACCTGAAGCTGGCCCTCGTACTCGTTCCGGTACGGGCCTACCCGGCGGCCCGCGAAAGGAAGGTCGCGATGAACCAGTTGCACAAGGAGTGCAAGGCCCGGGTCCGGCTGCAGCGACGCTGTACGGCGTGTGAACAGGATCTCGAACGGGACGAGATCGTCCGCGGTTACGAACTCGCGAAGGAGCAGTACGTGCTGATCCAGGAAGAGGATCTCGCCACCCTGCAACTCCCTTCGCTGCGGACGCTGGACATCGTCCAGTTCGTGGAAGAATCCGAGATCAATCCGCTCTACTACCACGGCTCCTACTACCTGGCCCCGGCCGGCGAAGTCGCCGCCGGGCCTTTCCACACGATCCTCAAGGCGATGCAGGCCTCGAAACGGGTGGCCATCGCCCAGGTGGTGCTGAGCGGCAAGGAGAAGGTGGTGGCGATCCGTCCCTCCGACGACGTCTTCCTGATGTCGTTTCTCCACTACCAGGACGAGGTCCGGAAGGTGTCGGACATCGACGACCTGCCGGCGGCGCGCGAACCGAACGCCGCCGAAACCGCCATGGCCCGGCAACTGCTCGACTCGTATGCCCGCCCCTTCGACCTGACCGATTTCGAAGACAGCTATCGGAAGCGCTTCCTCGAGATTGTGGAGGCCAAGAGCCGCGGCGAGGAACTGGTCACCGCTCCCAGCGTGGAGCCGCGCCGGGTCATCAACCTCATGGACGCGCTCAAGTCGAGCCTCGCCCGGATCGAAGCCGAGGAACTCGGCGATCCGGATCCGACGTCCGGTGAGGAGCGGCGGGCAAGCTGACCGACCCGCGTCGGACTGACCCGGTTCCGCCGCCTTCGGCGGACGCGGAATCGAAGTTCCCTCCGGGCTGGCTCGCGCGCGGGGTGAAACCCATGCTCGCCGGCACCGGCCGCCCGTTCGACTCGGCGGATCATCTCTTCGACGCCAAGTGGGACGGCCTTCGCTCGATCGCCTTCTTCGGGCCGGCGGTCCGGCTCCAGGCGCGCAGTCTCCGCGACCAGACCCCGCACTTCCCGGAACTCGCAGCGGCGTTGGCCGCACTCCCCGGGTCCGGGGTCCTCGACGGAGAAGTCGTCGTCATGGATGGCGATCGCTCGAGCTTTCCGCTGGTCATGGAACGCAACCGGATGCGGTCGGAAACCGCGATCCGGCGCGGCGCCGCGGAAACCCCCGCGTGGTTCGTCGCGTTCGATCTGCTCCATCGCGACGGCGCCCGGCTGACCACGGTGCCGTTGGCCGAACGGCGGCGCGCGCTGAGCGCGCTCCTTCCCGACGCGGGGGGACGGGTTTTCGCCAACCCCCTGGTCGTCGGCGAGGGCCTGCGCTTCTTTGCCGCGATGCGCGAGCGCAGCATGGAAGGGATGGTTGCGAAGCGGCTCCAGAGCCCTTATCGAATCGGCGAGCGCAGCGACGACTGGCTGAAAATCAAGGTACGACCCCGGCTGAGCTGCGTGGTCTTCGGGACCCTGCACCGAAACCCGGACGGACCGGTGCGTTCGCTGGTGGTGGGAGCCTACGGACCGGACGGGCCGGTCTGGCTCGGAAACGTGGGGAGTGGACTCGACGACGAGACCCGGAGCCAGTTGACCGAGCAACTCCGGAACCTCGAGAGCCCCGCCCCGCCCGGCTTCGGCGCGACCGGAGACGGACACATCCGCTACGTGAGGCCCCTGCTGGTGGCCACCGTCGAATACCTGGAACTGACTCCCTCCGGGCATCTGCGGCATCCCGCGTTCGTGGGATTCGAAGACCAGGATCCGCGAGGGTGTCTCGTGCGGGCGCGCGGCTAAAGAACGTCCAGCAGATCCCGGATGAGGCGGGCGGTCAGGCCCCAGATGTCGTAGTCCCGGTACCGGTACCGGAAGACGACCCGGGAGATGACCGCGGAACCGTCCCCGAGCCGCTTGCCCCGCTGAACCTCGGTGGTCTCGCGGTCCGGGAGCAGCAACATCCTGAGCGGCACCTCAAAGATCTCGTCCACTTCCGGCCCCGCGCGCAGGACCGCCGACGACGGGATGAGCCCCACGAACGGAACCAGCCGGAACCCCTGGACCGTGAGGCGATCGTCGAGCTGGCCCAACACCCGCACCCCGGCCGGGTCGAGCCCGATCTCCTCACGTCCCTCGCGCAGGGCGGCGGCCAGTTCGGATGGATCCTCGGGATCGATCATGCCGCCGGGAAACGCGATGTCTCCCGGTTGGCGCCGGAGATCCGAGGCGCGGCGCGTCAGGACGATCTCGTAGTCGCCGTCCCGCCGGACCAGCGGGACGAGCACCGCGGCTCCGCGAAGCGCCCCCCCGAGGCGTCGCGGAGCACGCTGCGCGAGACGGGAAGCGATCCGGTCAGGAAGGGTTTCGAATTCGGGTTGGAGGGACAAGCTTCGATTCCGCGGCTGGTCCGGGACGGGCTCCCGAGCGATCAATATACTCGCGGCGTGTCCGGGCGGTTTCTCCTGAGAGCGGTGGTCGCCACCGGGATCCTGCTCGCCGGACGGACCGCACTCGCCCAGCCCGTGATCCAGCTCGGGTCGGGAGGAGAATCGGGGGGCGCGCGAGAAGGATGGGTCCTCGGCGCCGGCTACAACTTCGACTTTCCGGTACTTCCCTTCGAGATCGGGGGTCTGGTCCAGGGCGGCACCGGCATCGAAACCGAGGGTGGGGATACGGAATACCCCCTGCGGGCGTTTCTCACTGGCAGAATGGGCATGCTGCCCCTGCCGGGTTTCAGCGTCTACGTTGGCGGAGGGGCAGGAATGGCGACCCGGCTGGGCGGTGAGGCCGAGTCGACGACCGTGCCCGCGGGGATGGCGTTCGGGGGGTTCGAGGTCGGCAGGCTCCATCTGGAAGTCCAGTTCCAGCGGGAGTTCCACGAAGAACCCGTGAGCCGGTGGGTTACGGCCGTCGGGGTCACGTTCTGAGCGAATCCGTCACGTTCTCCGCGCCGACGCGGATCGATCTGGCGGGCGGCACTCTCGACATCTGGCCGGTCGGCCTGCTCGTTCCCCGCGCCGCCACGGTGAACGCCGCCATCAGCCTCCGGGCGCGAGCCACCGTCTCGCCCGGACCCCGGTTCCGGGTCGTCAATCAGCAGCGAGGGCTCGACCTCTCCTCCACCTCTGCCGAAACGTTCTTTCGCCATCCCTTCGCGGCCCTCGCCGGCCGGCTCCTCGATTACTTCAGGCCTGCGGATCCCGTGGAAATCCGATTCGAGACCACGGCCCCGCCAGGCTCGGGTCTCGGGGGATCCTCATCGCTCGCCATGGCGATCGCCGGAGCCCTGAACGAGGTGACGGGCGCCGGCTGGACGATCCGGCAGCTCGTGCGGATCGTGATGGATGCCGAAGTGCGGATCCTGAGGACCGCGACGGGATCCCAGGATCAGCTAGCGGCGGGCCTCGGCGGCACGCGGGTGCATCACTGGGTGAGCCCGGAACCCCGCTCGGAGCCCCTGCCCTGGCTGGACGACGGCGCCGATCCCCTCGAGAAGCGCTTCGTCCTCGTGTACACCGGGGAGGCGCACTCGTCCGCAGACCCCAACGGGAGCATGCTCGAGCGCATCTTCGCCGGGGAGCCGTCGGCCGTTCGAGGCATCGAGGTGATCGCGGAAGCGGCCTACGGAATGCGGGACGCACTGCTCGGGCGGGACTGGGAGAGGGTCTCGGAGATGCTTGACCTCGAGTGGGGAGCCCGGCGGGCGCTCTCGGAAATGGTCACCACGGCGACGATCGAGCGCCTGAGCGACGCCATGCGGCAAGCCGGCGCGCGGGCGGTCAAGGTGTGCGGCGCCGGAGGCGGCGGAACCATGATCGCCATCGCGCCTCCCGAGAAACGGTCCGCGGTGGTCGCAGCCGCAAGCGCCGCCGGCGGTCAGGTCCTCGAGGCGGCCAGTGATGCCGTGGGGCTCCGGCGGGAGGCGGCGTGACGGAGGCGACGGAACACGCCGTCTGCAGCCTGGCCCGGCTGAAGGCGGAATCCGCCATCGCCGTGGACCTCGGTGACCAGCGGGTCGCAGTCTTCTGGTACGAGAACCGGGTCTACGCGCTGAACGAAACCTGTCCCCACCGCGGCGGCCCCCTGCACCAGGGGCGCCTCCGGCACGGCATCGTGATCTGCCCGTGGCACCTTTGGCAGTTCGACCTCGTCACCGGCTGCTCGCCGGTGAACCCGAACTCCCGCGTACCGGTCTATCCGGCGCGGGTGGAGAACGGGATGGTGCTCGTCAGCGTTCCCTAGCGGCGACCCGCAGCCAGGAGCAATTCCTCGTAGCGCTCCGGCGGCAACTCCGAACCGAAGCGCCGTCCGTGTTTCGGCTCGTGGAAGTCCGATCCGCCGCTCACCATGAGGCCCAGCGAGTCCGCCACGCTCAGATAGTGCTCGCGCTCGTCTCCGTCCTGCTCGACGTGGTACGCCTCGAGCGCCTGGACCCCGGTCTCGCGGAGCAGGGAGGGAAGCGCGGACTGGTCCCGGAGGTACTTCGGATGGGCGACGGAACT
Organism: Acidobacteriota bacterium; assembly: GCA_028877265.1. Lineage (GTDB taxonomy): Bacteria > Acidobacteriota > Vicinamibacteria > Marinacidobacterales > Marinacidobacteraceae > Marinacidobacterium. The sequence continues at coordinate 28,722 of JAPPGX010000042.1, forward strand.
GATTCCTCCCGCAGCGTGCAACATCTTCGCGGCTTCGTCGACGCCGATCTTCCACCCGTACCGGACATGTCCGGCTTTCCCGTCGCCGAGATACCTGTCGAAGGCCTCCGCCCGGTCCCGGACGGCCCCCTTGTGGACCAGCGCGTCCGCCACGTGCGGACGCCCGAGCGAGCGGCCGGTGGACATCGCGGCGACCTCCTCAAAGCGAAGCGGCACCCCGGCAGCCGTGAGTTGGCTGCACGTCTCGGCGATCCGCCGCCGGCGCCGCTCGGAAACCTCATCGAACAGCGCGGTGAGCGCCCGGTCCTCGGGATCCACGAAAAGACCCAGCAGGTGGACCGACTCACGTCCCCAAGCACAGCTCACTTCGACGCCGGCAACCAGCTCGATCCCGGATTCGGCAGCGGCCCGGCGGGCCTCCGGAATGCCGGTAAGGGTGTCGTGATCCGTCAGCGCCAGGACCGTCACTCCGTCACGCGCCGCAGCCTCGACGGCCGCCCGGGGGGAAAGCACTCCGTCCGATTCGGTGGAGTGGGAATGGAGATCGATGTTCGGAGTCCGGCTGGTAGAGGAGATCATTGAAAGCTGGGAAGTCTAGTCGCCGGCTCGAACTCGCGGGCGGCTAGAATCTTCATGCTTCATCCGCTCGGTCCGGGGCGGGAATCAGCAAAGGAGCGAACCCCATGCTCAGCTTGACCGATGTCGCCGCCACCAAGGTCGCCGAGTTCCTCGTGCAGCACAAACGTCCGAACGCCCTGCTCCGGGTTCGCGTGGTGGGCGGCGGGTGCTCCGGCTTCCAGTATCAACTGGCTCTTGACGATGAGTCCCGCGCCGGAGACCAGGTCATCGAAAAGAACGGCGTCCGAATGCTCATCGACGAGCGCAGTCTGCCCTACCTGGAGGGGACCGAGATCGACTACGTCGAGGACCTCATGGGAGCGGGGTTCCGCTTCAACAACCCGAACGCCGTCTCGAGTTGCGGCTGCGGGGAGTCCTTCCAGGTCTAGCGAGGGGCTGACGAGAAAGGTCTGACGACGGTCCGGCAGACAAGCTGAAGGCCCGCAACCAACACGGCTCGGGACCCCTGGAAGTCAGGGGCGAGACCCTGCCGCCTCGTTTCCTGAGCGTACGGTCGTGATCGGCGCCACCGTCGCCGTTCTGACCGCCCGACTGGCGGCGGGAAGCCTGCTGGCCGCCGGAATCATCCACGGTGTCCATCGGGTGCCGGAGGGGTATCTCCGCCTCGTGGCACGGGGCGCGGCAGCGGCGATGGCGCTCGGACTGCTCGCGGGGCGGAGCCGGCCGGAAGCCCCTTTCTGGGCGCTGCTGCTGGCCGGAGCCATCGTCCTCGCCTTCGCCGTCCCGCGCTTCGGCGGCCGGCGCGGGGCGCTCGCCGCCGGCATGGCCGGGATCGGCCTCCTCGGCGCTCTGCTGCCGCCCCTCACGGCCCCGGAGCTGCCGGGATTGGCCCTTGCCTCGAGCTTCTCGGGCGCCGCCCTCCTGGGAGGGGTTGCCGCCACCATGCTGCTCGGGCATTGGTACCTCGTGGACACCGCGCTCTCGATCCGGCCGCTCTCGGTGGGATCGAGCCTCGTGACCGGCGCCACCGCGCTTCGCGTCGGGGTCGCGACATTTGCGCTGGTCTACGCGGGGATGGCCGAGCTTCGCCTCGGGGGCCTCTCCGACATCATCTACTCGACGCCCGCCCTCTTCTTCGGATTCCGGGTCCTGACCGGCCTGCTCTTCCCGGCCTTCCTCGCCCTCATGATCCGGAACACCGTGCGCATCCGGTCGACCCAGTCGGCAACGGGACTACTCTACGTAGCGCTCATCCTGGTTCTCTTCGGCGAACTCACCGCGGCTTTCCTCGAGGTGGTGACCGCCGGGCGACTGGTCTGACGCGGAGAATGTGATGAAACCCAAGAACGCTCCTCCGGCCACCGTCCGCGCTCCTGGTTTCGGCCGCCGGCAGCTCCTGGCCGGCATTCCGGGTCTGGCCCTCCTGCCCCTCGTGCCGGTGGGCCGCCTCGCCGCGGGGGAATCGCGGGCCGCCCAGGACCTCCCCGACTGGGTCCGGACGGCCCGCGAAGAGATACCGGCCGCCACCGCGAGTCCCTACTTCCAGACCGGCGGGATCGGTCCCTCGCCCACACCGGTGATCGAGCAGCTGGCGGACCGGTTGACCTTCCAAAACCGCAGCCCGGCCGCCACCCAGGTCGCCGGGGTGATGGGCCGGATCGAGCCGGACCTCCGGGCCCAGCTCGCCCGGGTGTTCGGCGCCGGTGAGGACGAGGTGGCGCTGACCCACTCCACCTCGGAGGGGATCTCCATCGTCGCCTGGAGTCTCGACTGGCGGTCCGGTGACGAGGTCGTCATCTCGAACACCGAACATCCGGCGAACGTCATCCCCTGGTACGTGCTCCGCGACCGCTTCGGGATCGTGATCCGGGAGATCGACCTGAGTCCGGGCACCGACCTCGTCGGCGAAGTGCGGAATCAGCTGTCGGAAAGGACCCGGATGGTCAGCCTGAGCCACGTTTCCAGGAACAACGGCCGGACCCTCCGCACCGAGGACTCCGCGCGGCTCGCGGAACTTCTCCGCGCCCGGGGCGTCCGCTACCACCTCGACGGCGCCCAGGGTCCGGGCTGCGTGGCGACCGATTTCGCTGGCCTGGGATGTGACTGCTATTCGACCTGCGGGCACAAGTGGCTGCTCGGACCGAAGGGCACCGGGGCGCTGTTCGTCCGCCGCGCGCTGCTCGACGAAGTCCAGTTGAGCTGGGCGGGAGCGCACAGCCACGAAACCATGGACTACGAGGGCAACTACACGCTGCTCCCGAGCGCGGCGCGCTACGAGTTCGGGACCCGGGCGCTGGCCGACTTCCACGGCTTCGGGCAGGCCGTGCAGTGGATGGAAGACATCGGCTTCGAACGCATCGTCGGCCGGATCGACGCACTGGTGGACCATGGCATCGAGGCGATCCGGAAGACCCCGGGACTGGGGGTCGCTTCGCCGGAGGAACCGGCGGACCGCTCGGGAATCCTGGTGGTCCGGCTGCCGGAGGGTTGTGACCCGACGGCGCTCTACCGGGATCTTGGCCGGGAGGACGGCATCCTGGCGTCACCGGTCCGCGGCGAGCGGGACTTCCGCCTCTCCATCCACTTCTTCAACACCCGGGAAGAGATCTCCTCCGCGCTCGAGGCCATCGTCTCTCGCTGCGCCTGATACGGCAGCCGGGTTTGGCCAAACGGGCGCCCGAGGTCGGGTTCTACTGCGACGCCTGCGACCGTTACTCGACCTGGAACCCTCCCTTCCAGACCGATGACGACAAGTGCCGACACTGCGGCCACCGGAATCCCCCCGCCGCCGCCCAGGCCCTCTCGGCCGGCGCCGCTTTCAACGCCTGTCCGCAGTGCGGAAACCCCGAGCTCTACCGGAAGAAGGACGTTCCGCAACAGATCGGTTGCGCGGTCGTCCTGAGCGCGATCGCCCTCTCCACCATCGCCTATGCGCTGTGGGACTTCCCCGGAGCGTTCGCGGTCTTCGCCTCCGTGGCGCTCCTCGACTTCCTGATCTACCGGCGCCTCGGGAGCGTCACGGTCTGCTACCGCTGCCACGCCGAGTTCCGCCGCTTTCCGGAAAACCCGGATCACGGTGACTTCGACATGCACCGCGCCGAAGAGTACGAGGCGGAGTAGCGCCGGACGACAGATGGCGGGCCCGGGAATTCCCGACACCAGCGAGGGCCTGACGGCCGAGTGGCTGCACGGGGCCCTGGTGGCTGGCGGCCGGGCCGACTGTCCACCGGTCCGTGAACTGCGGTGCGAGGCCATCGGGGAGGGGGTCGGCCTGATGGCCGAGATCTTCCGCTGCGAGCTGACCTTCGCCGCGGACGACCGACCCGCCGAGAGCGTGATCGTGAAGCTCGCGAGCGACAGGCCCCGGAACCGAAAGCTGGGCGGGCGGTGGCGCCTCTACCGCCGCGAGTTCACGTTCTATCGCCGCCTGGCGCCCGCCTCCCCGCTGCGCGCTCCGGCGCTCCTCTACGGTGACTTCGACGGCCGCACCCATCGTTTCGTGCTGGTTCTCGAGGATCTCGGCCACCTGACGGCCGCGGACCAGGTACAGGGCGCCACCCCCGAGCAGGCGCGGCGGGCCGTGCGGGAGGTGGCCGGGCTCCACGGGAAATACTGGGGCCGCGCCGAACCGCTGCCAGCGGATTTCCATGCGATGCTGGCGCCACGGGTTCGATCCGCCCTCCAGATCGCCTATCTGCTGAGCCTGCCGCGCAACCTGTCGCTCCTGTCCGGCCCGTGGCCTGCGGAGATCCGGGACCTGGCGGAGGAATACGGCCTGCGGCTGGTGGACCATCTCGACCAACTCGTGGAGGAACCGCTGACGTTCGTGCACGGCGACTACCGTCTCGACAACATGTTCTTCGACGGGGACGGCCTCACGGTCGTGGACTGGCAGAACAGCGCGGTCGCGAACGGGCTCTACGACGTGGCCTACTTCCTGGCGGGGAGCGTCTCGCCGGAAGTCCGCCGCGTCGTCGAACAAGAGGCGCTCCTCGAGTACCACGACATCGTCTGCGGCCTCGGCGCCCGGGAGTTCCCGTTCGAGCGCTGCTGGCGGCTCTACCGCGAGACCCTGCTCGGTTGCCTGGTGCTGCCGGTCGTGCTCGCCGGTTGGCTCGAAGCGAGCCAGGGAAGACAACTGGAGCTCCGCGACGCGATTGCGACACGCACGGCGACGGCGCTCCGGGACCTGGATGCCGGCGCCCTACTGCCGGAGATCCCGCCCTTCATGAGCCGGGCCGGCCTCCGTCATGCCCTGTGCCGGGCCGGGTACCGCGCCTACCGGGCCTTGGCCTGAGCGGATCCGATGCCCCCGGACAAGGAGGGCCGGTTCACCACCGGCTCGACCATGCGCCACGTGGTCGTCATGACCACGACCGCCTCCGTCGGGTTCCTGTTCCTGTTCCTGGTGGACTTCCTGACGCTCTTTTACATCTCGCTGCTCCGCGACGTCCGGCTGGTGGCCGGGGTCGGACTCGCTTCGTTCGTCCAGCACATCGTGAGCGCGGTCGCCATCGGCCTCGCCGTGGCCGCAACCGCCCTCGTCAGCCGGGCGCTCGGAGCGCGCGACCGCACGCTGGCGCGCAGCCGGACCACGTCGTGCCTCACGGTCTCCTTCCTGACCCTCACGGTCCTCGCCGCGCTGGTCTTCGTCTTCCGGGAGGAGGCGGTGGGACTGCTGATGGAACCGGGTCCGGCCACGGAGGTCGCCAGCCGCTACCTGGCGTGGATCCTCCCGTCGCTTCCGGTCCTGGGACTCGGCATCAGCACCGCCGCCATCCTCCGCGCCGAAGGCGACGCCCGGCGGGCCCTGATGGTGACCATGGTCGCCGGCGGGGTCGCCTTCGTACTCGATCCGCTGGTGATCCTGGTGCTGGGGCTCGGCGTGGACGGCGCAGCGTGGGTGCTCGTTCTCTCGCGGATCGTGACCGCGCTCGTGGGACTTCACTTCGTGGTGCGGACCCACGAATTGGCCGCCCCGCTCCGGCTGGCGGGAGCGTTCCACGACTTCCGCGCCATCTTCGCGGTCGCCGGACCGGCAGTGCTGGCGCAACTGTCCACGCCGTCGGGCTTCCTGCTCCTGGCCGCCTGGGTCGGGCGTTTCGGCGACAGCGCCGTCGCCGGCTGGTCGGTGGTGACCCGGATGGTGGTCCTGGGTTTCTCGGGGATCATCGCGCTCGCCGTGGCGGTGGGCGGCATCTTCGGCCAGAACTACGGGGCCCGGAAACTGCACCGCCTGGAGGCGACCTATCGGGACAGCCTCGTCTTCGCCGTCCTCTACGCGCTGGCGGCTTGGGGGGCTCTCTGGCTCGCGACCGACCTCATCGTCTGGGCCTTCGGGATGGCCGATGACGGCGCGAAGATCGTCCGGGCCTTCTGCCGCCTGGGAGCCGGAGGGTTCGTCCTCGCGGGCGCCGCGTACGTGGCGACGGCGGCCTTCAACAACCTGGGCCGCCCCATCTGGGCCACGCTGCTCAACTGGTCGCGGGCCGGATTGGCCGTCCCCGCGATGCTGTTTCTGCTGGTGGGCACGCTGGGCGGCCGGGCCATCCTGTACTCGCTGGAGGGGCCGGGCGTGGTCTACGCCTACGCCGTCGGGAGCAGTCTCGCCGGGGTGATCGGCGGCATCCTGGGATGGCGCTTCGTGAAGGGACTGTCTCGTTGACCAAGCAGCCAGTCCAAATCCGGGCTAGGGGATTGACACTTGCTCCGGTGCCACTAATACTTGACCGGTCAGGATGGGGCGCGCGGCTAGTCGGACTCCCGAGCCTTCTTCCACCGCGCTTCTACGGCTTGTCGGGCTATCTCGGAGCGCCGCTCCGGACTCAGTTTCTTGGCCCGCGCTGGGCCGCCCTTCAAGCCCCCAAGCCGTCCCAAGAACGCCGCGACGGCGCTCTTCGCCTCTTCGTCGAAGACCCCATCAGCCTCTAGGGCTTCCATCAGTTCCAGAAGTTCCCTGATCCTCGGATCGGGCTTCCTCCCCATAAGGGAGCAAACAGTCCCACAATCAGCCGTGTCATTCTTGACCGCTCAGGAGTAATAAATGACCCGCCTTCTTGCCCTTCCGCTCGCGCTATCAATGCTGGCAGCCTGCGCCTCGACGCCCGCCACTCCGCGTCCCACACTGGACCCCGAGGCAGCTGCCTTCGCCTTGCAGGAGGGCAGTGCTTACCTGACCGGCTCGGGATTCCTCCGGCAGCGCGGCGGCGATGTCGTGACCTGTGCCGGGTCACCTGTCTGGCTGGCACCCGCCACGCCGTTCTTCAGTTGGGTTGCGAACCAGGGGAACCCCACCTCGGAGTTCGGCATAGCCCCGATGTCCGATTACGTCAGGACGGGCTTCTGCGACGCAGAAGGTGAGTTCTTCATTGAGTCAGTTCCCGAAGGGCGATATCTGATCGGGACTGTCATCGAGTGGGAGATCCCGGGCGACACCTTGGATCAGATTCTTGGGCTGACACGGCAAGGGGGACCGGTTCACGTCCCCGTGGAGATCGGCTCAGGAGACGAATACCGGGTGGTCATCACCCGCTAGTGACCGAGGCATGCGAGCAAACGGTCCCACAGTCAGCCGTCATTCTTGACCGCTCAGGAGTAGTAAATGACCCACCTTTGTCGGCTCATCGCCATCGCTCTATCTCTCGGCCTTTGGGGATGCGGAGACGGCAGTGGCACGTCGCCAGCCGCGCCAGCACCCCCTCCGCTTCTGCCTCTATCTTGGAACGATGTTCCGGACGAGATCACCGTGAAAGAGGGCGAAACGGAGACATTCACTGCGACTTTGACGGCGGCCGTAGATGCGAACTACTCCATTTCTTCCGACAGTGATGCCGTGGAGGTTTCCGGTAAATCCCTACGGGCTGGCGTCTTTGAGGGGACTGTCACTGGTATCAAGCACGGGGAATACAGCGTCAGCCTCACAGCAACCTACACCGGCTACTCCTCGGCGAACGAAACGATGGACATAGTCGTGGAGGATCCCTTTGACCTCGACATGTGGCGGGAACTCGTTTTCGATGCAAGCGACTGTCCAACAGGTGGTGGCAGTAGACGTTGTCGAAACAAGCACGATGGTCGAGCAGTCGAGAGTCGGGCGGTGCGAGTTCTGCCCTTCTGGCCGAGTTTCAACATCATGACCTCGCTTACGGAGATTGATTGGGGCGGGCGGTTTTCCCGATCTCAGATTGATGACATCGAGGATGCCATCCATGTAGCGGTAGAACAGTTGACAGGAAGACGGTTCGTTGAACAGATTCAGGCGGGACGGAGATTCAGGGACGAATACGGATGGGTGGACATCATCCCCGTTACAGATGACTTCTGGGAGGACCAAGAAGACGGGATCTACTGTGGGGCCGCACTGGTGGGAGACACGGCAGGGTTCATGATCCTGAATGCATCGAGGATGCGCTCAGGAGACTGTCCAACCCAAGCCTTGATGCTGCACGAACTCGGACACACGATTGGCTTCTACCATGTATTCGACAACCCGGGCCACTTGATGTCTCCCTACATCTACGACGACTTGGAAGACTTCTCCGAGGAAGAGCGCTTTCATGCCCTTCTGGCGCAGGAAATAGGCCGTGGTGCTCCCTACACGAACGACCCACGATCCCAGAGCATGAGCAGCACGACCCGCTTGGAACTACCAGAAAACCGGGAAATCGTGGTCTGCCCGCTCAGGCACTGATGCCGACACGTTTAGCCAACCACTCAGTCCCCTCTTGTTAAGGGATTGACGCGGGCTCCGGCGGGGCCGGACTCCTGATCCCGGGCGGGGTCAAGCCGCAACCGGTTCTCCCGCCGGCGCCCGTTCTCCCGCCGCCACTGCGATCGTTCCGCCGGGTTCGGCACGGACCTCGACGGAGGCTCCGGCCGGAAGCGCGCCGCCCACGATCATCCGCGCGACCGGCGTCTCGACCCGATGCTGGATCGCCCGGCGGACCGGACGGGCGCCGTAGAGCGGGTCGTAGCCCTCGGCGGCCAGAACCTTGAGGGCCTCGTCGGTCACCTCGAGCGTCACGTCCTGAGCGCGAAGCCGTTCCCGCAGCCGGTCGAGCTGCAGGCCCACGATCTCCGCCACCTGGTCGCGCGTCAGGCTCCGGAACACCACCGTCTCGTCCACCCGGTTCAGGAACTCGGGCGGGAACTCGCGGCGGAGTTCCGAAACGACCTCCCGCTTCATCGCGTCGTAGCCGCGGCCGGCCTCGGCCAGTGCGAGAACGCGGTCGCTGCCGACGTTCGAGGTCATGATCAGGACGGTGTTGCGGAAGTTCACCAGCCGGCCATGGGAATCCGTGAGCCGGCCGTCGTCGAGCACCTGGAGCAGCACGGTGCGCACCTGGGGGTGCGCCTTCTCGATCTCGTCCAGCAGGATGACCGCGAACGGACGGCGCCGCACCGCCTCCGTCAACTGCCCCCCTTCGTCGAAGCCGACATAGCCGGGAGGAGCGCCCGTCAGCCGGGACACCGAGTGCTTCTCGCTGAACTCCGTCATGTCGAGACGCACCATGGCGTGCTCGTCGTCGAAGAGTTCGGCGGCGAGCGCCCGCGCGAGCTCGGTCTTGCCGACGCCGGTGGGACCGGCGAAGAGGAAGGCGCCGAGCGGGCGGTCCGGATCCTGGACGCCGGCGCGGGCGCGGACCACCGCGTCGGCGACCGCGCGCACGCCTTCGTCCTGACCGACGACCCGGCGGTGGAGGAGGTCTCCGAGTCGCAGCAGCTTCTCGCGCTCGCCTTCGAGAAGCCGGTCCACGGGAATCCCGGTCCAGCGCGAGACCACCGACGCCACGTCCGAGGCGTCCACTTCCTCCCTTAACAGGCGCCCTTCCTGTCCTCCGAGCCGCGCCTCGGCGGCGGCGAGCTCGTGCTTCAGCTCGAGCGTGGTGCCGAAGCGGAGCTCGGCTGCCCTGCCGAGATCCTGCTCGCGCTCGGCGCGTTCCATCGCGAGGTTCGCCTCTTCGAGGCGCGCGCGGAGGCTTCGCACCTCAAGGAGCTGCGCCTTCTCGCCCTGCCACTGGGTGCGGAGCGCCCGGGCCTCCTCCTCGAGGTCGGCGATCCGCCGTTCGAGGTCACGGAGCCGCTTCGAGGAGGCGTCGTCCTTCTCCTTCCGGAGCGCTTCTCGCTCGATCTGAAGCGACAGGAGCTTCCGCTCCACCTCGTCCAGACCGGTCGGCACGCTGTCCATCTCCGTGCGCAGGCGGGCGGCGGATTCGTCCACCAGGTCGATGGCCTTGTCCGGCAGGAAGCGCCCGGAGATGTAGCGGCTGGACATCGAAGCCGCGGCCAGCAGCGCGCCGTCCTGGATCCGCACGCCGTGGTGCACCTCGTAGCGCTCCTTGAGGCCGCGGAGGATGGTCACGGTGTCCGGGACCGACGGTTCGTCGACGACGACGGTCTGGAACCGGCGCTCGAGCGCCGCGTCCTTTTCGATGTGCTGCCGGTACTCGTCGAGGGTGGTCGCCCCGATGCAGTGCAGGTCCCCCCGGGCAAGCGCCGGCTTCAGCAGGTTGGAAGCGTCCATCGCCCCATCGGTCTTTCCGGCCCCGACGACGGTGTGCAGTTCGTCGATGAACAGGATGACGCGGCCGTCGGCCTCCTGGACCGCACCGAGGACCGCCTTGAGACGCTCTTCGAATTCGCCCCGGAACTTCGCGCCGGCGACGAGGGCTCCCATGTCGAGCGCCACCACCTGGCGTTCACGAAGCCCCTCGGGCACGTCGCCCTTGACGATGCGGAGCGCCAATCCTTCGGCGATGGCGGTCTTCCCGACCCCGGGTTCGCTGAGCAGCACCGGGTTGTTCTTGGTGCGGCGGGAGAGGATCTGCATCACGCGCCGGATCTCGTCGTCGCGCCCGATCACCGGGTCGAGCCTGTCGGCGCGGGCGAGCGCGGTGAGGTCCCGCCCGTACTTCCGGAGCGGCTCATAGGCGCTCTCGGGGTTGGGACTCGTGGCGCGCGCCGGACCGCGCACCGCCCGGACCGCGGTCTCCAGCGTCTTCCGGTCCACTCCGGCGGCGCCTAGGGCGGCGCCGACGGCCGACTTCTGCGAGACGAGAGCCAGGAGCAGGTGTTCCACGCTCAGGAACTCGTCGCCGAGCTTCTTCGCTTCGCCCGATGCCGCGTGAATCACCTTGGCGAGATTCCGCGACGCGGGAGGCGCGTCCGCTTCCGAGTACCGCTGGACGGGCAACGCGCCGAGAGCCGCATCGAGTTTGTGCCCCAGAACCGAGGGCTCGACATCCAGGCGGCGCAGCAACCGGAGAGCGAGCCCATCGGGCGCGTCGTCGATCAGCCCGGCGAGCAGGTGTTCCGGGGTGGTTTCAGGGTTCTTGCGTTCCTCGGCAAGGCCCGCAGCCCGGGACAGGGCGGCGCCCGCGCGTTCGGTGAGAGGTAGAGACATGATCTATCTACTCCATACTCATTAAGTCTGATATAGAGTATAGCAGATATGAATCCGAACACACCTTCTGCCCACCCTACGGAGGCCGACGACTGCTCAGCGGCCGGAATCGGCGGAACGCGCGTCCCGCGACGGGAGCGGGACGAAGCCGTCGCAGGTCAGTACCGGCAGCCGCGGATAGCGCGGAAACCGCGCATCATCGACCGAACGCTCACAGAGGACGAACCGGTTACGGCGGGAGGCGACGAGCCGGGCGTGACGGCAGGCGTCGCAGAGACCGCTCCCGACCCGCACGTCGGGCGGAGGCTCAGCCGGTTTCACGCACCCACGGCGTCCAGCCCGAGCCCCGATGTCCGAAATCGAATTCGTCCGGATGCAGAAGCTCGGCGAGGATTTCCGCGGACTCGACGACCCGCGGACCCGGCCGGTTGAAGTACTGGTTGCCGTCGGTGAGGAAGACGCGCCCCTCGCGGACCGCCGAGAGATCGTTCCAACCCGCTTGGGCTGCAAGGGCCGGCATCTCGGCCCGGGCGCGGGGAATGTCGAAACCGCACGGCATGACGGCGATGACGTCGGGGTCCATCGCGAGCAACTCCTCGAACTCGAAGTACCCGGAGTGGCGGCCGGGCTCTCCCGCCATCACCGCTCCGCCGGCGATCTCCACCAGTTCGGGAACCCAGTTGCCCGCGTGCATGGGCGGATCGATCCACTCGATGCAGGCGACCCGCGGGCGGAGCTCCAGCCCGGCGGCCCGGGCCCGGAGCGCGTCGAGCCGCGTCTTCAACTCCGCCACCAGCTCCCGGCCCCGGTCGGGAATCCCGAGCGCCCCGGCCACCGCCTCGATGTCATCGAACACGTCGCCGAGCGCCATGGGCGCCAGGGGAACGATCCGGGGCTCGGAGCGCACCACTTCGCAGACTGCTGCTTCCACGTCGCGGAGGCTCACCGCGCAGACCTCGCACTGGGTCTGGGTGACGATCACGGTGGGCGCCAACGCGTCGAGGAGCCGTCCATCCACCCGGTACACCGACAGCGCCTCACCCACGATCTCGCGGACCTGAAGGTCGATGTCACGGCTCGAGGCCGCGGCGTCCACCTTGGACGACGAACAGACGGGAAGATTCAGAATGGACGGGGGAAAGTCACATTCATGGGAGCGCCCGACAAGGCGGTGCTCCATGCCGAGCGCGCTGACGATCTCCGTGGCGCTCGCGATCAGCGAGACGATGCGCGGCTCGCCCATCCGCGGCCCTCAGCTTCGGACTGGAGAGTGCTGCCAGCGCGGGACCAGCGACCGGTCCCGGAGCGCCACCGGGCTGAACAGCAGCGGCAGGAACACCGCCATGCTGACGAGGCTGTTGCGGAAGAACGGGATGGCCTGCACGTAGCAGTCGATGAGCCCGGCGACGTTCATCGGATAGCGGACCCCGCCGCCGGACGCCCAGACGGCGAAGTTGGTGACGACGAAGAAGCCCACCGCCGCGAGCAGGCCGGAGCCCGCGAGCCGTCCCCAGGACCGCTTCCCGCGCATCAGGAAACCGCAGGTGGCGACCAGCGCCACCGCCAGGTACACCACCGGCTGGCCCGCGTAGAGGGCCCAGTCGGCGCGGCCGGTCACGACCCAGATACCGACGTCTCCCAGCAGATAGGTCGCCAGTGGAACGAGGTAGACGAGCCGGCGCGAGGCGTAGAGCGCCCCGCCGAAGAGCGAGAGCGCCAGGATCGGCGAGAAGTTCCACGGATAGGCCATGGATCCTGGGTCGACGTGATGGGCGCCGAACACGTACGGCCCGAGCCGGACGCCAACGCTCAGGGCGACGATCGCGAGCAGGACGGGGAGGCGGATGGAAGTCATGGGTCTCCTTGCGGAATCGGTCGCCCCGAGAGATTACCAGCGGCGCCGTCCCGGGCAGCCGGCAACAGGTCGCAGAACCAGAAGCCGTCGCGTTCGACCACCTCGCCCACCGAAACCGAGAGCGGACGGCGGAAAATGGGTCCGTCGAAGACGAAGGTGTGGAACTCGCCGTTCTCTCCGCAGGGATCCACCCCCTCCGGCAGATCGGCCAGGAAAGCGTCGTCGAACATGCGACCGGCGAACGAGGCGTCGAGGGCGGCGGGGTCCAGGCAGACGATCCGGGCACGGAATCCGTCGTCCACGAACGTCCGGGCAAGCGCCGCGGTCGGCCGCCCCCAGAGCGGAAACACGCACTCGAGGCCGAGAGCCTCCAGTTGACGCAGCCGGTAGTCCCGCACGTCTTCCAGGAAGAGGTCACCGAATGCGACCCGCCGGATCCCGGTCTCCCGCAGCCGGGTGAACGCCTCGCCCATGGCGCGCTCGTAGATCTCGTTCGACGCGCGCGGCGGGATGGTGACCTCGGTGAGCGGCAGGCTGATCGAGGCCGCCTGCTCACGCAGCAGGGAACGCCGGACCCCGTGCATGCTGATCCGGTCGTATCCCTCGGTCACCGTGGTGACCAGGGCGGCAACCTCGAACCGGTCCCCGGCGCGCAGGGTGTACAGCGAGAGCGCACTGTCCTTGCCGCCGCTGAAGCAAAGGGCGATCGGTTCGCGGGGCTGGCTCATCGCCTCCCGGACGCGGCGGTCAGATGATGCCGCGGGCCCGGCCGCACTCGATGAACGCCGCCACCGCGCGGTCCACCTGCTCGTCGTCGTGCGCCGCCGACAGCTGTACCCGGATGCGGGCCAGGCCCCGCGGGACGACCGGAAAGCTGAAGCCGATCACGTAGATGCCCCGTTCGAGGAGGTCGTCGGCCATCCCGGAGGCGAGACGGGCGTCGCCCAGCATCACCGGAACGATGGGGTGCTCGCCGTCCGGGATCTCGAATCCCGCGCCGGTCATCGCCTCGCGGAACCGCCGGGTGTTCCGCCGTAGCCGCTCCCGCGGTTCCTCGGTCGTCGAAAGCAGCGACACGACCTCGAGGGCCGCCGAGACGATCGCGGGCGCCAGGGTGTTCGAGAATAGATAGGGACGGCTGCGCTGGCGCAGCAGCGCCACGATCTCGCCCCGCCCCGACGTGAACCCGCCGGCGGCGCCGCCGAGCGCCTTGCCGAGCGTCGAAGTGATGATGTCCACCCGCTCCGAGACCCCGAAGCGCTCGGGAGTCCCGCGGCCGGTGTCGCCGATGAAGCCGGTGGCGTGCGAGTCGTCCACCATGACCAGCGCCTGGTGCCGGTCGGCCAGCTCGCAGATGTCCTCGAGCGGCGCCAGCGTCCCGTCCATACTGAAGACGCCGTCGGTCGCGACCAGCTTGCGGCGCGCTCCGGCGCACTCCTCGAGCTTGGCCGCCAGGTCGTCCATGTCCCGGTTCCGGTAGCGGAACCGCTGGGCGCGGCAGAGGCGGACGCCGTCGATGATGCTGGCGTGGTTCAGCTCGTCGCTGACAATCGCGTCCTCGGCCCCGAGGATGGTCTCGAAGAGGCCGCCGTTCGCGTCGAAACAGGAGTTGTAGAGGATGGTGTCCTCGGTGCCCAGGAACGCGGCGATCCGCCGCTCCAGCTCGCGGTGGATGTCCTGGGTGCCGCAGATGAAGCGGACCGAGCTGAGCCCGAAACCGCGCTGTTCCAGACCGCGCGCGGCGGCGGCGAGCACTCGGGGATCGTTTCCAAGACCGAGGTAGTTGTTGGCGCAGAAGTTCAGGACTTCCTCTCCCCCGACCCGGATCAGGGCGCCCTGCGGCGAGAGGATCAGCCGCTCCCGCTTTTCGAGCCCGGCCTCCTGGATGGCAGCCAGTTCACCGCGGATGGATGACAGCGTCTCGGCGTTCATTCGGGGTTCTCCTCGGGGGCAAGACTCTATCGGTTGGCTGGCCCGCCGACTCGGGATGGGCAGGGGCGATCCATTCAGGTATCTTCCGTGGGTTAAGCCAATGAGCGGAGGCGCGGTCCTATTCTTCTGGTTCGCCCTGACGGGGCAGCCCCCGGAGGACGGTGCGTCCCGCGCAGCACCCTCCCCGGAGCCCGAGGCCGCTGTCCCCGCGAACTCGGCGGAACTCACCGGCGTGGTGCAGCGCTACTGCGTCGTCTGCCACAACGAGCGTCTCCGGACAGGGAATCTCACACTGAGGGAGTTCGCCGTTGACACGGCGCACGAGCAGGCGGAGACCGCCGAGAAGATGATCCGGAAGCTGCGGGCCGGGATGATGCCGCCGCCGGGCCAGCGCCGCCCGCCGCCCGACACGCTGCTCGCGCTCGTCGAGACGCTCGAGACCGTGGTCGACGGCGAGGCCGCCCGCTCCCAAAACCCCGGCTCGCGGCGCTTCCAGCGACTGAACCGCGCCGAGTACGAGCGCGTTATCCGCGATCTCCTCGATCTCGACATCGAGGCCGGACGCTGGCTGCCCGCGGACACTTACCTCGGCGCCTTCGACAACATGTCGGACGCGCAGGGTCTCTCGACGACGCTCCTCGAGGCCTACCTGCGGGCCGCCACCGAGGTCAGCCGGATCGCCGTCGGTAACCCGGACGCGCTCTCGAAGACGGCCAAGTACACGAATCCGATCGACGTCTCGCAGCACGCCTGGGACCACCTCGAGGGAACACCGTACGGGACGCGCGGCGGGATGGTCGTCACCCACGACTTCCCGGTGGACGGGGAGTACGTGATCTCGATCGAGACCCTCTTCGGCCAGGGGACCGGCTTTCAGGATGTCGACGTCTCCATCGACGGAGAGGGCGTCGCCCTCCTCGGGCTCGAACACGGCGGCCGCTCGACGGTGCCGATCCGCACGGAGCCGATCTTCGTGCGCGCGGGCCAGCGCCAGGTCGCGGCGGCCTTCGTGCGCACGATCGAGGGGCCGTACGAGGATCCCCTGAAGACGCCGGGCTGGTCCTTCGTCGGCGGCGAGGACTCCCAGGCGTGGGCGAACTACGGGATCACGGCGTTGCCCCACCTGAGCGAACTCATGATCACCGGCCCGGAACGCAGCGCGGGGCTCTCGGAGACGGCGAGCCGCCGAAAGATCTTTGACTGCTATCCGGAAGACGGGGCGACGGTGGCGGACGTTCCCGAGGATGCCCGGGCGTGTGCGGCGGCGATCGTGACCCGGCTCGCCCGCGAGGCGTACCGGCGTCCGGTCACCGACGACGATCTCGCGGGGCCGATGGCCTTCTACGACCGCGCCGCCGCGGAGGACGGATTCGAGATCGGCGTTCGGACCGCGCTCCAGGCGATCCTCGCCAGCCCGTCCTTCATCTTCCGCCTGGAGCAGGCTCCGTCGGAGGTCCGGCCCGGTGCGAGCTACCGGATCGCGGACGTGGATCTCGCGTCGCGGCTCTCGTTCTTCCTCTGGGCGGCGAGCCCGGATGACGAGCTGGTGACGCTGGCCGCGGAGGGACGGCTCACGGATCCGGCGGTTCTCGAGTCGCAGGTGCGGCGGATGCTTGCGGACCCGCGGGCCGAGGCGCTTTCGACGCGCTTCGCCTCGCAATGGCTGCGGCTTCAGGACGCCGAGGACAACCAGCCCGAGCCCTATCTCTATCCGGACTTCACCGGCCAGCTCCGCGAGGACCTGGTCCGCGAGACGCAGCTCTTCTTCGACCACCTCGTGCGCGAGGACGGAAACCTGCTCGAACTCTTCACGGCGGACTACACCTTCCTGAACGAGCGCCTCGCGGCGCACTACGGGGTTCCCGGGGTCTCGGGGCCCGAGTTCCGGCGGGTGAGCTATCCGGACGACAGCCGGCGCGGCGTGCTGGGGCACGGAAGCGTGCTGCTGCTCACGTCGATGTCCGCGCGCACGTCGCCGGTGTTGCGCGGGAAGTGGGTGATGGAGGTGCTGATGGGCACGCCGCCTCCACCCCCGCCGCCCGACATCCCGGCCTTCGAGGACACCGCAGCGGCCCGGCGCGGGCGGCGCCTTACCACCCGCGAACGGCTCGAGATGCACGTGGCGAATCCCACGTGCCGTGCCTGCCACCGGTTCATGGATCCGATCGGACTCGCGCTCGACAACTACGACGTGACGGGGCAGGTGCGGGTGCGCGAGAACGGCGTCGCGCTCGACACGCGGGGGACCTTCTACGACGGGACCGAGGTGAGCACGCCGGCCGAACTCGTCCGCGTCCTCATGAAGCGGCCGATCCCCCTGGTCCGGAACTTCACGGAACACCTGCTCGCCTACGCGATCGGGCGCCGGGCCGAATACTTCGACGGGCCCGGGATCCGCGCCATCGCCCGCGAGGCCGAGGCGGACGGCTACCGCATGTCCTCGTTCATCCTTGCCGTCGTGAACAGCGACGCGTTCCGCATGGCGCGTCCCGCGCCCGCCGCGGACGGCCGGTAGAATTCGGAACATCAGAGGAGAAGCGGAGGGGGCTCATGAACATCATCACCGGCAAGCACCTCCCGCGGCGCACCTTCCTGCGGGGGGCCGGCGCCAGCGTGGCGCTGCCCCTGCTCGACGCGATGGCTCCCGCCGGGTTGTGGGCCGCCCCGAGGAAGGCGGCGGAATTCACGCGGCTGGTCGCCATCGAGGAGTCGATGGGCGTCGCCGGCTCGAGCGACTGGGGTGACGGCCGCCACCTCTTCGCGCCGGCGGCGACCGGACGCGGCTTCGAGCTGATCGCGGACAGCCAGCTCAAGCCCTTGGAGGCGTTCCGCGAGTACCTGACGATCGTCAGCAACACCGACTGCCGGTCGGCGGAAGCGTTCCGGGCGGAGGAGATCGGCGGCGACCACGACCGATCGACGGCAGTGTTCCTGACCCAGGCCCATCCGAAGCAGACGCAGGGGTCCGACATCTTCATCGGCACGTCGCTCGACCAGTTGCACGCGCAGCGCTTCGGGCGGGAGACGGTGCTCCCCTCGCTGGAACTCTGCATCGAGGGCATCGATCGCGGCGGCGGCTGCGCCTACAACTACCACTGCGCCTACACGACCTCGCTCGCCTGGGCCACGCCCAGCCAGCCGCTTCCGGCGATCCGCGAACCGCGCGTGGTGTTCGAGCGGCTGTTCGGCGCCGGGGACACGGCCGCGGACCGGGCGGCGCGGCGGCGCACGGACCGCAGCATGATCGACTGGATCGCGACCGAGGTCGCCAGGCTCAAGGGGACGCTCGGTGCCGCGGACCGGGTCGCGCTTGACGAGTACGTCGAGCACATCCGCGAGATCGAACGGAGGATCCAGCTCGTCGAGGAGCGCAATACGAGCGGGGAGGAACGTGAGATGCCGGAGGCCCCCTCCGGGGTCCCGGATTCCTTCGTGGAGCACATGCAGTTGATGTTCGACCTCCAACTGCTGGCGCTGCAGACCGACCTCACGCGCGTCATCACCTTCAAGACGGGATTCGATCAGTCGAACCGGACGTTCCCCGAGAGCGGAACGACGAAGTCCGTCCACGGGGCCTCGCACCACGGCAACGTCCCCGAGGACATCATGGACTTCAACCGGATCAACACTTACCGGCTGGGTCAGCTCGCCTACTTCCTCGAGAAGATGCGCGACACGATGGAGGGCGACGCCTCGCTCCTCGACAAGACCGCGATCATCTGGGGCTCGCCGATGGCGGACGGGAACCTCCACAACCACCGGCGAGCGCCGCTGCTCCTGCTGGGCAGGGCGAACGGGGCGCTTGAGGGCGGCCTCCACCTGCGGGCTCCGGAGGGGACCCCGATGGCGAACGCCTTCGTGAGCCTGATGCGGAAGATCGGACACCCGGAGACGGACACGTTCGGCGACAGCGACGGCGTGTTCCCGCTCGACCTCCCGGACGAGGCGGCCACTGCCGGGAGCGTCTCCGCATGAGAGCCGCCTTGGTGTCGCTGCTGGTAACGGCAATCCTCCCCCTGGCGGCCAGCGCGGACGAGCGGCTGCTCGCGGCCGCGCGCGACGGGCAGGTCGAAATCGTCGAGTCCCTCCTCGCGAAGGGCGCGGACGTGAACGCGGCTCGCGGCGACGGGTTGACCGCGCTGCACTTCGCTGCCGAGGGCGGGCACCAGGCCATGGCCGAGGCGCTCGTCGCGGCGGGCGCCGCGGTTGACGCCGGCACGCGCATCGGCGGCTATACGCCGCTCCACGTCGCCGCACGGGCCGGCCATGGCGCCGTCGTGCTGCGCCTGCTCGAAGCCGGGGCGGACCCGAACGCCCGGACCACGAACAGCGGCGTGACCGCGCTGCACCTCGCCGCTGGCGCTACCGGTGGCCGCTCGGCGGTGGCCGCGCTGCTCGACCACGGCGCGGACCCGAACGCTCAGGAAGGGTCGGCGGGGCAGACGCCCCTGATCTTCGCGGCGGCCGCAAACCGGGCCGACGCCGTCACCGCCCTGCTCACCGCCGGCGCCGACCCCGGCATCGCGACCGCGGAGGTCGACGTCCTGCCCGCGCTGGCCCTGGACCGGGAGGCCAACCGGCGTTTCCGCGAAATGATCGGCGCGCCACCGCAGAAGCTCGGACCGTACGGGTTCCGGGCGGACCCGGAAGCCGAACCGCCGGGCGAACCCAGCCCGGCGGACGTGCAGGCGGCCGTCCGCGCGCAGCGCGAGTTTCTCCGCTCCGGCTACGACGTCGGTGAGGTAGACGCGCACTCGCTCGGCCGGGTGGGGCCCGACTACCCGGGCGGTCCCGACCTCGTGCGGCCGCCCTACCGCGAGGTTCTCGTCGGCCGGACCGGCGCGTTGACCGCGCTGTTGCACGCCGCCCGCGACGGCCACGTCGAAGCTGCGACAGCCCTCCTCGACGGCGGCGCGGACCTGGATCAGGTGAGCGCGGACGGCACCAGCCCGCTCCTGATGGCGACGCTCAACGGCCAGTTCGACCTCGCGCTCGTCCTCATCGAGCGCGGGGCGAATCCGGATCTCGGCACGTCGACGGACGGCGTCACGCCGCTCTTCGCCGTCCTCCAGACCCAGTGGGCGCCCAAGTCCAACTATCCGCAGCCGCGCGCGCAGGACCTGCAGCAGGCCGAACACATGGAGGTGCTCCGCGCGCTGCTCGAAGCGGGGGCCGACCCCAACCCCCGCCTGAACACGCACCTCTGGTATTGGGAATACGGTCTCACCAAGATGGGGATCGACCTCACCGGGGCGACCCCGTTCTGGCGGGCCGCCTTCGCTCAGGACCTCGAGGCGATGCGACTGCTCGTCGCGCACGGAGCGGACCCCCATATTCCCACCCGCTGGCCCGAGGTCGGGATGCGGGAGCGCCGGCAGCAGGACGGCCGCCAGCAGGAGGACTCCGCGCTGCCCTGGATCCCGGAGGGGGCGCCAAACGCCTGGCCGATCCACGCCGCGGCGGGTGGCGGCTATCTGGGTCTGGGCGCGTTCAGCGTTCGGAACCAGCCCGACCAGTTCATCCCCGCCGTGCAGTACCTGATCGAGGAACTGGGCGCGGACGTAAATCAGCGGGACTCCTGGCTTTACACCCCGATGCACTACGCGGCGTCACGGGGCGACAACGAACTCATCGAGTACCTCGTGTCGCTGGGCGGCGACGTCACCGCGATCACCCGCCTCGGACAGTCCACCGCCGACATGGCGCGGGGAGGCCGGGCCGGGTTCTTCACCCGCGTCCCCTACCCGGAGACGGTCGAACTGCTGCAGAGCCTCGGCTCGACGCTCGAGTGCCTCCACACGCACTTCCTGGACACCGGGGACTTCTGCCCCGGCGCCGGCGTGGACGACCCCTGGGCGCCGGCCGCGACCGACGCGGAGGAAAAGCCGTCCGAGTCCGGCAAGTCGGGATCCCGCTGACCCGGCAGGGTCACGCGCCGGCCTGGAACGCCGGTCTCCAGACCGGCACGGGCGGCGCCCCCCCCCCCCCCCCCCCGG
>JAPPGX010000146.1 GCA_028877265.1 Acidobacteriota bacterium
AGGCCATCCTCAACCGCTAGAGCCGACCCTCATACACCCACGACCGAACGCTTACCGTCAGAGTTCCCGCGCAGGCCGAAAACGCCCCGCTAGACCCCGCCCGCGCGGAGGGCCGGACCGGGGGCCAGCGCAGCGGCGCAGGTCGCGGAAACCCAACGGAGCAAACGGGTTGCGGGTGTGACGGTGGCGGACCCCCTTTCACGCATTCCCCCGAGACTGCGGGCAGCGAACGGAGTTCGCTGCCGACAGCTTCCTTGGCTCGTTCGCGGTGCGCAGCAGTCGGATTTGCCCTGGGTTCGCTCCGCGAACTTACAATCTCTCCATGCGTACTTACCTCGGTTCCGGTTTCCTGCTCGCCATCCTGTTGCTCGCCGGAACCGCCTGTACGAGCGGACCACCGCCGTTCGACGAAGCCGCCTGGCTGGAAGGGGAGGAGGCGTACCGCCAGCGGGTCGAGGAAGAACTCACGGCGGACCGGAGCTGGTTGACGGTGGCCGATCTGCACTTCCTCACCGTCCGCGATCACGTCGTCGGCAGCGGAGAGGATGCCGACCTGCGTCTGCCCGACCGGTTTCCCGAGGTGGCGGTGACGGTTTCGTGGACGGCGGAGGGGAAGGCGTTCGCCCGCGTGGCCGAGGGAGTGACCGCGACCCTGGGAGGTGAGCCGTTCACCGAAGGCGAACTCGTGCTGGGCGAGGACGGCGCGCTCCACCTCGATGACCGCCTCTGGTTCTGGCTTCACTACAGCGGTGAGCGCCGGGCCCTCCGGCTGCGCGACCTCGACAACCCGCTGCGCACGAACTTCACCGGACGGAAGTGGTTCCCGCTCGATCCGCGGTTCCGCGTAGCCGGCGCCTTCGAGCGTTTCCCCGAGCGGCTCCACGTGGAGGCGATCAACATCCGCGGGGACATCGAGGAGTACGTCTCCGACGGGGAGTTCGTCTTCGACTGGGAGGGGCAGGAAGTCCGGATGATGGCCTTCACCCGTGCGAACGGCAACCTGTTCTTCGTCATTTCGGACGGCACGAGCGGAGCGGAGACCTATCGCTCGGCGCGTTTCCTGACCGCGGCGCCGCCCGAGGACGGACGCGCCGTGGTGGACTTCAACCGCGCCGTGAACCCGCCCTGCGGCTTCAACGCCTTCACCACCTGTCCCACGCCCCCGGCGCAGAACCGGCTGCCCCTTCGCGTCGAAGCCGGGGAGCTGGCATACCACCCCGCCTTCGCGAACACCGACTGACACCTCTTGGGCGTAGGCATCTCGGTGGCCCTCGACCGCGAGGTCGCCGGGGTCATCCCCGAGGAATTCGAGGGGTATGCGCTCAATCAGGCGCGCTGGGAACTCTCGGAGGCCGCCGAGGAAGCCGGCCTGCGGCCGCTCGACGAGTTCGTCAGCCTGAGCCCGGAGGAGTCCGAGATCCTCGCGTCGGATCTGAATTTCGATTCGGACGTGGACGCCGTGACTCCGGCGGGATGGTTTGAAGCCCACGATGGACTGCGCCTGGTCCAGACGCTGCTTGGGACGGTCTCCGCGGATCCGGACGCCTTTCCCGGTGAGGACACGCTGCTCACCGAACTCACCGAGCTGGAGGCCGTCCTCTCGGCGGCTGCCCGGGCGGGCGCGCGCTTCCGGCTGTCGGTCGCTTACTGAGGCTGCTGCCGGTCAGCCGCCGTTTTCGCGCGCGAGCGCCTGCTCGATGTGCGCGAGGTGGTGCCGCCCGTGCCAGGCGTAGACCCCGACCATGCGGGCGAGGGAACCTTCGCCCGACTCCGGGTTCACGAACGTCCGCTGGAGCTGGTCCCAAGTGAGGCTTTGGATCAGGTCCACCCAGCGTGCGTGCAGGGTGTCGAGCAGGTCGAGCGAATGCCCGACCGGCGCCGACCGGTAGTCCGGGAGTTCCGCCACCGCCGCTTCGTCGTAGGGCTTGATGACCGGACGGTCCTCGGTCAGGGCCCAGCGGAAGCGCAGGAAGCAGTTCAGGTGACTGTCGGGGAGGTGATGGACCACCTGGCGCACTGTCCACCCTCCGGGACGGTAGGGCGTGTCCAGTTGCGCGTCGTCGAGCGGGGTCACGGTCCGGCGCAGGTCCCCCGGCAGGGCGGCGAGGTCCTTGAGCCAGGTGCCCAAGTGATCCTCGGTGATCACGCCGGGGTCGGCGAAGTCGCCGATCGGGAACCGGAGGTCCGCGCTGTCTGAGGCCAAAGGGTCAGGCGCTCCGGGCGCTGAACTTCGCGGTCAGCCAGGTAATGAGGCCGCCGAGCAAGGTGGTCCAGAAGACGAGCCAGAAGAGGACCTGCGGAACGAACCCGCCCCAGAACCACTGGCCCATGAGGCCCATCGTCGCCTCCATGTCCGGCGGATAGGCGTCGTAGTGGGTGCCCCAATCGCCCAGCGTGGCGAACAGCATGATCAGGATGACCGGGATCCGGGCTCCGAGCCCGTAGACGAAGTTCGTCCGCAGCGCGCTGACGAAGCCGGTTTCCCCGGCGCTCGCGTGCCGCCTCCCGAACCAGACCGCGAAGATGGGCGACAGCCAGACGATCCCGATGATGGCGCCGGCGCCGCCGGCCTCGCGGTTCACGAGGAAATCCGGCAAGCCGCCGAGGGCCCCGAGCAGGCGGACCGCGGTGACCGCGAGGGTGATCAGGACCGGGGTGCGAACGAGCGCCCAGGCGGAGGAGAAGGAAGTCGGCATCGAAGGGGCTCCTGTTCCGGAGCAACCTCCGGTCGGTCGGGAATCCGCGCCGACGGCGCGGAACGTCAACAAAGACGGGATTCTGGCAGACTTTGTTCCCTCCCAAGGAGGAGTTTGATGCTTCGCCCCCTGACCCCGGCGGCTTCCGTGGTCGCCCTGATCGCAGCCCTGCCATTCGCCGGCTGTGGCGGCGCGCGTTTCGACGAGGACCGCCTCCTCGCCCACATCTCCACGCTGTCCTCGGACGAGTTCGGCGGGCGGGCGCCCGCGTCCCCCGGCGAAGAGATGACCGTCGCCTACCTGACCGGCGTCTTCGAGGAACTCGGACTCGAGCCCGGGAATCCCGACGGAACCTGGGTGCATGCGGTGCCCCTCGTGGGTTCGACCGCGATCACGATGCAGGCCTCGTCGGACCCCGGGGGCGACTGGGAGCCGGGAGTGGACTTCGTCGCCTGGACGAAGCGGGTGGTGCCGGAGGTCAGCGCCTCCGGGCAACTGCTCTTCGTCGGCTACGGCGTCCAGGCGCCGGAGTACCGGTGGGACGATTTCGGGGACACTGACCTCGCCGGCAAGATCCTGGTGGTGCTGGTGAACGACCCACCGGGCGAGCACCACTTCGGCGGCGACGCCATGACCTACTACGGCCGCTGGACCTACAAGTTCGAAAAGGCCGCCGCGATGGGGGCGCTCGGCGCGCTGATCGTCCACGAGACCGGTCCCGCGGGCTACCCGTGGGAAGTGGTGAGCGGGTCCTGGACAGGCGAGCAGTTCGACCTGAGGACGCCCGGCGGCAACCTGGACCGGCTGGAGGTCGAGGGGTGGATCTCCCGGGAACAGGCGGTGTCGCTTTTCAGCGCCGCCGGGCTGGACTTCGAGGTGGCGCGCCGGGCGGCCACCTACCCGGACTTCACCCCGATTCCGCTCGAGATCACCGCGAGCTTCGCGCTCGAGACATCGCACCGCGAGATCGACTCGAACAACGTGGTGGCCCGCATTCCCGGGTCGGAAGCGCCGGGCGAGACGGTGATCTACACCGCGCACTGGGACCACCTGGGCACTGTCCTCGGGATGGAGGGGGACAACATCTACAACGGCGCCTTCGACAACGCCACGGGCACCACCGGCCTGCTGGCGCTGGCGCGGGCCTTCGTGGCCGAGGGCGCGCCGCGCCGCAGCATTCTGTTCCTCGCGGTGACGGCGGAGGAAACCGGGCTGCTCGGCTCCCGCCACTACGCCCGGAACCCGCTCTATCCATCGGCAGAGACGGTGGCGGCGCTCAACATGGACGGCATGAACGTCTGGGGCCGCACCAACGACATCACCGTGGTGGGCCTCGGACAGTCGGAACTGGATGACATCGCGGCGGCGGTCGCCGCCGAGAGCGGACGCGTTCTGACCCCGGACCCCGAACCGGAAAAGGGTTTCTACTACCGCTCCGACCACTTCGAGTTCGCGAAGGTCGGGATTCCCGCCTTCTACCCCGACGGCGGGGTGGACTTCATCGGCAAGCCCCCCGGGTTCGGCATGGAGGCGCGCGCCACCTACGTCGCCGAGGCGTACCACAAGCCGGGGGACGAGGTGCAGGACTGGTACGACCTCTCCGGCATGGTGGACGACCTCGAGTTCCTCTACCGGATGGGCCGCCGCCTCGCCGACTCGTCGGAGTGGCCCGAGTGGAGCGCGACCAGCGAGTTCCGCGCGGCGCGGGAGGCCGACCGGCCTTAGGCCGGCGTTCCACGCCGTTTCCGCCACCAGTCGCTGAGCAGGAACGGCGACAGCACCACGAAGAACATCGTGAGGCCGACCACCGCCAGGATCGGCAGGTACCACGGCCACGGCGCCGCGAAGAAGGGCGACACGGTGCCAGGCGGCGGTCCCGAGAGCCACATGAAATTGGAGCCGAGCACGAGGTTGGCTACGGCCACGAACGCGGCGAAGGCCGCCAGATAGCCGAACGCCCGGAACATCCCGCGGAGCGTCGGCCGCATCCCGAGGCCCCAGGTGGCGAAGAGGACACCGGTGACGATGCCCGAGTGGGCGACGAAGTACTGGAAGAAGCGGTACTCGGGAAAGCCCACCGCCAGCCCGCCGGGCGTGAGGACCGCGTTGGCGGCGCCGACGAGACCCCAGAAATAGACGATCTCGTAGGTCCTCTCGTTGCGGAAAAGGAGCGTCAGTGCGGTCAGCCACACCGCGACGCCGCACAGGTGGAGGGGCATGTGGTTCCGGATCCAGCCGTCCAGCCCGATCTGGCTGATCCGCACCGTCCAGTAGGTGAGCTCGTTGGCGAGCAGGATGCCGGCAAGAACCCAGGCGATGGCATTCGGCGCCGCGCCGCCGATCCGTCGTGCGGCCACCGCGAACAGCGCCGGTAGCGCCAGCGTCAGCGCCATCGCCGTGAGATGCGGCGTCCCGAACGTCTCGAAGCCGGTTGCGGCCATACCTCAGGGGCGGTCGCGGGACATCAGGTAGGCGTGCACCTGCCAGATCTCGTCGGCCGAGAGCAGCTCCCCGAAGGCGGGCATGTTGTTCTCCTCGACCCCCTCAGCGACCACTTCGAAGAACCGGCGGTGGGTCAGCCGGCTCCGGAAGACGTTCTCGCCGGCTCCCGGGCCGGCCAGGTGGCATCCGACGCACGCGGAGCGATAGATCCGTTCGCCGGCTGCGATCGCCGCGTCGTCGCCCAGAAGCGGGTTGGCTTCCTCGCCTGCCGGCAGTTCCGGCGGAGCCGCCGGGGGTGAGGGCCGAACCGCTTCGCCGCCTTCGGTCGGCGGGAAGCCGTACCCGGGCAGCACGCGGCCACCGAGGGTCGCGCCCGGCTCGCCCACCCGGGGCAGCCCGCCCGGCAGAGTCACCAGGTTCGTGCCGGCCTGTTCGCGCACCGGGCGGGCGCCGTCCAGCGCGAACACCCACAGGTTCCCGGCCTTCGGCTCGGTGTAGTAGAAGGTCATGTC
>JAPPGX010000201.1 GCA_028877265.1 Acidobacteriota bacterium
TAGCGGGGCACGAGTCAGCCGAGAGCGAGGGTGACGCAGGCCGGCGCCGGGAAGTACCGGCCCCGGAGCGCCTTGTGGCCGAGAGGATCTTCGAGGGCGATGAGGTCGAGGATCGGAACCTCACCGGGCGCGGGGAACGCGCCGTAGCGGAGCGTGAGGTAGCCCACGGCGAGCGCCGCGTTGACCGGGATGAGGAGCGTGGTCCAGGTCGTCGAGGTGCTCCCCGAGGACCCGGACGCGGATGGTGTCGTCAGCATGGAATGGCCTTCCCGCAGGGATCAGTCGCGCCGGAGGCGCGGGCTGGGAGCGACCCCGAACCCCGCAGGTAAGTACGCAGGGAAGTACGGACGGCGGGGCTGCTTTTCCGGAGGAAAAGGGGGGGTCGCTCCAAGCCCCGCTCTCCGTCCGGAGTCGGAGAGCGGGATTCGGGGGCGTGCCGCCGAATCGCAACGGGGCCAACGGGTCCCGTGAACGGCCCGGACGGGATCGGGGGCAGGTAAGTACGCAGAGAAGGGGGGTCTGAGCATGTGCCGTCCAGATTCGGCGCTGAAGGCGACCCCGACGAGGGCAGGTTGCCCACGGGACCCGGAGGGTCTTGTCCGGGGGCGCAGATCACGGGAAAGGCCGGCCGGTGGATCACGCGGCGAGCACGTCGGGAGTGAGGCGCTCGGCGACGTGGGTGGAGTAGGCGTCGATGTACTTGGCGGGTCCGCGCACGGCTTTCTCCCGGTCCAGGATGCGGCGGGCGGCGCGGGCGGCCTGGATCGCGCCGCCGTACTTCGCGTCAAGAGGTCGGAGGTCGCCGGTGGAGTCGGCGAGTTCGATGGCGTCCATCAGTTGCTGGTCGGCCTCCGAGCGCGGAGCGGCGGGCGCGGGTGGCCCGCGCCAGGTTTCGAGGATCGCCGCCTTCGCAGCGGCTTCGGCGGCGGTGCGGGTGACGGTGACGACGTGAACGGTCCAGCGGCGGTTCCGGAGGGCCTCCCACAGAGCGGAGTGCGCGATCACCCAGGTGCGGAGCCGGTCGGCCTGGAGGCGGGGTCCGCCAACCGGGTCGGCATGGACGAAGGTGGTCGTGGTTCCGCTGCTGGCGATCGGGAGCTTGAAGACGAGGTAGCGGCGGGTCTTTCGGTCGGTGAAGAGACCGTGATACACCCGCTGGGGAACGACGGCGGGGGAGATGCCGAGGCGCTGGAAGTAGGCCAGCTTCTCGGGTTCGGTGGGAAGCCAGCCGCACTCGGGGTGTTCGAGGAGGTAGTCGAGGGAGAGCAGCCGGCGCATGACGAGTTCCCGGGATGCGTTCCGGCGATGGCGGTTGTCCTCGATCCCGAGGGCGCGGTAGAGGGCTCGGCCATGGACGTGGCAGATGCTGGTGGGGCGGTAGCCGCGCCGGTCGAGGCTCCCGGCTTCACGCAGGACGCCGGCACGGGTGAGGGAGCGGATGAAACGGGCGGTAGGCCCGTCGGTCACGTTGTAGCGGGCCTGGTATTGGGAACGGATGAAGACGCCGGAGTGGAGGCAGACGAGGGTGAGCCAGTCTGCCTGGCGGTCGGTCCAGCCGAGGGCGCGCAGGGCGGCGGCGCGCTCGGCGAACGTGGGTGGCGTGGTGGCGGTGGCTTCGATGCCGGCGCAGTAGGAGGTCAGCGCAGATCGCCGTGGGATCCGGTGCATCGAACGGACCAGTATAGCACTCTAAGTCTTTGAGAATATATGGTGTTATATAGGCACTCCTGGGACGCTATGGAACCAAGTGGGCACACCGAACCGAAACCGATACTGAAGACGCGGAGGAGGCTCACGGTGGCGAGCCGATCCGCTCCGCTACTTAGGGGCGTTGCAGCAGCTAGCCGGTTTCCAGTGAGATTCGACTGCGCTGTCTACAAGAAAATCCGCAAGGCGCTCCTCAAGACCCCGCCAAAGAGAGTCCTGACTCCTTGAGCTATTCAGCGGTTCCTGATGGCATTCCGGACGACCATCGAGGCGACCCGATGAACCTGGCGCGAGCGAGCGGGGTCAGGATTTCGCGCTCGGGATCAGGAATGGTGGGTCGTGAGTCTGCCTCGCCGCCCTGCCGTTCGAGTCAGTCGGCCAGCCGACAGAAGTGGCGGACCAAGGTGTCCTCGTTGCTGACCTGTTTGGGGGTGAGATCGATCACTTCGCAGCCGTGGCAGCGTCGGTCTGGGCCAGGAACGCCTCCTCGACTAGGTTCGCCAGTATGGCGGCGGCGGCCATCTCTTGCTCCTCGGCGACATGGATTCCGGCGTGGGAAGGATCCTCTTTGGAACGGTGAGGCACCAAGCGCACGGACTCGGTGCCGCGACGAAGCGCGAGATCCCGAATCCGGCCGATCTGGAGGACACCCAGTCGACCGCGTTTGCTGAGCGTCAACTTCTTGCGAAGGACCTCCCGAAGCAAGTGCATCCGCTTGGCGCGCGTCGTGGCGTCGAAGTGCTCCAGCCAGTTCACGGACAGAAACTCTTCGCGCTTTCTCCGGACCCGAAACGTAAACGCTGCGGCCGTGATCCGTCCTTGGGAATCAATGGTGCGCGGCCGGCAGTAACGCACGACATGGTCGGCGCCGTCCAGTACGTCAGGGCTCACAGGAAAGGAAACCGGCCCGTCACGGCCCGGACGGATCTGGCGGCCTTTCCCGGCTCCTCGGCACCGCACAGCCGCACCCGGCTCGGACTTCCCGCTTCCTCGCCCCCGGCCAAAGCGAACTCCGCGCGACCGTCCGGCCGAAACCTCATGCTCAATCGCCCGGCTCGATCATCCAGCCACTCCGCTATGAGCTGTCCGTCGCCATCGGCCACGACCTCCGGCACTGCGACCGCGTGAGAGACAAGGAACCGGCACAAGCCTCTCACCGACCCGAGGGAGACGACGTCGGCGTCCTCTGCATCCCCACGGAGCATGGCGCTGAGCGTCTCGATTCGCTCGACCACCGTTTGGGGCAGTTCCGCAAAGCTCTCAAGCAAGCGTCCCAACTCACTCTCCGACGCGCGGACCGCCCGATCCTGCGGCAGCGAATCTGCGGGCGCGAACCGTCGGCCGGGCAGGTCTACCACGAGGGCTGCCCACCGATCCCTGAGTTGGACATATCCAGCCTCGCGGGCTTGGGTACTGCTCACCTTGCCGTCCCTCCGGTCCGGGAACGGAAAGCCACGTCAATCATGTTCAACTCTCGATCAAGACGTTGGCAGAGATCCTCGAAGTGGGCACGGTAGGCACCGTCCCGTTCTTCGATTTGGGCAAGGAACCGCCGCGCGTCCCCCCCGCGCGCATGGGACGCCAGAGTCCGCACCCACTGAAGCTCACGAAGCGCTTCGAGTCTTGTCTTCTGTTCTTCCGGCTCATTCCTTCTGAGAATTCGCTCCAGAAGACGCAGACTCTTTTCCGCCTTATCCGGCGCTTCGCCAACAGCCTCGGCTCTTCGGCGCAACCATGTCTGGTCGAATCCTTCTATCGCCAGGATCGCGAGCTCTTGACACTTGTCTCGCCACTCGTCCTGACTCTCCGTGTACATGTCGTTCACTCGGGAAAAGCCCTCATCGTCGCGGCACTTCCACCACTCCACTTCCTTCTCCTTCCATTCTCGGAGCCTCCGGAGCACAGGCGACACCGCTGTCGCCTGCGATGGCAGGTCGTTCCACTCCCCCTCGAAGTCCATCCTCCTGACATCCGCTGAAATCGGGGCCTTTGGCGGCTCGTTGTGCGCCTTCCAGTGGAGTTGTTCGCTGTACGGAAGATTCCGAAGGTATCGAATGTACGTGTGGACCTGATTCGCGGCATTTTTCCCGATCGCTTGCAATCTCCAGGCATCGGCACACCTAATCTCTCGTCCCCCGATCCGGTACTTGCCGGAATCGATCTCGTACCTCCGCATGACCTCGGGTCGGAAGAACGCCGGCGACATTTCGAATGGCAGACCGATTCTCCTTTCGGCGTAGTTCGTCGTCGCGTCTTTATCCACGGAAATCTCGACGACGCGCCGGTTTCTCCAATCATGCGCGAGGAACGACACTGGAGCTCCGGAGCGTCGCGGAAGTGGACCTTTTTTGATCGATTCGAGGATCTGGTCTCGTGAACGGCCCAGTGGGATGGGCTGCACGCCGCGTAGGTAACCCGCGTATCCCGCAACTTCCACCTTATGGAAGATCATGGAGGATTCTTCGAGAACCCTTGGGCCATCGTCCTGTGGCCAACCCGAGAAGGTTTGGAGATCATAGAGAGTGAAGTCGAACATTCGGACGAGAACCGAACCCGACGCGGCAAGATACTGCTCCAGTGGGTAGCGGAGGAAAGAGACTGCACACCAGACCGGTGGATCCTCACGCTTGGTCACGGACACCACGTCGGCAAGATTCCCGTCCTCGTTACGCAGCATGAACCGCTCGGGAGACGAAGCACATGGAATTCCCACGGCGTGGGCGTATTCCTGATGAACTTCCAGGTGATGTTCGCGTCCCCGTGGTCCGACCAGAACATCTCGGAGATAGATCAGCGGTCGCGTCCCAGGCAGTACGCCGTCGGGCCAAAGGTCATAGAAGGTCTCGAGGCGGACCCCAGGGGCCGGTCCGCCGAAGACATAGCTAACGCGCTCGGACTCCGTGCCCCCATGCCAGCCGAGCATCGCCGTGGACGTAGCGGCCAGCAACTCCTCTTCCGGTACAACCACGGCGTGAACGAACACATGTTGTGACCCGGCGTAGACAAGCAACTCATCGCTTCCCGCGTCCTCATGGAGGAGTTGGAGATGGTCCTCGCCGGTGATCCACCGGGCGTATGCGTCCCCATCGGAGGGGGGCTGGTTGAGCGACGTGATGCGGTCGAACAATCGTTTGTGATGGAAACTGGCCATGGAGAGACTCACCCGTAGCGACCGTGGCTGAGAATCCCGGCGTTTCGGCGACGCTGTGCGGGTATTTTGCGGTCGGTGTTTGCGGATGGGGACATAGAGCGTGGCGCGAATTGGGGGCAGTCCGGCGGGCGGCTCCGCATCGCGGGCACCGCCGGAGCGGGATCGCTGCGGACACCTGTACAGGCGGTTTCTTTCGTCCCGGCGACGCGACGTGGACAGCGCCTAACTGTAGTTTAGGAGACCCGGCGCGGGGCGGAAGCGCACCACGCGTCCACGCGGGATGCCCACCGCCTCACCCGGACGCGGGTTCCGGCTCGTTCCCGTCCTGCGGGGGGCGGCGTGGAACACCCCGAAGCGCCGGAGCACCACCCGGTCGCCACGCTCAAGGGAAGCGCTCAGACTCTCGACCAGACCTCCACGGCCTTCCGCGCCACTGGGCCTTCGAGAGTTGCCGCCTCCATCGTCCCGGCGATGAGGTCGGCCTTCACCATGCTGATCGCATCACGGGCGACGCGAACGTACGGTTCGGGCGCCATTCCGGTGCCGAACCTCCGTCGGTCACGGTCCGAAGGCTCGGCGTCCCGTTTGTCACTCGCCATCGAATAGTCTCCCCAACCACAGGAGCGGGAGCGCCGGACTCCCCCGATCTCCTTCACCCATCCCAGCCGCTGGCGGCCCCAGCGGCGGTTGCCGCCGCCAGTGGCACTTGTCGAGGGACACCCACTTTTACGCAGTTGGGAGACATCCACTTTTACGCACCCGGGGTC
>JAPPGX010000148.1 GCA_028877265.1 Acidobacteriota bacterium
GGAGGAATACCGGGTGTATTCCGACCGAAACGCAACGATGAGGGCCGCAGAGCCCGGTTCAGCCGGGATGCATCGCTGTTCGAATGCCGCGCGAGTTTCACTACCGGCTGTTCAAGGAGGAATACCGGGTGTATTCCGACCGAAACGCAACGCAGAGCGCCTCGCAGAGGCGCGGTTCAGGCGGGATGCATCGGCGTTCGCGTCGTTAGCGGGGCGTGAGCCCCGCGCAGACCCCGGAGCGAGAGGGACAGGGGACGGGTTTACCCGGCCTCTATCCCTCTTGGCTCGGGCTTCCGGAGCGGGGCGAGAGTTCGAGCCCCGCGTAGACCCCTTGAGCACGAGGAACGGAGTCGGTGTCAGCCGACCTCCATTCCTCGTAGCTCGGGAATGCCGCGTGACTTTGTCCACAGGCTGTTAAAACGCGGACGTCCGGTCAGCCCCTGGTCAGGGAAAAACGGTCGAGACGTTCGTAGACCGCCCCGCCGGGGCCGAGGAAGCTGGCGAACAGGCCGAACTCCCTCACGGTGAACGGGGATGACCACGCGGTATCCGGCGCCCGCGGCCGGGCGGCGCTCAGGTCCCCTGCCGCAAGACGCGAAGGGACACGCAGCCGGCCGAGCGTCACGTGGGGAACGAAGGGCCGGGTTTCCGGAGCGAGGCCGAGGTCGCGGGCAACCGTCTCCACCTCCCGCTGCAGCGGCGGGAGCCGCCCGGGATCGCCCTCCGGAACTCCGTCCTCAACGAGCCCCGCCCAGACGATCCGGGCGCGGCGGAGCGAGCCGAATGCGGAGACGTCCGCGGCCTTCAGCGTCAGGGGACCCGGGCAACAGGCCTCGAGACGCTCGCGGAGCAGCGCCGCGATGCGCCCGCGGTCCACAGGACCTCCTTCCAGGCCGAAGAAGCGCAGGGTGAGGTGCAGGTTCTCGGGAGGAACCCGGCGGAAGACGGAGGCCGGGAGCAATCGGGCTACCGCCCCCGAGGCGGCGAACAGTTCGCGGCGGAGCGCGTCGGGGAGCGGCAACGCAGCGAAGAGCCGCGGCGCCCGGGCGGCGCCTCCGTGCTTTCGGGCGGCCGTCCCGGACCCTCGCATGTCAGTGGCCGGCGTCCCCGGCCGCCAGCATGCTCTGGCGCAGCAGGTCGAGCGCCGCGGTCGCCGTGAGTTGCCGCACAAGCGACCGGTCTCCCGGAAGGCGGAACCGTCGGGCGCGGGAGACCGGTCCGCGGACCGCGACCCAGACGAGACCCACCGGTTTCTCGGCGCTCCCTCCCCCCGGACCGGCGATCCCGGTCACCGCAACGCCCCAGGCGTTTCCGGAGCGGCGGCGCGCACCCTCGGCCATCGCCAACGCTACGGGTTCGCTGACCGCTCCCTGTACGGCAAGCGCCTCTTCCGGAACCGCCAGCAGGTCCCGCTTGGCTTCGTTGGCATAGGCCACCACCCCCAGATCGAACCACGCGGACGATCCCGGGACGCGAGTCAACCGCTCGGTGATCAGTCCTCCGGTAAGCGATTCGGCGAACGCGGCGCGCTCTCCCCGCCGCTCGAGCATTCGGCCCACCGCATGCTCCAGATGCTCTCCCGCCGTCCGGCTGAAGACCGTGGGTCCCAGCCGCTCCGCCATTCGATCCGCGAGCCGCCGGACCTCCGCCGCCCGTCCGGCGGGTCCGGTGACCCGAATCTCGAGCTCGCCGCGGGAAGCGAGGATCGCGAGGTCCTCCGGCGCAACCCGCGCCGGGGTGAGATCGAGGATCCTCTCCTGCAGGACCGATTCCGGCAGTCCGGCCACCATGAGCGTCTCGCGCACGCTGCCCGCCGTCCGCCGGGTCTCGGTTTCGAGACGCGGGCGCACCTCCGCGTCGAACATTGCGGCCAGCTCCGACGGCGGCCCCGGGAGAAGCACGAGCCACGCGCCGGTCCCGGTGCGCGCCAGGACTCCCGGTGCGGTCCCGGCCGGATTGGGCAGCGCCTCCGCCCCTTCGGGAATCAGGGCCTGCCGCCGGTTCACGTCCGGCATCTCGATACCGCGGTCCCGGAACCGTGTTTCGATGCTCGCCAGCGAGGTCGCGTCCTCGACCAACCGGACCCCTAGGACACCTGCCGCCGCGAATCGCGTCAGGTCGTCAGTCGTGGGGCCGAGCCCGCCGCAGACCAGAACGTAGCGGCAGCGGCCGAGCGCCGTGCGCAGGGTTTCCTCCATGATGGATCGCTCGTCCGGAACGACCGCCGAGAACCGAACCGCCACCCCCAGTTGCGAGAGCCGCTCCTTCAGCAGCGGGGTATTGCGGTCGATGCGGCCGGACGCGAGCAGTTCGGTGCCGACCGCTACCACGGCCGCACCGGGCGGCAGACCTCCGCCGTTCGTCAGGAGACCGGCTCCCCGGAGCCCGCCTCCCCCGGTTCCGGGACGAGTGGGGCCCTCACTGCGGGAGACATGAACGGGCCGCCCCCGGTTCCGCGGGCCGTCACATGCCCAGCGCGAGCAGCAGGACGATGCGCACGATGCCGCCCGCAACCAGGTCGTCGGCCATGATGCCGATACCGCCCGGAAGCTTCTCGGCCTGTCGCACGGGAGGCGGTTTCACGATGTCCAGGAAGCGGAAGGCCACGAAAGCCGCCGCCATGACCAGGACCGAGGGGTTGGCGCCGACGAGCGCGAGCCACATTCCACAGAACTCGTCCACCACCACCGACCGCGGATCCGGCTGGCGCAGGTCCTTCGCGTGACGCGCACCGGCCCACAGGCCGACAACCACGGCCACGAGGAACAGGGCCACGGGAAGGCTGCCCGGCAGATTCCGCGTCAGGAGAAAGGCGACCAGACCGGCGGCGGCGCCGGCGGTGCCCGGCGCAATCGGAACCCGTCCGAGGAACGCGCAGGTCGCGATGAAGGCGGCGATCCGCGAGGGTGGACGGGGCGGCGGGGCTTCCCCGGCGGGGTCGGGCGCGTCTTCAAATTCGTCCCCGGGCGCCTCCCAGTCGGGCGTGTCTGCGGGCGGAAGCGGCGAGTCCTCCGTCCCTGGATCGGCAGCGGCCCGCTGCGGACTCGCCGGGGTCGGCCTCGCCACCGCGCCCGCAGGAGCAACACTCCGCTGGCGGCGGTCCTCGGCCTCCACAAGCCGGCGCTCTACCCGTTCCCGGACTCCCGCGGCCTGAGCGGCAGCCGAACGTTCGCCCGCGCCCTCCTCGGTCTCGGCTTCGGCGTCCGGTGTACCGGCCGCCGGCGTCGCACCGCCTTCGACCACGCGTCTCCGGACCGTCCGGCTCCAGTGTTCCCCGGCGGCGGCCTCCGGAGCGGCATCCGCAGCGGCGGTCCGTTCACCGTCACCGGGGGGATCGGATTCGGCCGCGCCCCCCGCGGCTCGGCGACGGAGCGCCTCCTCGACACGTTCGCGCGTACCCGGCTCGCGATCTCCGCCCCCCGTTTCGGCAGAGCCTGCTTCCGGAGCTCCGCCCGACTCCGGATCGGGCTTCGCGACGGCGGCCCTTTCTTCCGGAACGGATCCGGTCGCGCCTTCCTCCCGATGGTCCGGGCTCACGGAGCGGGACCGGGGACGACGCGAATCATGGGTGGAATCCCGCACCGGGGCGGTGAGGAATAGCGAAACTATACTGCCGGCCTCCGGGACGGAACGGCCGGATTTCCCCCCGAACCGGCCCGGCGAGGAGAGCCGGATGGACAACGACTCACCGGCCCCGAAATCACTGCTCGAGGCGGTTCCGAACTTCAGTGAGGGACGATCGCGGCCAACGCTCGGCCTCCTGGCGGAAGCGGCGGGGCGGCCGCTTCTCGACGCGCATGCGGACCCCTCCCACCACCGCTCGGTCCTGACCCTCGCCGGGAGCGCCGCGCAACTGCGTTCCTCCGGGCTCTCCCTCCTCGAGACCGCCATCCGCTGCATCGACCTGCGGCGACACCGCGGCGAGCACCCGCGCATCGGCGCACTCGACGTCCTCCCGATCGTGCCTCTGGGAGAAACCACCATGGAGCGGGCGGTGCGTCTCGCCATCTCGCTGGCCGAGGAGATCGGCGTCCGCCACTCGATCCCCGTCTTCCTCTATGGGGAAGCCGATGCCGGCCGGCGCACCCTCCCCCAGATTCGACAGGGCGGACTTCGGGGCCTCGCGGGCCGCCTCACCCGCGGCGAGATTCGTCCCGACTACGGACCGGGAGCGCTCCACCCCTCGGCCGGAGGCATCGCCGTCGGCGCAAGGCGGCCACTCATTGCCTTCAACGTCAACCTCGACACTTCCAAAGTGGGAATCGCGCGGGCCATCGCCGGGCGGATGAGGACGAGCGGGGGAGGTCTTCCCGCGCTCAGGGCCATCGGGGTGCGGCAGGACGATCCCGCTGGCCGCCGGGTCCACGCCCAAGTCTCGATGAACCTGCTCGACTGGCGCCGGACATCGCTGGCTGACGCGTTCCGTCGCGTCCTGGTCGAGGCCGGCGCTGCGGGAACCGGCGTCGTCCACTCCGAAGTTGTCGGACTCGTCCCACGGGCAGCGACCTGGCCCGGGATGGAAATGGAAATTGCCCTCCGCGAGCCGGCCCGAACGATCGAGGGGGTTTACCAGTCAGTGGTGAAACCTGCGTGAGCGGCGAGAGCGGCGAGGCGCCCGGCTGACACGGCGCGTGAGTTCAAGGAGGAATACCGGGGGCATTCCGACCGAATCGCAACGATGAGCACCGCGAAGCGGGGCGAATCAGGCGGGATGCATCGCCGCTCGGACGCCGCGTGGGTCCCGTCACAGGCTGGTAGGCTGCCCACGCCGTGGAGCAGCCGTCGTGAAGTGCCCGTATTGCGGCAATCCCGAAGACCGGGTCGTGGATTCCCGGGAGAGCCGGGAAGGAGAGGTGATTCGCCGCCGGCGCGAGTGCATCCGATGCGGGAAGCGGTTCACCAGCTATGAAGCGGTCGAGGAAATCCCGTGCATGGTCGTCAAGAAGAACGGCGACCGGGAGGTCTTCGACCGGGACAAGGTGCTCTCGGGACTCAGGAAGGCGTGCGGAACGCGAGTCGCGGAGGAGAAGATCGGGGCCATCGCCGACCGGGTCGGCGCGGTGGTGGCCAAGAGCCCCGACCGCGAACTCAGCGCCGCCGACATCGGGGAAGTGCTGATGGAGGAACTGAAGCGGGAGGACCATGTGGCCTTCGTCCGCTTCGCGTCGGTGTACCGCGACTTTCAGGACACCCAGGACTTTGTGAAGGAGGTTCGGGCCCTTCTGCGGAAGCGGACGCCCGCGAAGCGGCGGGAGAAGGTTCCAAAAGCTCGCTAGGAGCGTGTGGTCAAAGTGACGTGCGCACCGAGAACGGCGAGGCGCCCGGTTGACAAGGCGCGTGAGGGAGGAATATCGGGTGTATTCCGACCGAAACGCAACGATCAGGGCCGCGCAGCGGCCCGGTTCAGCCGGGATGCATCGCCGTTCGCTTCCGAAGCGGGGCGAGAGTTCGAGCCCCGCGGAGACCCCTTGAGCACGAGGAACGGAGTCGGCGCCAGCCGATCTCCATTCCTCGTAGCTCGGGAATGCCGCGTGACTTTTGGCACAGGATCCTAGATCCGGAATCTGACGAAATCCTCACCCCCGCGCGAATCGAGAACCGGCGAACCCCGGGTTTCGTTATG
>JAPPGX010000106.1 GCA_028877265.1 Acidobacteriota bacterium
ACCCGCTCCGCCGACCGCCGCGTGTTCGGCCTGGAACCCATCGAGTAGCAGGCAATGGCCATCACGTACGCGATCGAGGACGGAGAACTGCTGTCGATCTGCGAGACTGAAGCCGACTTCGAGGAAGCCATGGACCAGAACCTCGGGCCCATGCTCGTGCCTCCGGAGGTCGCGGAGGCCTACGGCGCTGTTGACGCGGAGCCCGGCGATGCCGAGTGGCAGGACGAACAGGACGAGTTGCGGGCGCGCGAAGGACTGACCTCCTCTCCCGGCGCGGCAGCGCCGCTGCGTGTGGGTCTATCCGCGTGTCCCTTTACGTAAGACGTAAAACCGGTTAGAGTTGGAGCACGTTTGATCCGAAGCTTCGGAAACCGGAATACGCGGCGCTTCTTCGAAGGGGCTCGCGTAGCAGCGTTTCAAGGGTTCGCCAACCAGGCGGCGCGCCGCCTGGTGTTGCTGGACAGCGCGGAGACACTGCGCGACCTTGCCGCGCTGCCGGGGAATCGGCTCGAGGCGTTACGTGGCGACCGGGATGGCCAGTACAGCATTCGGATCAACGCCCAATGGAGGATCTGTTTCCGCTGGACTGAAGACGGGCCGAGCGAAGTGGAAATCGTGGACTACCACTGAGGGGAACGAAGATGAAGAACGGCATGAGACCGGTGCATCCCGGCGAGATCCTGCGCGACGAGCTCGACACGCTCGACCTGTCGGCAAACGCGCTGGCGAGCGCACTGCAGGTCCCGGTGAACCGGGTGACCATGATCCTGAAGGGGCAGCGGGGCGTCAGCGCGGATACGGCCCTCCGGCTGGCGCGGTACTTCGGGACCACACCCCAGCTGTGGCTGAATCTGCAAAAGACCTGGGAACTCCGCCGGGCTGAGATTGAGGCAGGCCACGAGATCGCCGAAGGAATCACTCCCCGACAATCAGCGGCGTGATTCGGGTGCGAGCAGTGGACACCGTAGACGCGGTACTGCTCTTTGTTGTGCTAGGGCGGAACCCCGAAGAGGTTGATCCAGGCGATCACGTGCCCCTGTCGCGACTCGGAAAGGTGGATGGCGCGGGCGACCTGGTAAACGGACATCCCTCCGGACCAGAGAAGCCCCGGCAGATCCCAAGGGTGAATGCAAGCGAGGACGTGCCACACCTGGTCACGTTCGACGGCCGTCATATGCGGGGAACGAAAGATGCGGGCCAACTCGTCGCCGGTTGGGCGGTTCGGGTAGCCCGCGAGGTGGCCACCGGAGAGATGCGCGAAGAAGGCCGAGACTCTGTCCGGTGGAGTGGGCGGCGTCGCTGTGGCTCTCGGATGCTCGAACCAGGCAAGGGGGAGTGGAATTCGGTTTCTGATCTCGGGATCCCATGTGAAGTCGCGGGGCGGTTTTCCCGCTCCCCCGATGAGAGCGCCGTGTTCGCCGAGGCTGTCCTCACGAGGATCGTCTCCACACTGGAGGCACAGCTCGACGGCGCGGCGCTCCTCCCGGGCATAGAGCTCTTCGCGGGAGGGAAGCCGCTCCGGGTCGTCGGGCGGCGGATGGAAGTAGAAGTGCCGGATCTTCGCTATGTCGAGCATTGGCGCTCCCTGGAGAGGATCTCCCGGCGGAGCTGATCGGCGACAGAGGGTGCGGGGTCTTTGGCCTCTTCGGGGTAGGCAGGCCGGACAAGCGCGTCCTGGCCGGACCGCTGAAACCATCCCTCCGGGAGGCTCTGGAGTTCGTGTTGGAGTTGCCGGAGGTCTGGCACATCGAGGGTCTTCATGGCGGCTTTGACCGCGGCGGGGTCATGGTGCCGGGCGACCGCGAAGTCGTAGAGGTCCCGCGCCAGGAGTTTCCTCGAGTCATCCGTCCGTCCGGAGAGCTTCTTGGCGAGGATCTCGGCGTTGGTTTCGAGAGGCACGGAGGTGCCGCGCACCGTATCGGCGGAGTGCTCACCGGTCCATGGTCGGCTGTGGCGCAATGTGATCTCGCCACCCCGCAGCACGATCATGGTCTGCCAGTGGCGGACGGTGAGGATCTCGGCCGGGCCGGCCCGCCGCTCGATGGCGCGGCGGAACGCGTCGCGGCACTCCCAGAGCCGGCGGCAGGACTTCTCATCAGTGAAGAGGTCCACGTCCGCGCTGTGGCGGTGCGCCCACCGGACGGCCAGGGCGGTCCCTCCACCCAGCCGCATACGGTGTTCGCCGCCAAGGTGCGACCCGAAGACCTCGCAGACCGCCTCGAAAAGTTCAGCCGGTCCTGCAGGGAGGTCGTACCGTTTCATCGAGGCGAGGCGAGCAGTGAGCGAACCGCCCAAAGCGGCCGTCGCTTTACGCGGATCTCTGTCCCGGCGCCGCAGCCCCGCCGCAGGTGATGAGCATGCTAACCGTGCTCATCACGGGACAGCTTCTCCTCTAACGCCTCGATCGCGAGCGCCTGCATGCTCACGTCGCGGGTGACGGCCGCCAGCTTGAACCGGCGCCAGATCTCCGGAGTCAGGTAGAGCGGAAAGACCTTCCGGTCCCTCCTGGAGGGGGGAACGTCGGCCCGTGCCGGCGGCGGCGCGGCGGCGCGGCGGGCAACGTCGGCAAGCGTGCGTTTCGTCATAGTCCGTACACCCCGAGCGCCCAGGTATGGAGCGCATCGATCTCGGCCGCGGCGCGGGACCGCGGCTCCAGTTCCTGGGCCGATTGGCCGGCGGTGAAGCTCCGCACGTGCGCGACACGGGTTCCGAGCATCACCGGACAGAGTTCCGCACCCATCGCCTCCAGCGCCTCCGCCGCCTCGGCGACGAGTTTGCCGCGCGGGGGAACGGCGTTCAGAACCACGATCGCGCGCGCATCCGCCACCCGGGCAACGTCGATGGCAGCCGGGACCGCAGCCAGGTCGGCCGGCGACGGCCGGCAGGGGATCAGCACCAGGTCAGAGAGCCGGGCGGCTTCTACAGCGCCGCCGGCACGCGGCGCGGTGTCGATCACCACCAACTCGGTCCCGGCCGACTCCGCGAACTCGAGGACACGCGCCAGGCGCGGCGGATGGGTAGCGATCACTGCCGGCACGGAACCACCGCGGAGATCCCCCCAGAGAGCAGAGGAGCCCTGAGGATCCAGATCCACGATGGCGGAGGAACCCCCCGCGAGCTCATGGGCGACCGCGAGCGACAGGGCCAGAGTCGTTTTCCCGCTCCCTCCCTTCATGGAAAGCATGCTAACCGTGCTCATCATGCAAAGAATAGCGAAGCGCGCCCTACGCCGCGGCCAGCCAAGGACAGGTTCCGGTTACCACCCCATTCCAGGCGGGGCGCGACTGTGTGCGATTTTGAACAACCCGAAGGATGGAAACACTTCCATGCTCGCTCGGCCGCCCGCCATCCAGGACCACCACCGGAACGCGGCAAGAGCCCAGTAACGGCGGCCTCCCTGCGCGTGTCGGTTTCCACCTCCGGGGAGGCCGGGAGCCCCGAGAAGGGGCCCCGTCCTCCGAAGTGAAAACACCCTGCGGGTGCCTCAACAGAATCACCCCGGAACGAAGAGAGATACGCCACCGGAGAACTTGAGTCGACACCGCGCAGGTTTAGACCCCTCACCTGTGTTGGTTCGTGGTACACCCCCCCGGGTGAGCGCGTTCTGAACGGTCGAGGTGGGGAGTTCGAGCGTCGCGGCGATCGCTCGGATGGAGTGCCCACCGGATCTCAGGTCGCGGATCTCCGCGTCTCGGAGTGCGGTGCGCCGGCGCCGGGCGGATCCGGAGCGTCTTCCTCGCTCCGCCTGGCGCTCGGGGTCGGCCTGGTATCGCCCCTGGTCGATCCACTGCGCCCGGTAGCGGCCGACGCTCGCCGCGATCCAGCCGACCTCCTGGGAGGGAAGCGGGCCGCGGGGACTCCGAGCGAACATGTCGGCGTTCAGCGCCTCGCCCTCCCCCTGCAGGTCGGCATCCCGATTCGACCAGGACCCGGCGAAGCGCATCAGGGCTTCGAAGACGACGCAGTTGCGTGCGCCGTCGGTTACCAGGGCGGCCGGCCTGGGAAGGCTCCAGCGGTGCGGTAGGAAGTCATGCAGCTCCACCAGGTGGAAACCGCCGCGGCCGTTCCGGATCAGCTTCCAGGAACCATGAAGCGCGGCCGGGTTCCGGATCGGCCCATCGGGGTTGAAGTGCGGGTCTGCGCCCGCCGTCTTGGTGAAGAACTCGGCGGTGCGGCCGAACAGCCGGACCGGGCTCCGGCGGGCCTTCGGACCTCGGTGGACCCGCCGCTTGAGCGGCCAGAGGGCGAGCAGGCCGCCGCCATCACGCCAGATCTCGAGGCCGGGCTGCGGCAGTTCTCGCTCGTAGATCGCGTGCCGGAAGGTGTCGGGGTGATCGCAGTCCAGGGCGACGACCCGGATGGCGTTCGGCTGGTTCAGCGCCAGGAACGGCAGCTGCAGCGCCCGGGCGGCCGGCCTGGTGCGGTT
This sequence comes from Acidobacteriota bacterium, assembly GCA_028877265.1. Lineage (GTDB taxonomy): Bacteria > Acidobacteriota > Vicinamibacteria > Marinacidobacterales > Marinacidobacteraceae > Marinacidobacterium. Next base: position 4,427 of record JAPPGX010000106.1, read on the forward strand.
GGATGGACCGATGATCTTCCCCTGGCGATCGGCGTACGCAGAGCGGACGAACGGAGCGAAATCCGGAATTCCGTGCTCGGCCAGGATCGCCGGCGCATTGACCGCGCACTGGGGCCGCTGATCGGGTACGCTTACGGTTATCGTCACCGCGAGTTGGGATCGTGGTTTGGCGAAGAGCGCGCGGGGGCGGTGGTAGGCCCTCGCGCCGCTCGACTGAGTTGCGGAGCCTACTAGCCGATCCAGCTAGACCAGGTCAAGGCGGGAGAGTCGACCTCGCCGGTAGAATCCGGAGACCATGAGTCCGGAAGTCATCGCCATCTTGTCCGTCGGGGTCGGCCTCGCCGCACTCATCCTCTCGGGCCAACGGAGTCTCCGCTCCGATATCCAGGCCGTCCGCGCCGACCTCACCGCACTCCGCGACGACGTCCATGCCCTTGCGGAGAGGGTCGCGCGGCTCGAAGGGGCCGTCCCGTTCCTGGCACCCCGGCCACTCCCGGCGCCGGAGGAGTCCGAGACTCAGGCGACCGCCTAGCCGGGGCGACACAAGAGCCGTTATCGGAACCTGGCGTCCGGGTCCTCGCCGGCAGAACGCCTGAATTCGGCCTCCTGGAGGCCTGCGCAGCTCCTCGAGGAGCGCGGATTCGCGCCGATCGCGCCGAGTTGACATAACTCGGAGGGCTCGCCGAGCTCCGACGGCCCGAATTCGGCCCCAGGTTCCGATAACGGAGCCCGAATCCGGCGAATTCAGGGGCCTCAGGAGCCTCCGAATCGGTTTCGAACGGGGTCCAGGTGCGCTCCGGAGCGTTCTGGAGCCCCGGATCCCCGCGAGAATTACGCCTCAGAGGCTCGAAAACGGCCCCTCAGGGCGTTTTCGGGGGTCCTCGCGGCCCCCGGACCGTCTGAAGGGCCTCCGCGCGCTCCTAGGCGGCCACAGGGCAGCGCGCCTGGCGCGCTGAGAGAAAGCCCGGCGCGGGCTAGTTCCCGCACCACGCGTGCGTGAGAAACCCGAGCATGTAGACGTTCACCCAGAGGATCAACCGCGGGTAGCGGAGGTCCGCGCGGAGCGTCTGGCCGGCCTTCCGGACCTCGTCCAGCGTGGCGCGGGCATCCTCGGCGCTCTGGCGCATCGCCGCGAAGTCGCGCCGTGTCTGTTCGATCTTGTCGGAC
>JAPPGX010000166.1 GCA_028877265.1 Acidobacteriota bacterium
CTCCCCGCTACTCCAATACCGCCGGCGCCCCGGCAGTATGAGAAGTCCGGGCTAGTCGCAGCGGACCGCGCGGGGCGGCGTATCGAGACAGAGGATGTTCGCCGTCCGGCCGTCCGCAATCCGGGCGCACGCCCCGGTGATCGCGGCGCGGATCGCGTCGGCCTCGGTGGCGCCCTGCGCGGTCACCGTAGCCTGGCGGCCCGCCATCTCCATGGTGACTTCGCACCGCGCCTGGCCCATGGTGAGGGTCGAATACATCAGGAAGACGACCAGCAGCGCAAAGAGCCCGAAGACGAGCCAGCCGATCCGCCGGATTCGGGGGTTCATGACGCCGCCTGCCGGACCAGCGGGCGGGTCAGGCAGGTGGGGCCTCCCGAGCCGTTCTGGCTGATCTCGCTGCCCTCGTAGGTCAGCACCTCGAATCCGGCGTCCCCCAGCCGGGCGTTCGTTTCGCGGTTGGCGGCGATGGCCAGCAGCGTCCGGCCCCCAAGGGCCAGCACGTTCGCGGCCATCGTCGGCCGCTCGCCTTCGACAATGGGGATGAACTCCCACCCGCGCGCCTTCAGCATCTCGAAGGTCGGCACACCGAGGAACCGCAGGTCCGCCACCATCGTCCGCTGGTCGAGCACGCTGATGAGCGACATCAGATGCAGGCAGCAGCGCGGCCCGTCACCGAACGGCAGGGGCACCGAGATGACCTCCACACCGTCCTCCGCCAGGATCTCGCCCAGTTGGGCGATGCCCGCCGCGTTCGTGCGATAGCCCTCCCCCGCGAGCAGGGTGTGCTCGTCCAGCCACACCAGGTCCCCGCCCTCCGCGAGCCCCGGCGCTTCGACGGCGCCGACCACCGGGATGCCCTGCCCTTCGTAGATCCGTGCGTGCGCCGCGGGTTCCCCGCTCCGGGTCTCCTTGCCCATCCGCATCAGGATCATGCCGCGCCGCGAAGGAAACGAGGCATCGTGGCAGTAGACGGCGTCGGGTGTCAGACCCGGGAGCGGCCGATCCGGCTCCACGAGGTCCACGCCGCCTGCGAGCAGCAGCGACCGGATCCGGTCGTGTTGCCGGGCCGCGAGCGCCTCCTCGGGCGGATGGAGGTACCCGAGTTCCCGCCAGGACGCATCCGCGTTCCAACCCACGGCGCGGGGGCCGATCAGAAGCGAGCGCACGAGCTTCCCCCACATGTTGGGAGGCCCGAGGCCGGCCGGCGCCGGCGCCAGGGTCGCGCTCGTCATGAGTCCGGAACGCTAACAGCGGCCCAGGTCGTTATGCTCGGGCGCTCTGGAGGCCTGTCCATGACCAGTTCCCAGCCGAAGCGCTTTCTTCTCGCTCCGCTCGCGATCGGCGCCCTCACCGCCTTCGCCGCCTGCGGCGCCGAGCCGCCGCCCCTCCCCGGGGTGACCGCGTTCACCGGCGCCACCCTCTGGGACGGCACCGGAGGCGCCGCGGTCGAGAACGCGGTGCTGGTCGTGGACCACGGACGGATCTCCGCCGTGGGACCGGCCGGCGAGGTCGAAGTCCCGCCCGGCGCCGCGGTGGAAGACCTCGCCGGCAGGACGGTCGTTCCCGGATTCATCAACGCCCACGCCCACGCGAGCGACGTCATGGGCCTCGAGACCGGTCACTACAGCCGGGAGAACCTGATCCGCCAGCTCGGGCTCTACGCCCGCTACGGGGTCACGAGTGTCGCCTCGCTGGGTGGCGACGGCCCCGAGGCGGCCCGGTTGCGCGACGAGCAGGACGACAGCCTCGACCGGGCCCGGATCTGGATCGCCGGCGAGGTCATCTCGAGCGGCACCCCCGAGGAGGCCGCGGAATCGGTGGCCCGGAGCCTCGCGCTGCCCGCCGACTTCCTGAAGATGCGGGTGGACACCAACCTCGGCGCGAACGAGCGCGTGTCGTCGGAGACCATCGAGAAGGTGATGGAACTCGGCCGGGAAGCCGGAAAGATGGTCACGACCCACATCTTCTATCTCGACGACGCCAAGGAGGTGCTCCGCCTGGGATCCGGTCTCATCGCCCACAGCGTGCGGGACCAGCCCGTGGACGAGGAGTTCCTCGAGCTGATGAAGGAGAAGGACGTCTGCTACGTCCCGACGCTGGTGCGGGAGATCTCCACCTACGTCTATTCCGAGGTGCCGGAGTTCTTCGACGACCCGTTCTTCCTGAAGGACGCCGATCCCGCGGTGCTCGAACAGCTCAAGGACCCCGAGCGCATGGAGCGGGTGGCGAACAGCAGTTCGGCGCAGGGATACCGCGAGCACTACCCCGTCGCGATGGCGAACACGAAGGCGGTGGCCGATGCCGGGGTCACGATCGCGTTCGGCACCGACACCGGACCGCCGGGCCGCTTCCAGGGCTATTTCGAGCACATCGAGGCGGGAGAGATGGCCGAGGCCGGCCTCACCGCCGAGCAGATCCTGATGTCGGCGACGGGAGACGCGGCGGCCTGCCTCGCCCTCGACGGCGTCGGGACCCTCACTGCCGGCAACTGGGCCGACTTCATCGTGCTGAACGAGAACCCGCTCGAGGACATCGCGAACCTCCGGTCCATCGACCGGGTGGTGGTGGCCGGGAACACCGTCCCCGCCAGCACCGCCGAATAGCCGGCGGCGCGCCCGCCGGTCAGCCGGTAGCGGTGGGCCTCACGCGGTGGTGCCGGTCCGGCGGAACCACTTTCCCGCCTCGGCGGACGCCCGGCCCTCGCGCTCCAGCTTCAGCAGACCCGAGGTCAGCGCCACCTCCGCCAACCGGCGCACCGGCCCCCGGCGCGGGACCTCGCTCGTCGGATAGACCCGGAGCCCGATGGCCTCGAGCGTCGTGGGCTCGGTGTCGAGAGCTTCCAACAGGCTCGTTTCCCGCGCTTCCCGGTGCCGCACCTGGGCTCGGAGCAGGTCACCGCCCGCGACCACCGGCACCCCGTGGCCCGGGTAGACGATCCCCCGGCACTCGGCGGCGAGCCGCCGCAGGGAGTCCATGTACTGCCCGAGGTCCCCGTCTTCCGGCGCAATGATGATGGAAGACAACGAGGACACCATGTCCCCCACCACCATCGCGCCGTAGCGGCTCTCGACGAAGGCGAGGTGGCCCGGCGCGTGGCCGGGCACGAACCGGACTTCGAGCGTCCAGCCCGGCGATCCGTCGGGCGCCTCCCCCAGGTCCAGCGTGTCCCCCTCCGCGAGCGGTCTCGCCCCGCCGGGCGCCGGCGGGATCCGGGCGAGGGTTTCCGGGTGCGCACCCACCGGGACTCCGTAGCGCGACGAGGCCGCCGCCACCGAGCCGATGTGATCGGGATGATGGTGGGTGACGAGAACCCCGGCCAGCCGCTCGCCGGGGCCGAGCAGCCGGTCCACCATCCCGAACAGCATCTCCCGTTCGGCCGGCGCTTCGGCCGCGGGATCCACCAGGTAACGGCGCGAGGTTCCGATCAGCACCGCGTTCGTGTGCGTCGCCGGCGGCAGGGTCCGCGTCCGGCAGGGAATGACCGCGATCCCGGGGGAATAGCGAACCGCCGGCCGCCGCCGGCCCTCTTCCCGGTTGCGGGCGCGAAAGACCCCGTCGTCCGGAGACCAGCGCTCGAGGAGTCCGATGATGGGCGGGGCGAGCGCCATGTCCCCGCCGCGCCAGCGGGCGAGCGCCGTCTTTGGGCTGAGCATCGCCTGGTCCACGATCTCGCCCGGCCAGACGGACGGTTCGGCGCCGTCGGGCAACGCCAGGCGGTAGAAGCGCGTATCGAAGCGATACGGCGCCGATTCGGGGGTGGTGAGTTCCTCGACCTCCACGAAGCGCGCCGCATCGATTCCCGCTTCGAACGAGGCCAGGACCTCCCGGAGTCCGATCCGGCCGGCGAGCAGCCGCCGGCGCAGGTCGTCCCGTTCGGCCGTGACGACACTCCGTCCCGCCGTGCCGAGGAAGACCCCGGTCTCCTCGAAGACCTCGCGCACCCCGGCCGCGACGCGCGCCGCGGTTTCCGGATCCGGGGCGCCGCTCACGGGGATCTCCGCGTCCTCCGCCGACACCGTCCCGCCGGGGAAGGCCCACAGATTCGCGAAGGCCCGGAGCCGCGGCGAGCGCCGCACGAGGAGCACTTCGTCCCCCCGGGTGAGCATCACGGACACGGCGGGACGCGGGGGTGATGCCATCGCGGGGACTCTAGTGTGGTGTCCGGCAAATCGCGCGAGTCACCGAGGACGGCGAGGCGCCCGGCTGACAAGGCGCGTGAGGGAGGAATACCGGGTGTATTCCGACCGAAACGCAACGATGAGGGCCGCGGAGCGGCCCGGTTCAGCCGGGATGGATCGCCGTTCGAATGCCGTGCGATTTGTGGGGCACCGCACTGGTGGGCATCTGCTGCCAACATACCGGCGTGCACGAACCCGCCGGAATCGCTTTCGGGGGACTGCTCGCGTCCCGGGCGGACGCCGAGCATGTTCCCGCCTCGCTCCTCGGCGTCAGGGACGCCACCCAGTCGACCTACCGGGACCGGTGCGCCGAAGCGCCACCTGCTATTCGCGCGGCCTACGACGGAGCGTGCTACAACACGGTCTCGGAAACCGGCGTGGACTGCGCCGGCAGCGTGGCGGATCTCGGCGACCTGAGCCCGGACGCGGACGGCTTCCGGCAAAACGCCGCCCGCTACTCCGCCGCGGTCGAGGCGGAACTGGCGCGGGGCCGGACGCCCTTCATCCTGGGCGGCGACCACGCGATCACGCCCGCCCTGGTGGCCGCCTACGCCGGGCGGGGTCCCGTCCATGTGGTGCAGTGGGACGCCCATCCCGACATGTACCCCGACTTCGAGGGGAACCGGGACTCCCACGCCTGCGTCGCGGCACGTCTGCTCGAGATGCCCCACGTGGCGACCATCACCCAGATCGGGATCCGCACCGAGACCGCGGTGCAGCGCGGGGTGCGGGAGTCGGCGGGCGGGCGCGTGATCCAGATTCCGGCGTGGGGAGCGGAGCAGCGACCGGCACTCCTGTCGCACCTGCCGGAAGCCGCCTCGGTCTATCTCACCGTGGACATGGACGGGTTCGACCCGGCCTTCGCGCCGGCGGTGGCCCATCCGGTGCCGGCCGGCCTCTCCGGACGCGCCGGGCTCCAGCTCGTCAAGGAGATCGGAGCCACCGGACGCCGGCTCGTGGGGATGGACGTCGTGGAAGCCTGTCCCGACGACCGGGACAACCGCACGCTCATCCTCGCCGCGCGCCTCATCCATGAAGGGGTGGCTATCGTCCTTTCGCAGGGGTAAAGAGCCGGACAGCGTCGCCGGCTGGGAACGCCGGTCTCCAGACCGGCACGCGCTGCGCGATAGCGCAGTGCACGGCACGACGCCGAGCGGCGCGGTGGTGCTCTGCTCTCGGTTCATCACCGCAGACAGCGACACGACATCCGCGGGCCTCCGGCCCGCTGTGCCGCTCTGAAGAGCGGCGCTCCCAGCCGTTCCCGCCGTTTTCATGCCCGACGGGGTGTGCAGGAGGACCAATCACGACGGTTTCTCCCGGTGCCGACGACTGGAAACACCCAACCGCGCTGACGTCGTTATCGCCCCAGGCTTGATCCCGCCGACTCCGTTATCGCCCCAGGCTTGATCCCGC
>JAPPGX010000144.1 GCA_028877265.1 Acidobacteriota bacterium
CTTGGAAAGTACAAATCCCCCCCCTTCACGCTTGACTATGAGATATACGGGCTAGGGTGTTGGGACCGGGCAAGGCACGGAGATGAGTGCGGCATCGTATCGCGCTCCGGCCCTACGGAGACACCGGAATATCCCTCATATCGAGGACCTGTCCGCCCGATTGGCGCGATGAAGAGAGTTTCGGAATCGCAAGTGTCCGATTGACTTCGTCTTGCGGTCCATGTTGTCGTGAATCCGGCCGTGTCCGGAACCGTGCTGCCCGCTCCCGGGGCCGCGCGAAACACAACGCTGAATGCCCGCAGAGACGAGCTCAGCGGGGTTGCAGCGCCCGTTGAATGCCGCGTCCAGCTTCACTGCCGGCTGCTAAAATCACCGGTCCGGCTGGAAGGCCGAATGGGCGGGACGGCCCCCATCGGCCGGAGTTTTCCGGCGCTGTTCCGGCACTGAGTTGACCCCCGCATCTCCCGAGTTCCCTTGACCGCATCCCCAGCCACCCTGAAATCGCAGACCGCCACCGCGGCCCCCTCGCTGCCGCGCGGCGCCGCGCCGTTCGTCCGCCGCCACGTCGGGCCCAGTCTCACGCAGCAGGTGGAGATGCTGCACGACCTCGGCCTCACGTCGCGGGATGAGCTGATCGCCCAGACGATCCCCGAAGACATCCGGATCCAGGAAGAACTCGACCTTCCGGCGCCCCTCGCCGAGGGCGAGCTCCTCGAGGAACTGCGGGGGATCGCGCGGCGGAACCGGACCTGCCGGAACTTCATCGGCCGCGGCTACTACGGCACGATCACGCCGCCCGTCATCCTGCGGAACATCCTCGAGGACCCGGGCTGGTACACCCAGTACACCCCGTACCAGTCGGAGATCTCGCAGGGCCGGCTGGAGATCCTGCTCAACTTCCAGACCATGGTCGGGGACCTGACCGGCTTTCCGGTCGCCGGCGCCTCGCTCCTCGACGAGGCGACGGCGGCGGCGGAGGCGATGGCGATGTGCCAGCGCTCCGGCAAGGGCCGGACGATCTTTCTCGCCGACCGCTGGCTCCATCCGCAGACGCTCGCGGTGATGGAGACCCGCGCCCGGGCGGCGGGCATCCGCCTCGAGGTCCGTGACCTCGGCGATCCCCAGGTGCAGATCCCCCGGGAGGCCTCGGGGGTCATCGTCCAGTACCCGGACACCCGGGGCCGGGTCCGCGAGTGGCGTCCGCTGGTGGAAAAGGTCCAGGCGGCGGGGGCGCGGACCGTGGTCGCCACCGACCTGCTGGCGCTGACCATGCTCGAGCCGCCGGGGGCCTTCGGGGCCGACATCGCGATCGGGTCCACGCAGCGGTTCGGGATGCCCATGGGCGGCGGCGGACCGCACGCGGCGTTCCTCGCCACCACCGCCGCGCACGCCCGCCGGACGCCCGGACGGGTGGTGGGCGTCTCTCACGACTCTTCCGGGAGGGTCGGCTTCCGCCTCGCCCTCCAGACGCGCGAGCAGCACATCCGCCGGGACCGCGCCACCAGCAACATCTGCACGGCGCAGGTGCTCCCGGCGCTCGTCGCCTCGGCGTACGCCGCCTGGCATGGGCCGGAGGGGCTCCTCCGGATCGCCCGCCGCGTGCGCGCGCTCACCCTGGCGCTCCGCGACGGGCTGTCCCGCCTCCGCTACTCCACGGGCGGGGCGCCGGTCTTCGACACCCTCACGGTGGAGACCGAAGACGAGGAGACGTCGCGGATCGTGGCCGCCGCCGAGGCCCGGGGCATCAACCTGGGCCGGCAGGAGGGCGGAGGCGTCGGGGTCTCGCTCGACGAGACGGCGACCCTCGACGACGTGGACGCCATCCTCGCCGCCTTCGCCGGCGACCGCGAGGCGCCCGCCGCCGCCGGCCTGCTGCCCGAGGAGGGAACCGAGACGCGGCTGCCCCCGAAGCTCCAGCGGCGGAGCATCTTCCTCGACCACGAGGTCTTCCACGTCCACCGCTCGGAGCACGAGATGCTCCGCTACCTCCACAGGCTGAAGGAGCGCGACCTCTCGCTCACCACCTCGATGATCCCGCTCGGCTCCTGCACGATGAAGCTGAACGCGACCGCCGAGATGCTGCCGGTGACCTGGCCGGAGTTCGCCGACGTCCACCCCTTCGCGCCGCCGGAGCAGCAGGCGGGGTTCGCGCGGATCGCCGCCGACCTCGAGGCGCAGCTCGCCGAGATGACCGGCTTCCACGCGGTCAGCCTGCAGCCGAACGCCGGCTCGCAGGGCGAGTTCACCGGCCTGCTGATGATCCGGGCGTACCACGAGAGCCGGGGCGAGGGGAAGCGGAACGTCTGCCTGATCCCGCTCTCGGCCCACGGGACGAACCCGGCGAGCGCCGCCATGGCGGGGCTCCAGGTGGTGCCGGTGACCACCACCGAGGCCGGCGACATCGACGTGGAGGACCTCGGCTGGAAGATCGAGGCCTATCCGGACCAGATCGCGGCGCTGATGATCACCTACCCCTCGACCCACGGGGTCTTCGAGGAGCGGGTCCGCGAGGTCTGCTCCATGGTCCGGGAGGCGGGCGGCCTCGTCTATCTCGACGGCGCCAACCTGAACGCCCAGGTGGGGCTCACGACTCCCGCGGCGGTCGGGGCCGACGTCTGCCACATCAACCTGCACAAGACCTTCTGCATTCCCCACGGGGGAGGCGGACCGGGGATGGGACCGGTGGCGGCGACCGAGGAACTGGCCCCGTTCCTCCCGGGGCACCCCTACGGACCGCAGGATCCCCGGCGGGTCGGCGCGATCTCCGCGGCGCCCTGGGGCAGCCCCGCGATCCTGCCCATCTCGTGGGCCTACATCCGGATGATGGGGGCGGCGGGCCTCAAGGAGGCCAGCGAGGTCTCGATCCTGTCGGCCAACTACATGGCGCACCGGCTGAAGGCCCACTACCCGCTGCTCTACGTGGGCAAGCAGGGCCGGGTGGCGCACGAGTTCATCCTGGACTGCCGGCCGTTCAAGAAGACCGCCGGGATCGAGGCCAACGACATCGCCAAGCGGCTCATGGACTACGGCTTCCACGCGCCGACGATGTCCTTCCCGGTGGCGGGCACGCTGATGATCGAGCCCACCGAGAGCGAGTCGCGCGAGGAACTCGACCGCTTCTGCGACGCGATGATCCGGATCCGCGCCGAGATCCGCGACATCGAGGAGGGCCGGGCCGACCCGGAGCGGAACCCGCTGCGGCTCGCCCCGCACACCGCCCGCGACGTCGTTTCGGACTCGTGGGACCGCCCCTACAGCCGCGAAGCGGCCGCCTTCCCGGCCCCGTGGCTGGGCGCCCACAAGTACTGGCCGCCGGTGGGCCGGGTGGACAACACGCGGGGCGACCGGAACCTGATCTGCAGTTGTCCGGACGACTGGCGGTCGGGGGAGGGGCACCCGCACCACGACCACCACGATCCGGAACACCATCGGCACTAGCGACTTGACCAAGAAACGAAGCCTGCGCGCCTGCGCCGCCCAGATCAGCCCCGTCTTCATGGACAAGAAGGCGAGCGTCGAGAAGTACGCCGAGACGATCCGCGAGGCCGGCCGGCAGGGCGTGGACCTCATCGTGACGCCGGAGACCGGGATCCCGGTCTATCCCTACTGGCGGAACAACTTCGGCTACACGGACCCCGAGTCGGCGCGGCGCTGGAAGGAGACGGTGGTCGCCTTCTACGACGAGGCGGTGCGCATCCCGGGGCCGGAGACCGAGGAACTCGGGCGCGCCGTCAAGGACGCCGGGCTCACCGCGGTCATCGGCCTGAACGAGCAGGACGACCGCCCGGGTTCGCGCACCCTCTACAACACGATGCTGTTCATCGGCCCCGACGGGGAGATCATGGGCCGCCACCGGAAGCTGATGCCGACCCACCAGGAGCGGATCTTCTGGGGGCGCGGCGACGCGAGCGACCTCCGGGTGTTCGAGACGTCCTTCGGGAGGCTCGGCGGGCTGATCTGCTTCGAGAACCACATGACGCTGCTGAAGGCGGCGATGGCGGTCAAGGGCGAGGAAGTGCACGCCGCCTGCTGGCCGGGCTACTGGGCTTACGGGGGGCCGGGGAACACCGTCCGGGACATGACGGGGACGCTCCATCCGCTGCACCGCTCGGACCAGGACGCCGCGGTGCGCGAGTACGCGTTCGAGACCCAGACGTTCGTGGTCTCGGCGTCGCTCTTCCTGACCGAGGACGACGTGCCCGACGACTTCCCCTACAAGAAGACGACGAACTGGAAGTGGGCGATGGGCGGCAGCGCCATCGCGACGCCCTTCGGGACCTACGCGGCGGAGCCGCTCTTCGGCCAGGAGGGGCTGGTGATCGCCGATCTCGACCTCGCCGACCGGATCGTGGCCAAGAACGTCTTCGACTGCATGGGCCACTACGCCCGCTGGGACGTGGCGCAACTGCGCCTGAAGCGCCAGGCGGTCGGGCCGGAGCCGGCGGCGGCGGAGCTGGGGGTTCCGCGCGCGGCGCGGGTGGTGGAGGTCCCGGCGGCGCCGGCCGGCCCGGACGCCAGCGAAGGCGCGGGGCAGGAGGAAGGGGCCGTCCTGCCGAAGGCGATCATGGGCGCGGTGCCCGAGGGTCTCGCGAAGCCGCTGCTCGAGGCGCTCTCCGAGAAGTTCGGGCCGGGCTCGGTCGCCGCCGCGCGCGCCGAACTCGACGCCGACGACCTCGAGGAGCTGGCGCGCTCGCACGGCCTCTCGCACGACGAGGTGGTGTCGTTCATCCACGACTTCATCGACCTGATCCGGCGGCGGAGCGAGTTCGTGGTGCCGGACCTCGTGGTCGAGGAACCGGCGGACGCCTGAGCCGGCTCTGACCCCGTAGTTCTTCCGCAGTGGCGCTCGGCCTGCTGACCGTCCATCTGGCGGGGCTCGCCTTCTTCGCCTACACCTGCTTCGCGGTGGGCGACGGGACGCTCGCCTTCCACATCGGGGCCGGACTCATCGCGGTGATGCTGGTCGTGTTCGCCCACACCATGAGCTACTTCTACCTGGTCGCCATGACCAGCATGATGCGGAAGGCGCTGGCGGGCGAGAGCGGCCCGCCGGTGCTGGTGGACGACCCGCGCGGCCCGGAGTTGCTGGCGCGGAGCCGCCGGCTCAAGGCAACCGCGATGCCCTGGGCGATGGGCGGCATGATCCTGCCGATGGCCGCCTTCATCCTGGGTGGCGGCGCCCACACCCGGGCCTTCCCGGCGGTCATCCACACCGCCGCCGGCTACCTGGTGTTCGTCTTCGCGATCCTGGCGACGGTGATGGTGGGCCTCGCGCTCCTCCGCCAGAACCGCATCGTGGAAGCTTTCCAAGCGGCGGGGGGTACGGCGCCCGAGTAGGTTCGGAGCGCCGGCCTCTGGCCGGCATCGCGCGGGAGCGCGAAACCCGCGTTGATGGCGCTTCGCGATGGGAAGGTGGGAGCCGCAGTGCGCTCATTGGGGGAGCGCGGTTTGGGGGGGGGGGGGGGGGGGGGGCGGGGGGGCCGCCGCCCCCGGCGCGCGCGGGGGGGGCGCGCGGGGGGGGGGGGGGGGGGGTGGGGGGGGGGGGGGGGGGGGGGGGGGGGGGGG
>JAPPGX010000173.1 GCA_028877265.1 Acidobacteriota bacterium
ACCGCCCCCCCCCCCGGGCCGCTATGGGGCGCCGCGCCCGGGTTTTCAGGGGTATGCCCCACCGGCCCGGCGCGCGGGCCTCGGCCGGCCCAGGCTGCGCGAGAGCGCAGCGAAACCGCACGACGCTACTTAGCCTCGTGGCGGTCCGGGAAGGGACCGCCGGCCTTCACGCCGGCACCCGCGGGCCCCAGGCCCGCGGCCGATCACCCCGCTCGTCAACCGCTGCTTTGCAACGATCCCAGCAGCACTTTCGCAACGGCCCGAGCAGCGAATTCGCAAAGTGGCAGCACACCGATTTGGCCGGGCGAGGCCCGAACCCGGGACCGCAAGCCCACGACTGACGGTGCCTGCACCGGGATAGCATTCCGGGTCCACCGGAACCCGGAGGGGTGCAAGAGTGGCTGAATTGGCCAGCCCGGAAAGCTGGTGTACCGGCAACGGTACCGTGGGTTCGAATCCCACCCCCTCCGCCACCGGAGGATGTCCTCGGGGTTCCGATTTGGTCCCGAGAGATCGCGTAAGGCATGAATAAACCATGATATACTGGTTCTCATAGCCGCTTGGCTGTTCCCTTCGAATTCGTGGGGTTCCGGTCGAATTCGTGGGACCGGTCGGGGTTTGAGTTCGAATTGCGAGTTCGATCCCACGAAGAAAACGCGGTAGGTGAGACGCATGAGAACGATGACCGCAGCGAGGGCGAAGGCGCTCCAGGAGCCGGGGAAATACCGGGCCGAGCAGACCCTGTATCTCCGGGTGAGGCCGAGCGGGCGAAAGAGCTGGGTGCAGCGCCTCACCATTCACGGGAAGCGCCGCGACATCGGCCTGGGGCCATTCGACCTGGTGTCCCTGGCCGAGGCCCGGGTGATGGCATGGGAGAACCGGCGCGCCGTGTTCGAAGGCCGCGACCCGCTGGCCGAGCGCCGACGGGCGAAGGCCCCGACCTTCCGGGAAGCTGCGGCCCGCACGCTGGAAGGGCTTCGCTCGCAGTGGCGGAACGGGAAGCACGCGGCGCAGTGGGTGACGACGCTGGAGACTTACGCATTCCCGACACTTGGGGACCAGCGGGTAGATTCGATCCGCGGAGAGGACGTGCTACGCGTGCTGCTCCCGATCTGGACCACGAAGGCGGAGACAGCCCGAAGGGTCCGCCAGAGAATCCGGACGGTCCTGTCCTGGGCGCAGGCTCACGGCTTCACGGCCGGGAATGTGGCGGCGGAGGGCATCGACGGCGCGCTCCCGAAGGGGAACGTCCACAAGACGCACTTCCGCGCGCTCCCCTACCAGGAGGTGGGAGAGGCCCTGGCGACCGTGGACGCATCCCCGGCAAGCGTGGCGGCCCGGCTCTGTTTCCAGTTCCTGGTCCTGACGGCGGCGCGGTCGGGGGAGGCGCGCGGCGCGCGGTGGAGCGAGGTGGACAAAGAGGCCCGGGAGTGGCGCATTCCCGGCGAGCGGACCAAGACGGGCGCGCCGCATCGGGTACCCCTGTCCGCGGAGGCCCTGGTTGTGCTTGAGCGGGCGGGCGCCCTCGATGACCGCAGCGGGCTGGTGTTTCCGGGGCGCCAGCGGGGGCGGGAACTCTCCAACATGACCCTGACAAAGATCTTGCGGGACAACGGCCTGGCCGACCGGGCGACCGTGCACGGATTCCGATCTGCCTTCCGCGACTGGTGCGCGGAGACGGGCGCGCCGCGAGAGGTCGCGGAAGCTGCACTCGCGCACACGGTCGGGGGAGTCGAGGGGGCGTATTTCCGCTCTGACCTATTCGACCGCCGCCGGGCGCTCATGGAGTCTTGGGGCGCATTCGTAGCCGACTAGATCTTCGCGCTTACGAAATGACAACCTCGATGCCCGCCTTCGGGCGCACGTCGGTAGGGTTCCAGAATGCCTGAGCACTGGGACAACAAGCACGAATCGCAGCTCTCCTCGCGGGAACTCAGAAGGCGGATCGCGAAACTGTCCCGAGGGGACGACTGGGCTACGCTCTATGTCGCGGAGTTAGAGCGTCGTCGGGGAAGGATCTTGTTTGTCGCAGCGATCATTACCATACTGGATGACGACCACGACGAGGGCGAGGAGACCTTCACGCTGACGCTGTCCAACGTGTCGGGGGCGTGGCTCCAGGACGGCACCGCGACGGGGACGATCCGGAACCGCGACCTCATGCTGGCGGCACTGCTGAGCCGGCTCGGTCGCGCGACGGCGCAGCAGGTGGGGATGGTGGCGGCGGTGACGCTGGGGTTCCGGGGCCGTCTGGCGGGCCGCGAGCTTTCGCGCGGGATGGAGCGCGAGGCGGCGCGGGATTGGAGCCGGAGCGCGCGCTCGTCCTTCCATGGACAGGAGGAGATGCTGTCGCTGAACGGCGACCTCCAGAGCACGCTGCCGGGCGCGGCGCTGGGGCGGCGTTCCGTGGGGATGCCGCGGCTGCTGTGGACGGCGCAGGAGGCGGGCCGTGAGGTCCAGTTGGGCTACCGACTGGCTCTGCTGGAGCGGGGCGAGTACGACTTCGGGGTGAGGCTTTCGGGCGGCCGCCGCGAGGCGGCCATGCTCGGCTCCGGTGTGCCCAGGTCCGGGGCGGACCACCGGCTGTTGCTCCAGGCGACGCTCGGCCAGGGGAGCGGAGCGCCGCGAGGATCTGGAGGGACCGTCCGCTAGGGGGCGGCCATATGTCGATCCCCGCCGGCCCCGGCCGGAGCGGCGCCGCCCGCGAGCGGGAGCGCGGGCGGAAGCCGGAGTTGCCGGTGCTCCCGCCGGAGGTGCTCGAACGGCCCGGCCTCCACGTGGGGCCGGACTTCGTCGGGCTGAGCCTTGACGCGGTACGCCGGGTGCGGCACTACGCGAACAGCCTGAGAGGCGAGCTTCTGAAGTCGGACGGTCGGTATCGCGCACCCGACGACAGCCAGGAGAGAAGCTGACGGCGCGCCGGTGAGCCTCGCGGGTGCTGACACGTTCGGGCTCCGCGCGGCGGACCGATGGGCGCCTCAAACGCGCTTTGGGCCTCCGGGTCTGTCACCCGGAGCGGAAGGTGTTGGGAGGTCCCCGGGGGCTTCTCACGCGGCACGAGATGGAGGATTCATCCGGGAGCCGCCTGCCACGTAAGTGTGGTCGGCCAGTCCTCGAGGAGTTCCACGAGGTGTGAGCGCCGGGTACGGCCGTGGAAGGGCCGGCTGCGGATTCCGGGCATCTGACGGGCATCCGGACCGGGAACGCGCCGGTTCCGGGGCGGGCGCGGCGCCGTGGGCCTTCGAACGAGTGTTCGTCCGCGCCGGAGGGCGTTCGGTGGCTCCTGGGGCCGCGGATTCCCGGCGTCCGGCCCGGTTTCGGGGATTCGAGGCGCGGCATAGACTGGCGGGCAGCGATGGAGTGGCTGCGCGCGGAGTCGGGATTGCGGTATCGGGTTGCGCCTTCCGGGGAAGTGGTCGTCCGGTTGGACCCGGGGGAGGCGGTGCTGGCGGAGAGCAGCCGGCTGGTGTACCGCCGCGGCGAGGTGGACTGGTCGCTCGCCGACGGCGGCCGGGGCGTCCTGGCGGGCTGGGTAACCCGCACGCAACGCCGGGCGGTGGGGATGGAGCCGCGGATGAGCCGCTACGAGGGGGCCGGCGAGGTGGGGTTCGCGCCCGCGAGTCCTGGCATGGTGGTGCCGGTGGAGTTGGCGCCCGGCGCGGCGGACGTGGTGTGCCAGGCCGAGAGCCTTGTGGCGCTCGAGGCGGGGATCCGGACGGAGGTGGCGCTGGTGCGGCGGATCCGGGAGGCGGGGTCGCGGACGAAGCTTGCGATGATCTGGCTTAGGGGCGAGGGCGTGGCGTTCCTGTGCGCGCACGGGACGCCGGTGCCGGTGACGTTGGAGGAGGGGGAGGCCGTGGAGGCCGCGTGGTGGGCGGTTGCCTGGCACGAGGCGACCGCCGAGTACCGGATCCTGACGGCGGGTCGCAGTGCGATGGTTCGGGACACCCGGACGCTGATGGCCAGGATCACGGGACCGGGGCGGGTGGTGCTGCAGGGTCAGCGCGGAGGTATGCGGGGCTGGTGAGCCAGGTGTTGTCGTCGCTCTCCCAGCCCGTCAGGTAGCGCGCTTCCTCGATAGCCCGCCGGCCTGCGATCCGGCTCATGTGGAGGACTAGGGAGATGCCGTTCACGATGTTGCGGCAGATCGCGTCCCATGGCAGATCGCGGGCCTGCATGGCGCAACTGGCGAGGCGGTCGAGCGCCGACGTGGCGTTGTTCGCGTGGATGGTGGTCAGCGACCCTCCGTGGCCGGTGTTGAGGGCCTGCAGCAGGTCGGCGGCCTCCGCGCCGCGGATCTCGCCGACCACGATGTGGTCCGGCCGGTGGCGGAGGGAGTGCTTCACGAGGTCGCGGACGGTGGTGGCGGACTTGCCGAGTTCGCGGGCCTCGAAGCGGACGGCGTTGGGCTGGTGGATGCGGAGTTCGAGCGTGTCTTCGATGGAGACGATGCGCTCGGCGGGGTCGAGCAGTTCGATGAGCGCGTTCAGCATGGTCGTCTTGCCGGAGCCGGTGCCCCCGGCGACGAGGATGTTGCGGCGGCCGGCGAGGGTCCGGCGGGCGGCGTCGAGGACGGACCGGGGGAGCGATCCGGCCTGCACCAGGTCCTCGACGGTGAAGGAGCGTTCGCCGAAGCGGCGGATGGTGATGGCGACGGATGGCGAGGCGGGCGGGACGCAGATCGCCACCCGGGAGCCGTCGTCGAGGCGGGCGTCGAGGGTGGGCTTCGATTCCGGGTCGAGGCCGAGGGGCCGGGCGATCTGGATGGCGGCGCGCCGGAGCACGTCGGCAGTGAGGGCGGGCGCGGGGAAGGGCTCGAGGCCCGCGCCGGAGCGCTCCACCCATACGTTTTCCGGCCCGTTCACCATGAGTTCGGTGACGGAGAGGTCGTCGAGGATCCCGTCGAGGCCGGGGAGGAACCGCTTGAGGTGGGTGATGCGGATGCTCATAGCTGGCCGGCTTCCCGCGCGCGCCAGTAGGGGCGGTCCCGGGGGAGGTAGTGCGGCTTGAGGTAGACGCGGGTGGCGGGGCGGGCGTTGGTCCCGTCGTAGGGGAGGATGATCGCCTGGCAGTTCTCAAGGAGGGAGAACGCGCGGGGGTGGAAGAGCGGCTCCCGCTGCTCGCGGTAGGACTTCGAGGTGCCGAGGGTGCCTTTCGCGTCGCCGGCGCGGGCCGTGATGACCGAGAAGCCGGGCTGCGCGGACTCCGTGAAGGTGTAGGAGGGCGAGAGCCGGAGGACCTTGCCGCACATGTTGGAAGCGAGTTCGGCGCTGCTGTCGTCGCTCAGCGACAGGAAGACCTTGGTCCGGAGGGTCTGGAGGAGAGTGCGCCAGGCGTCCTGACCGGAGAGCACGCTCTTGAGCGAGCTGATGGACTGGGTGGCGACGATGGGGATGACGCGGCACTGGCGGGTGAGGGCGA
>JAPPGX010000032.1 GCA_028877265.1 Acidobacteriota bacterium
GGGGGGGGGTGGGGGGGGGGGGGGGGGGGGGGGGGGGGGCCCCCCCCCCCCCCCCGTGCCGGCTAAAGCCGGCGTTCCAGGCCGGGTGCGCCACGGTGCCGGCCCGGGGGGCCCCGGCGTAACATTCCGGGAACGGGCGACGAGTTCCGGGAGTTTTCTTGAGCGATGCCAAGCGCCACCGAAGTCAGTCAGCTCACCGCGAAGGGGCGTGAGGTCCGTTCCGCCTTTGCCGACCGCTTGACCGCCGAGCTCGGCCGGGTCGTGGTCGGGCAGCAAGGGGTCGTGGAGCGGGTGCTGATCGGCCTGCTCACCCGCGGCCACCTGCTCATCGAGGGGGTGCCCGGAATCGCGAAGACGCTGCTCGCCAAGAGCGTTGCCGAGAGCGTGCGGGCCGATTTCTCCCGCGTCCAGTTCACACCCGACCTGCTGCCGGCCGACCTGATCGGAACCCTCATCTACGACCAGCGGAACCAGACCTTCGTGCCAAGGAAGGGGCCGGTGTTCACGAACTTCCTGCTGGCCGACGAGATCAACCGGGCTCCCGCCAAGGTGCAGAGCGCGCTGCTCGAAGCGATGCAGGAGCGCCAGGTGACCATCGGCGACGAGACCTGGAAGCTGGACGAGCCGTTCGTGGTGCTGGCGACCCAGAACCCGATCGAGCAGGAAGGCACCTACCCGCTCCCCGAGGCCCAGGTGGACCGCTTCATGATGAAGCTGCGGATGGGTTTCCCGGAGCTCGACGACGAACGGGTCATCCTCAAGCGGATGGCCAACTTCGCCGTGCCGCGCGTCGAGCCGGTCCTCGGTCCCGAAGAGATCGCCACCGCCCGGGACGCCGTCGAGGCGGTCTACGTGGACGACCGGATCCGCGACTACATCCTTTCGCTGGTGCGGGCGACCCGCGATCCCGGCGCCTTCGGGGTCGATATCGCCGGGCTCGTGGAGCACGGCGCATCGCCACGGGCGAGTCTCGACCTCTACCGGGCGGCCCGGGCGCGCGCGTTCCTGGAGGATCGGGACTTCACCGCCCCCGAGGACGTCAAGCACCTGGCGCCCGACGTGATGCGGCACCGGCTCATCCTCTCCTACGAGGCGGAAGCGGAAGAGGTGGACGGCGACGAGATCGTCCGGCGGGTGCTGGACGCGGTGGAGGTTCCCTGACAACCGGTCCGCTCAAACAGCCTGTGGAGAAAGTCGCGCGGCATTCCCGAGCTACGAAACATGGAGGCCGGCTGTCGCCGTCCCCCATGCTTCGTGCTCAAGGGGTCTCCGCGGGGCTCTCGCCCCGCTCCGGAAGCGAACGGGACGGTGCATCCCGGCTGAACCGCGCCGCTTCGCGGCCCTCATCGTTGCGTTTCGGTCGGAATACACCCGGTATTCCTCCCTCACGCGCCTTGTCAGCCGGGCGTCTCGCCGTTCTCGGTGCTCACGCCACTTTCTCCACAGGCTGTTAAACGTTGGTGGCCTCGAAAGAAGCGCCCGCCGCAGCGGGGCGCGGCAAAGCTCCGACGGGCTTCTTCGCCTCGCTGTTTTCGCCGCGCACCGCGTCCGGGAAATCGGGACCTTCGGCCGAGGTCTCGACCGCGGAACTGCTCGCCCGGGTGCGGCACATCGAGATCCGCACCCGCAAGCTGGTGACCGAGGCGCTGGCGGGCGCCTATCTGAGCACCTTCAAGGGGCAGGGGATGGAGTTCTCGGAGGTCCGCGAGTACGCGCCGGGCGACGACATCCGCTCGGTGGACTGGAACGTCACCTCGCGAACCGGAGATCTCCACGTCAAGAAATTCGTCGAGGAGCGCGAGCAGACGGTGCTGTTCCTCCTCGACGTCTCGCGCTCCTTCGCGTTCGGCAGCCGGCGCGACTTCAAGCGGGCCACGGCCGCCGAGGCGTCCGCCGCGCTCGCCTTCTCGGCCATCCGGTCCGGGGACCGGGTCGGGGCGCTGCTCTTTACCGACCGCCCCGAAATCCGGCTTCCGGCGCGGAAGGGGCGCCGGCACGGCCTCCGGGTGCTCCGGGACCTCCTCTACTTCGAGCCCGAAGGCGCCGGGACCGACATCGCCGAGGCGCTCAGCGTCCTGAATCGGGCGGTGCGCCGGCGCGCGACCGTCTTCCTGGTCAGCGATTTCGTCGGCGATCCCCCCGAGCGCTGGGTGCGCCCCCTCCGGGTGGCGGCGCGCCGGCATGACCTGATCGCCGTCCGGGTCACCGACGTCCGCGAGCACGCGCTTCCGGACGTCGGGCTTGTCGAACTCGAGGACGCCGAGTCCGGAGTACCCGTGCGGCTGGACACGTCGGACCGGCGGGTCCGGGACGCCTTCCGCGACCGTGCCCTGAAGGCCCGCGCGGCGGCGGCCCGGGCCCTTCGGGAGACGGGTGTGGATGTGGTCGAGGTGACGGCGGGAGAGCCCTACGACGCGCCCCTGCGCAAGTTCTTCCGCATGCGGGAGAGGCGGCGGCGATGAGGCGCACGCTTCCGGTGACCGCGCTCTTCGCCCTGGTGGCGGCAACCGCCGCCAGCGGCGCCGGCCAGCCCGGACCGGGACCGCCTTCCAGCGCCGTTGCCGAAGTCGTCGCCGAGCCGGTGGAGGTCGGGGACGTCTTCGAGCTGGAAGTCGTCGTGGAGCACCCCGAAGGTGCGGAAGCCGCCCCGGTCCTCGAGGAGAGCCTCGGCGACTTCCGGGTGCTCGGGGCGGTCCCGCTCGAGGCGGATGGCGCCCCCGCCGGCGAGAGCCGGTTCCGCCTCCGGCTGGGCGCCTTCGTGCTCCCCGGCGACCACGAGATCCCGCCCGTGCCGGTCGGTGTCCGGGCCGCGAACGGCGAGCTCGCGCTCATCGAGACGCCGCCGGCGCCGGTGCGGGTGGTCTCGTCGTTGCCGCCCGAGTCCGAAGCGGCAGAGGGAGACATCCATGACATCCGGGGGCCGTTCGAACTGAACGTGCCCCCGCGGTGGGGAGCGATCGGCCTGCTCGCGCTGGGAGTCCTGGTCCTGCTCGCCGCCGCCTGGTGGTTCTGGCGCCGCCGCGGCGCCCGGGAAGCGCCGGCCGTGCCGCTCCCTCCGCCGGCGGCGGAGGCCGAGGCCGCGCTCGCCCGGCTGGCCCGGGAGGGACTCCTCGAGAGGGGCGACGTGGTGGGCTATTACGAGCGTCTCGCCGGGATCATGAAGCGCTACGCGGGGCGCCGGTTCGAGACCGCGTGGAGCGAACGGACCACCGGGGAGATCCTCAGGGACCTGCGGCTCCGCGCGGCGCCCGAACACCGCGAGGCGCTGACGCTCCTGGCGTCCATCCTGGGTGAGGCCGATCTCGCCAAGTTCAGCGAACGGGCCTTCCGGCCGGACGCCGCGCAGTCGCGGTTCCGGGAGGCGGGGATGTTTCTGGACCGGACCCGGCCGCCGCTCACCGCGGAACCGGATTCCGGGGACGCCCGGGAGGAGGAACTCGCGCTGCCTTCCGGCGCCGCCGTACCGCCCGCCGTGATGTCCGGCGGGACGAGCCGCGAGGGGAGGGCCCGCTGATGCGCCTGCTGTGGCCGGCGGCGCTCCTGCTGCTGCTCCTGGTGCCGCTGTTCGTCGTGCGCGCGCGGCAGCTCGCGCCGCCGTCGCTCCGGTTCCCGGAGGCGGCCGGGCTGCGAGAGTTGCCCCGTTCGCTCCGTTCCCGGCTCGCTTTCCTTCCCGGGGCGCTCGTGCTCGCCGCGCTGACGCTCGCCGCGGTCGCGCTTGCCCGTCCCCAGACCGGGATCACCGAGGAGACCGGCACCAGCCTCGGGGTGGACATCGTGCTCGCCCTCGACATCTCCTCGAGCATGCGGGCGGAGGACTTCGCCCCGGCCAATCGCCTGGTCGCGGCCAAGGAGGTGCTCGAGGACTTCATCGACCGGCGGACGGACGACCGCCTGGGGGCGGTGGCGTTCGCCCGGAACGCGGTGACGCTCAGCCCCCTGACGCTCGATCACGGCGTCCTCACGGACCGGCTGCGGGAGGTGGACATCGGCGACATCCCCGACGGGACCGCCATCGGCAATGCCATCGCCGCCTCGGTCAACCGGCTGGCGGGCTCGGAGGCGGAGAGCCGGGTCATCGTCCTGCTCACCGACGGGGTCTCCAACGCCGGGGAAATCCACCCGTTGACCGCCGCCGGGTTGGCCCGGACCCGGGGAATCCGGGTCTATACGGTGGGCGCCGGGAGCCAGCAGGGCGGGCGGATGGTCATGCGGCGGCCCGACGGCTCCCTCGACGTCCGGAACGCGCCCGGCATCGACGAAGCGATGCTGACCGAGGTCGCGGACGCGACCGGGGGCCGCTACTTCCGGGCCCGCGACAGCGAGGGTCTCCGGGCGGTCTACGAGGAAATCGACGCCCTGGAGAGGACCGAACTCCGGGCGCCGACCTGGACGAGCTGGTCGGACGACGGACCCCGGCTCGCCGGATGGGCGGCGGTCCTGCTGTTTTCGGGGATGGCGCTCGGCGCCACGGTGCTCAGGACTGCGCCATGACTTCCGGAACACGACGGCGCCCGGCGCCCGTTCCGCGAGCGGGGGCTCGCTGAGATGCGCTTCGGGGAGCCGTCGGCGCTGCTTCTGCTGCTGCTCTTCCCGCTGGCGGCGGGGCTCGTCCTCCTGGCGGCGCGCCGCGGACGGAGGGTCCTCGGCCGCTTTGGCATCCGCACGGCGGCGCTGGTCGAAGGAGACAGCCGCAACCGCCGGCGGTTCCGGGATTTCCTGCTGCTGGGCGCCGTCCTCCTGCTCGCGACCGCGGCGGCCCGCCCGCAGTGGGGACGGCAGGAACAGGAGGTGACCCTGGTCGGGGTGGACGTCGTGCTGGCGATGGACACCTCCTTCAGCATGGACGCCCGCGACGTGGCGCCTTCCCGAATGGAGCGGGCGCGCTACATCGCCGGCGAGCTGCTCGACCGCATGGTCGGGAACCGGGTGGGGATCGTGGCGTTTTCCGGGACGGCCTTCACCCAGTGCCCGCTCACCCATGATCTCGGCGCCGTTCGAACCCTGCTCGCCGGGATCGCCACCGGTGCGGTGGAGAGTCCCGGCACGAACCTGGCCGCCATGATCGAGGAGGCGGCGCGCGCCTTCGAGCGGCGGGAGAGCCGGCACCGGGTGGTGGTGCTGCTCACCGACGGCCAGCAGGACGACCTCCGGGTCGCCGCGGTCGGCGACGTGGCCCGGACGGCGAACGAACACGACATCGTGGTCCTTCCAGTCGGAGTGGGGACGCCGGGCGGGGCCACCATCCCGGCGGACTCGGATTCGGGGCCGACCCTGATGCGCGACGCCGCCGGTTCTCCCATCGTGAGCCGGCTCGACCGCGCGGCGCTGTCCGAACTGGCGGCCCTCACCGGAGGCGCTTTCTTCGAGGTGTCCGCCGACGATCGGGAAATCGAAGGGTTGACGGCCCGGATCGCCGGGATCGAAGGGGGGGAGCTCGGGGCCCGGATCTCCCGGCGTTACCGGGAGCAGTTCTGGATCCCCGTGGCGCTCGCCGCCGGTGCGATCACCGCGGCCGGGTTCGCGGGCCCCTCGCGCCGCCGTCGTTCCCCGGCGGTGAGAGGAGCGGCTTCGTGAGCCGCGCCGCGTTCGTCCTGCTGATGGCGGCGCAGTTGTTCGGCGGGGGGGAAAGGAACACCCGGGAGGGGGCGGAGCACTTCGAAGCGGGCCGCCTGGAAGAAGCGCTGCGCGCCTTCTCGCGCGCGGAGGGAGAGTTCCCGGACGCGCCCGAGAACGATCTCAACATCGCCGGCGTCCACTACCGGCTGGGTGAGGCGGACGGCGTCCCGGCCGACGAGGAGGGTCCGCTCGCCGAGGCGCTCCGCGGCTATCAGGCGGCGCTCGCGGGAGGCGCCGGCGGCGCGGTCCGGCGCGACGCCTTCTACAACCTGGCCAACACCCTGTTCCGGGGCGGCGCGTTCCGGGAGGCGGCGGCGGCGTACGGGGAGGCCATCGCCCTCGACCCGGACGACCGTGAGGCGCGCCAGAACCTGGAATGGGCGCTGCGCGCCGCCGACGAAGAAGAACAGCAGGGGGAGTCGCAGGATCAGGAACCGCAGGATCAGCAGCCGCGGGACCAGGAAGGACAGGAACAGCAGAGCCCCCAGGAACAGGGGCAGGACCCCCAGGACTCGCCGTCCTCCGGGGATCGGGACCAGGAGTCCGGGCAGGAACCGCAGCCCCCGCCGCCGGACGGCTCCCCACAGTCGCAGGATCAGCCACCTGCCGACGATACGAGCGGCAGCGCACCCGAGGATGCCGGTCCGGGCGCCGAAACGCCGGACTCTGCCCCCGGTGAGGTGCCGGAGATCAGCCCCGAGCAGGCGGAGCGCATCCTCGCCGCGCTCGCCGAAGTGGAACGGGCGTTTCAGGAGGACCGGCTCGAGAAGCGCCGCGCCCGCGCCCTCCGGAGGGGCCGTCACTGATGCAACGGTGGTTCGTGACCGCGGCCCTGGCGGTCCTCTTTGCGCCGGCCGTCCAGGCGCAGGACTCCGCCGAGGCGAACGTGGACGCGGACCACATCGGGATCGAGGACACGCTGACCCTGACGGTTTCGGTGCCCGAGGAGCGCGGCGGGGCCCCCGTGCTCGCCGGCCTCGCGGGTTTCGAGGTGCTCGGCAGCCAGCGGGTGTCGAAGACGGAGATCGTCAACTTCCAGATGACGCGCGCGACGGAATGGATCTACCGGCTCCGGCCGCTGGCGGTCGGGGAACTGACGATCCCGGAGATTCCGGTTCCCGGATACTCGCCGGCCCCACCGATCCGGGTGCGGGTGGAGCAGGGCAGCCTCCGCCCCCGCGCTCCGGATCCACTCGCCTCTCCGTTCTCGTCGCCCTTCTCCTCTCCCTTCGGTTTCGGGGATCCCTTCGACCGGCTGCGGCGCCGCGAAGAAGCGGTCCCGGAGGTTCGGGAAGAGGACGTCTTCGTCCGGGCCGAGGCGGCGGACTCCGGGGTGCGGGTGGGCGAGCAGGTCCTCGTCCTCTACCGGCTCTGGTCGCGGCTCCCGGTGTTTGCGGCGGCGCCGGTGGAGCTGGCCCAGCCGGAGGGGTTCTGGACCGAGGAGGTAGCACTCCCCGACGTTCCCTGGCAGGAACGTGGCCTGAGCGGGAACGAGATCCGGGAGCGCCGGAGCCTGCCGGGGCCCCGCCGCGAGCGCCGCACCCTGAACGGCGTGGCGTACGAGACCTACCCGCTGCTCATGCGCGCGGTCTTCCCGACCGGCGCCGGGGAACGCGAGCTCCCGGGACCGCGCTTCGAGATCGGGATCGAGGGCGCGCGCCGGTCTTTCTTCGGCCCGGAGCAGGTGGTGGTGGTCCGGGAGGCGCCCGCGGTCACGATCCGTGCCGAACCCCTGCCCGAAGCCGGGCGACCCGCCGGGTTCACCGGCGCGGTAGGGGACTACCGGCTAAGTGCCGAAGTCAGGCGGGACGGGTCGCCGCTGGGCGACCGGGCCGCGGCGGCCGGCGAGGCGCTCGTGCTCCGCGTCGAACTCGAAGGAAACGGCAACCTGCGGGCGGCCGGAACGCCGGTCCTTCCCGAGGAGCCCGAGACGCGGCGGGCAGTCCGCTTCTTCGACCCGGATGCGTCTTCCGAGACCGGCCTCCGGGAGGAGGCATCGGAACTCGCCTTCGGAGGCCGGCAGATCTGGGAGTTCCCGATGGTGCCCGAAGCCGGCGGGGTCCGGAACATCGCCGCCGTCACGCTCGATGTCTTCAACCCGCGGACCGGCGCCTACGAGGAGTTGGCCTCGGATCCCCTTCAGATTCGCGTGGAGGGAGCGGCCGCGGCCGCGCCGGGAACCGAAGGCCCGGTTGGGGTGGAGCGGTTCGGGGAGGACATCCGGTATCTGAAGCCCGTGGGGCCCGCGACGGGTCCCCCGGCCGGTCCCTGGCGTCCCGGAGCGCTCTTCGGATTGAGCCTCGCGCTGCCGGTGCTTTGGAACCTGGGCCTCCTCGCGGTTCGGCGGCGGCGGGCCTGGCGGGAAGCCAATCCGGCCGAATTCCGCCGTCTTCGGGCCGCCCGGGATGCCCAGCGGGTGCTCTCGCGGGTGGCGGGAGACGGGCCGGAGGCCGCCGCCCGGGTCGGGGACGCGCTCACCGAATACGCGGCGGCGCGGCTGGGCGGGTCCCGGCACGGCTTCACTCCCGAGAGCGTGGCGCGGCGGCTCGAGGACGCCGGCGCCGCGGCCGATGCCGCCCGCCGCTTCCGGGCGCTCCTGTCCCGCTCGGAAGGGGCGCGCTTCGCCGCCTCGGGAGGGGCCGGCCAGGCGGGCTCCGACGCGAAGGAAGCCGCCGAACTCGTTCGCGAGCTCGAAGCGCAGCTCGGCAGGAAGGGAGGCGCGGGATGAGGGATTGCCGTCTCCTGGGTCTGCTGGTGTTGGCCACGGGGATCGGATCCTCCGGAATCGCGGCCGCCCAGGAAACGGCCGAGGCGGAGGCGGCCGCTGCCGCCCGGAGTTACGACGCGGGGGACTACCAGTCCGCGGCGGCCGTCTATCGCCGGCTGCTCGCGGCCCCCGGAGACCTCGACCGGGCCGCGCTTCACTACAACCTCGGAAACGCCGAGTACCGGACCGGCCGGCTCGGCCACGCGATGCTGCACTGGGAGCGGTCGCTCGCGATCCGGCCCGGGGACACAGACGCCCGGGCCAACGTCGCCCTCGCGCGCGGCGTCCTCGACCGGCGGCTCACCGACGCCGCGGCGGCCGGCGATCCGGACACGTTCCTGCTCGAGCTTCTGGGTTCCGTGCAGGGGCTCCACGTCTGGTTGCGGCAGACGCCGCCGGCGCGGTTCGCCGGGTTGCTCAGCGCGTTCGTGCTGCTGGCGGGAGCCTGCTGGACCTTCCTGATGATCCGGCGCGGCCGGCGCGGACTGCTGTTGACCGTTCTCGGGCTCTCCCTGGTCGCGACGACCGCCTGCGGAATCCTCCTCCGGCTCCGGCTGACCGTCGCACCGGTTGCGGTGGTGGTACAGGCCGGCGCCGCGCTGCGCAGTGGCCCCGGCCATTCGTTCCCGCAACTCGCCTCGCTTCCAGAGGGGCTCTACCTGGAGCTCGACGGCGAGGCCGGGGCGGCGCAGGACGGTTTTCGGCGGGTGGTCGCCGCCGGAATCGTGGGGTACGCCGACGGGGAGAGCGTCGTCCCGGTGGACGAGCGCCAGCCGACCCGCTAGTCCAGCGCTCCGTCGAGGCGCCGAAGGGACTCCAGGAGCACCCGGGCCCCGTTCGTGATGTCGGCGACGCTCGTGAACTCCCGGGGTGAATGGCTGATGCCGTCGCGGCTCGGGACGAAGATCATGCCGACGGGAGCCAGCGCGGCGATGGACTGGGCGTCGTGTCCCGCTCCGGACGGCATCCGCACGTTCGATAACCCGAAGCTTTCGGCGGCGGCCTCCATGGTGTCGATGAAGCGCGAGTCGCAGGGGGCGGCGCGGCTCAGGTAGTACTGCTCGAAGGTGATGTCCGTCTGGTTCCGGCGCGCGATCTCGCGTCCCAACTCCTGGAAGCGCTGGTAGAGGGCCTCGATTCGCTCCATCTCGAGGTCCCGGATTTCCAGGGTCAGGTCGACGGCGCCGGGAATGACGTTCGGCGCGCCCGGGTGCGCCTCGATGCGGCCGACCGTGGCCACCTGGCGTCCCGGCCACGACTGGGTCTCCTCGTGGACCGCCACCAGGAAGCGGCCCGCGGTCACGAGCGCGTCCCGGCGAATTCCCATCGCGGTGGTGCCCGCGTGGTTCGCGAACCCGGAGACCCGGACGCGGAAGCGGCGGATGCCGACGATGCCCTCGACGATACCGATGTCGATCCCCTCGGTTGCGAGGGTGGGGCTCTGCTCGACGTGCAGTTCGAGGAAGCCAGCGTAGTGACCGGGTCCGAGGGCCGCCTCGGTGATGCGTTCCGGCGAGCCGCCCACCCGGGCGAGCGCCTGGCCGAGGGTCAACCCGCCGTAGACCGGCAGGTCCATCTCGTCCGGAGTGACCTCCCCGGCGAGCGCCCGGCTTCCGGTCTTCCCGTTCTCTTCGTTGAAGAAGTCGACCACTTCGAGGGGATGCCGGAGCGGAGTGCTCGAGGCGGCAATGGCGACGGCGGCCTCGAGGGAGGCGATCGAGCCGGCCACCCCGTCGAAGTCCCCGCCCGCCGGAACCGAATCGAGGTGCGATCCGGTCAGCAGGGGAGGCAGCGAGGAATCGGTCCCGGGGAGACGTCCGATCAGGTTGCCGGCGAGATCGGTCCGCGCCACGAACCCGGCCTCCTCGAGCCAGCCGGTGAAGGCCTCGCGGGCCGCGATATCGGCGTCGCTCCCCGCGGTTCGGAAAGCGCCCTCCGGCGTCGCGCCGAACCGGGCAATGGCTTCCATCCGGCGTGCGACGCGTTCGCCGTCAATGCCGTCCTGAAGCGTTCGGGAGGCGCGGGCGAAGCGGGGGACTGCACAGAAGGCCGCGGCGGCGGGAGCCGTACGGGCCAGGAATTCGCGGCGGCTGGGATGGGGCATGGCGGGCAATTGTGCGGGGTCCCCTTGCGCGGGTTCCGGGATCCGGGGTGGCTGTTCGGCCCGGCCGCGCCGCTGGCGCGCTGTAATCTTCGGGTTGGAGTTCCGTGGAGCCCGACAAGCGCATGACGAGCCCGGGACGCCGCAGGAGTCGGCGGGCGTTCCTCTGGCCGGGATCGTCCGGACAGCGCGACGCGGAGCGGCTCACGCCCGAGGCCTACGGAGAACTCGTGTCCCAGTACCGGTCCGGCCGCTACGTGGAGACGGCGCGGCGGATCGGGAGCCGGGTGCCGGTGGAGTTTCGGAGGGCGCGGGAGGGTTTTTTCGATTCGCTCCCGCCGGCGGACGAGCTCGAGGGCTTCCGCGGGCGGCTGGCCGCCGCGCTGATGCACGCCGAAACGGTCGCTCATTTCGGCTGGAACCGGGCGATCCGACCCATCAGGGAGCCGGTCGACGACCTGCCGCGGGAGTGGGTCCGCGGGCTTCCCGACCATCTTCGCGAGGAAGCGGTGGCAGGTTGGGGCGAGGAGGGGGCTTCCAATCTCCGCGAGTTGCTCTGGCGGGAGATCGTGCTGTCGGCCGCGCGGGCCCGGCTGGCGCGGATGGACCTGTTGTCGGCGAGCCGCATGCTGGAAGAGTCCGATCCGCGGCGTGATGCCGCGCTCGCCTGGCAACTCGCCGTCGTCTGGTCGGTTCGGGCCCGCTACGTCAGGGAAGACGAACTCTGGCGGGACGCCCGCGACTTCTTCCGGGAGGCCGCCTCGCGTGAACTGGTGAGCCGGAGCGTGGCCCTCCAGTCCCCCAGAACGGTCGCGCGCGGGCTCGGGGACCGGGACGACCTGAATCTGCGGCTGGCGCTGGTCGCCCTGGGGCAGGGACGGTTGGGCCGGGCCTCCGACCGCCTGCGGGAGGTCAGCGAGAAACCGAGTTCACATCTGCTCTGGGTGCCGCGGCTGCTGCTGCTGGGCGAGACCCGGATTGCGCAGGAACGACTCGATCCGGCGATCGCCGGACTGCGGGAGGCGGTGGAACTCGCTCCCACCTCGCACGCCGTGGTCGCCGCCCTGGTGGCCGCGCTCGAGGCCCGCGGGCGCTGGGACGAGGCGGCGGAACTCGCGACGGAAGCGATGGCGCTGCCCCGGGGAGGCCGGGTCTGGGCCGATTTCCTGATCACCTGGGCAAAGCCCGTCGAGCCGTCCCTCGACTGGCTGCGCAACCTGGTCAGCACCTGATCCACCGGCAAGAACGAAATTGCACCGGTCGACGGCACTGATGGCGGGAGCGGCTCTGGCCCTCGCAACGCTTGCCGCCCCAGGTGCTGCGGCGGCCCAGTTCCGGGTCGAGACCCGCGCCGTCCTGGTGGACGTCTCGGCGACCCGGGACGGCCCGGTACGCGGTCTCCAGGCCGAGGACTTCGAGCTGCTGGTAGCGGGAGAGCCGAAGGAGTTCCGGCTGCTGGATCCGGATTCCCTGCCGCTGGCCGTCCTCTTCGCCATGGACGTGAGCGCGAGCACCGCGGGCGAGCGCCGGCGACGGCTCGCCGCTGGAGCGCGCCAGTTCGCGGGTGCGCTCACCGAGGACGACGACTGCGCCGTGGTTGCGTTCTCCAACCGCGCGTCGTGGGTCCGTGAGTTCGCCTCCTGTAACGACGAGGTAGGGAATGGCCTGCTGCAGACCGGCGGAGGGGGCGCGACCGCTCTCTGGGACGGCGTCGTGATGTCGCTGGCCGCGCTCCACTGGGGCAGCGGCCGGCCGGTGCTCCTGCTCTTCACGGATGGACTCGACAACCTGAGCTGGGCGCGGGAACGCCACATCAGGAGTTCGGTGCAAGCCTCGGAGGTGCTGCTCTACTCCATCATCGCGCCCGCGCCCCGGCCCTCCCGGATCCTGCGGACCGATCGGGAGGGGATCGAACTCCTCGAGGACCTGGTCCGAACGACCGGAGGGCGATCGGTGACCATCCGTTCGGACGAGGATCTCGAGGAGGCCTTCCGCGAGGTTCTGAGGGACCTCAGGGTGCGTTACGTGCTCGCCTTCAGTCCCGACCCGGAGCGCCGGGGTTTCGTGCCCATCCAGGTTCGGGTCAAGCAGCGGGGGGTCCGGGTCCGGACCCGCGCGGGGTATACGGCCCGGCCCTGAGCCGAGCGCGCCACCAACCGGCAACGACGGCCGGTTCCCCGGAGCCGGTGAGATTCCTGCCGCAGTTCAGGCGGGGACCGGGCTGTCCGCCGCGATGCGGGCCGACCAGCTCGTTTCGGTGTCCTTCGCCAGACTGTGGAGGACGCTGCAGTACTTGGCGAACGAAAGCTCGACCGACTGTTCGAGGCGGTCCTGCACCACGTCGCCGCCGGAGGCGGTGAACTCCAGGCGGATGCTCACGAAGCGCCTGGGGTGGTCGTCCGCGCGCCGGCCGGAGACGCGGGCGGAGAGACGTTCGGGAGCGCGGCGCATGCGCTTCAGGATGTGGACGACGTCGATCGCCATGCAGCCGGCCACCGCCGCGAGCAGGGCCTCCATGGGCGAGGGGCCGTCCCGGGCGTCGCTGTCGAGAAGGACGGAGGCCCCGGAGGGAGTGGTGATGTCGTAGCCGGTGGCGCCGTTCCATTCAAGATCTACTTGCATCGTTTCTTGTCCGGTTGGAGTTGAGTTGCCTGGCGTTCCCGGCGGAGGACCAGGGAGATGTTGGTCCCGCCGAAGCCGAACGAGTTGGAGAGCGCCCACTCGGCATCGGTGCCGGTGGGACGGAGTACCGGAGGGTAGTCCGTGAGTTCCGGGTCGAGCGGTTCCGCGTTCACCGAGGGGGAGATCCAGCCCTCCCGCAGCATGAGGAAGGTGAAGGCGGCTTCCAGTGCGCCGGCCGCGGAAACAGTGTGGCCGGTGTAGCCCTTCGTCGAACCGTACGGGACGGGAACGTCCTCGAAGACGCGGCGGATCGCCCGCACCTCGGAGATGTCGCCGAGCGGCGTCGAGGTGCCGTGCGTGTTGATGTAACCGATCGCCCGTGCCGGTACGCCACTGTGCCGGAGCGCCCTCCGCATGGCGAGTTCGGCGCCCTCGCTGTCGGGCGCGACCATCTCGCCGCTGCCATCGGAAGACATCCCGAAGCCGCGGATCGAGCCCAGGATCTCCGCCCCCCGGCGCTCGGCGGACTCCCGCGATTCGAGCGCCAGGATGCCGGCGCCCTCTCCGAAGACGAACCCGGCGCGATCGGCGGCGTAGGGCCTCGAAGCCCACTCCGGCCGGTGGTTGTCGAGACGCGTGTAGGCGCGCATGGAGTCGAAACCGAGATGGAAGTGCACGTCCTCCGCTTCGACCCCGCCGGCGAGGGCGTGGTCCACGATGCCTTCCCGGATCCAGGCGGCGGCGATCGCGAGGTTGTAGCCGCCCCCGGCGCAGGCCGCGGTCACGGACAGCGACGGGCCCCGCGTCTTGAGCACCGTGGCGAGATTCGCCGAGACCGTGGACGCCATGATGCGGGGGATCGTGGTGGGCAGGACCCGGACACGTCCGCCGCGTTCCACCCGGCGCACAACCTCCCGGTGGGTTTCGATTTCCCCGGTGCCGGTGCCCACCACCACCGCGAGGTCCCGCGTCGGGAGCCCCGACTGCTCGAGCGCGATCTGTGCCGCGCGCACCGCGAGCAGGGACATGCGGCCCATGAAACGCGCTTCCGAGCGGTCCAGCCCAAGGTCCGCCGGATCGAGAGGATCCTTGTAGGCGCCCACCAGTTGGCAGCCGGTCTGGCACTGAACCCCGGGTTCGTAGACGGAGAACGGAACCTGCGTTCCGGACTTCAGAACCTCGCGGTGCTCGGCCGTTCCCGTGCCGACCTGGGAAAGGAGACCCATACCGGTGACGACCGGGTCACGGGGCGAGCGTCGGGGAAGGGGAGGTTCTGACAAGTGGCTTGAGTTTCCTTTCCGGGACACCACACTAGGATGGGGTCTGGAGAATCGGCGTGGAAGGTTCCGTGGCCCCAGCCGGCTCCGGACACTCAGATGACGTCGGGAGGCGCCGAATGGTCCACTTGCGAGTCCTCATCCTGGCAATGCTGCTGCCGGCGTCCGCGTCGGTTCCGGGAAGCGACGGACGCGGAACGGTAACGCCTCTATCCGCTGCGTCGCTTCGCACGACAGCTCCGGCCCCCGGGCTGGTGGCCGCGGCGGCGGACCGGCAGGCCTCGGGAACGGTCCGAGCCACGGCAGCCGACCTGGAATGGGCCCGCGAGTTCGTGGCGCGCCAGTACGTCGTGGACGGCACCGCCAGCAGCCTGGCCAGGGTGGATCCGCACTGCCGGACCGGGTGCGAGCTTTCCGTCTTTCCCGGCGCCGGCCCGGGTGACTTCGGCACGCTCAAGGCGGTCAGCGGGATCGACATGGGCATCTTCAGCATGAGCGGATTCGGGCTGGAGGGGATGATCGATTTCCGCAACCGGACCGCCGACGGCACGATCGCCGGCGCCCGGGTGGTCCTCACCTGCGAGGACATCGAAACCGCGCGCGAGAACGGGGAATACGCGTACGCCTTCTATGTCCAGTCCCGGGTGGCGCCGCAATGGCAGCTTGACGGCGACTTGTCCAACCTGAGCCGCTGGCATGCCGAGGGCCTTCGCGTGCTGCAGCTTCGCTACGGCGACAAGGAGGGACACGAACCGGATGAGCGGCTCGCCTACGGTTCCTATGAGGGCGACGATCGGGGCTTGACGGACCTCGGCCGCCGCGCCATCGCCGAGATGAACCGCCTGGGCATGATCGTTGACGTGTCCCACCTGAGCCGGCAATCCACGCTCGATGCCGCCGCCCTCTCGAACAAACCGGTCCTCGCGAGCCACGCGAACGCCGAGGCGCTCACTCCGCAGGACCGCACCAAGGACGATGACGAGCTGCGGGCCATCGCCGCTACCGGCGGCGTGATCGGGGTCACGCCGATCGGCTGGATGCTGGACCGGGACGGCGACGGGAAGGCGGGGATGGAGGACATGGTTGCCCACGTCGAGTACATCGCGGGACTCGTCGGAATCGATCACGTGGGACTCTCGACCGATGCGGCGCTCGACGGCTGGGATCCGGACTCGAGGCACTACGCGGACGCGGAGCTCGCGGCTTTCGACCGCTGGGTACGCGTCACCGCCGAACTGCACGCGCGCGGCTGGAGCGACGAGGATCTGACGAAGCTGCTCGGCGGCAACTTCCTCCGGGTGTTCCGGGAAGTTCTTTCCGGCTGTTGAGGGGAAGCTGGCCGGCGCCGCGAGCGGCAGGACCGGCTGGCATGCATCCTGCTACATTCACCGTTTACAAGACCGTGCGTTTCCTTCCGATTTCCCTGGTCCTGTTGCTGGTCGCGGTCTTCGGTTTCCCCAACGCCTCGCCGGCTCAGGGCCGCATCGATGCGGGCGGCTACCAGGAACTGCTGAACGAGGTCCGCGGCGGACTTTTCATCAGTTCAGGCCGCGTGCTCGCCGGGTTCGATCCGGATTCCGTGGAGCGGGTGGTCGGCGACTTCATCGCGTCCACGCCCGGCGCGCGGGAACTCAAGGCGGCGGCGCTCCTTCACACCGAAGCGACCGCGCATGGTCATCCCGAGACCCATCTCCAGATGGCGCGGGATCTGCTCAAGGCGATCCCGGATCCGGTGGATCGCGAGGACTGGATCCGCCGGTGGTGGCTGGCGCTTTGCTATTCCTACCAGGTTCAGCTTTCGGTCGGGCCCGGAGTGGCGGCTTTCGAGAGGGCCCTGGAGGACCTGCCCGATGACCGCGACGTCCGGCGATCGTTCGCGGCGGCGCTGTGGATGTTCGGGAAACAGCGCGAGGAACCCACCTACCTGACGCGCGCCGGAGTCATGCTCCAGGAACTCCTCGAAGAGACCCCGGACGATCCCGACCTGCGCATCCGCTTCGCCGGCGTACTCCTCGATCTCGGGCGCGCGGAGGACGCCGCCTTCGTCCTGGACCAGCTCGGAGACGTTCGCCTGCGCTCGGGACCCCGGCTGGCCTCGCTGCTCATTCGCGGGGAGATCGCGCTCGGGGCCGGGGAGTTCGTCGCCGCCGAGGTCGCCTTCGCCGAGGCCGTCCGGCGCTCGCGGCGCTCGCCGGCCGCAGTTGCCGGCCTGGTCGCGGCGCGACTCAGCCAGGGCGACGCGGAGGCCGCCGCCGAGGCGGCCGGGGCCCTGCTCGCCCGGACGACGACCGGGTGGGAACCCGAATGGCGCTACTGGCTTGGTCCGGCTCTCGAATACCCCGGGATGTTCGAGGCGATGAAGAACGAGGTGCGGGAGCCTGCGGAGGAAGGGGGCGGACGATGAGAGTGCTGGCGATGATGGCGGTCGCGATCCTGGCCCCCGCTCTTCTTTCCGCCGGTGGGCTTTCCGACTCCGCCGCCGGGGAAGACGGGCGGGGATCGGCCGCTGCCGTTCGGATTCAGGCCCATCCCGAGGCGCCCACGGCGCCCGGTGTCGGCGGCGCGGGGCTCGACCTGCTGCGCCGGCGGCGTGACGACCTGCCCCGGCCGGTCTGGACCGGGCAGGAACCGCTGTCGGTGGCTGTCGTGTTCGACCTGAGTTCCAGTGTCTCGGGAGCGCGCCTGCGGTCCGCGGTTGCCGGCGTGGAGGCGCTCTTCTCCGCGCTCGACGAAGAGGACCGCTGCGCGCTCCTCGCGTTCACCCGCTCGGTGGAGCTCCACGCCGGCTGGGACGGGACCTGCGCCGATGCCGCGGCCGCGGCCGCGGGGTTGCGGAGCGGCGGTCCGGCGGCGTTCAACAACGCGCTCACGCTGGCGTTCGGCCT
This sequence comes from Acidobacteriota bacterium, assembly GCA_028877265.1. Taxonomy (GTDB): domain Bacteria; phylum Acidobacteriota; class Vicinamibacteria; order Marinacidobacterales; family Marinacidobacteraceae; genus Marinacidobacterium. The sequence goes on from JAPPGX010000032.1 coordinate 17,269, forward strand.
CCTCGCCGACCGGCCGGGACGCCCGGTCCTCGTGGTCTTCACGGACGGCGTGGACGGCGCCAGTTGGGCTCGCGACTCGTGGCCGCTCTTCGCCGCCGCGGGAGTCCCTCCCACCGTGCTGGCGATCACCGCCCCTCCCAACCTGACCCGGTCCGGCAGGGTCGGCGGGACCTACGGGAGCATCAGCGCCGACGATCTCGCGAACCAGATCACGTTCGAGGGCCGGCATCTGCAGGATGAAGGCCGCGACATGCGGGGTCTGAGGAACGTGGATCCCTTCTGGGCGCTGACCTACCTGACCGCGATCAGCGGCGGGCAGTTGGTCCGGACCTCGGGCGAGGCGGGGGAAATCGAGTCCGCCCTCGCGGGCGCTCTCGACGCCCTCCGGCCGGAATAGCGCGGCAGTGGACCCCGGCGGCGGGGGGACGCAGCTCCGCGGACGGGGAGCGGTTTCGAACCCCGCGGGACGGTTCGAGGCGCTGCGCGAGGAGGCGTTCGACGATGGCTGGGACGCGCGCGACCCCCCGCCCGAACGCGTGCCGACGGAGGTCATCATCGACCGGACGAAGACCATCATCGCCCGGAACGATTCGCCGGACATCCCCTTCGACCGCTCCATCAACCCGTACCGCGGCTGCGAACACGGCTGCATCTACTGCTTTGCCCGGCCGAGTCACGCCTATCTGGGCTATTCGCCCGGACTGGACTTCGAGACGAAGATCGTGGCCAAGCCGGAGGCCGCGAACCTGCTCCGCCGGGAACTCCGAAAACGGGGCTACGAGGTGGGCCCACTGGCGCTCGGCTCGAACACAGATCCCTACCAGCCGGTCGAGCGCGACCTCCGGATCACCCGGCAGCTCCTGGAGGTGCTCGCCGAGGCGCGCCACCCCACCGGCATCGTCACCAAGTCGGCCCTGATCCTCCGGGACCTGGACGTCATCGTCCCGATGGCGAAGGAGGGACTCGCCCAGGTGATGGTTTCCGTGACCACGCTCCGGCGGGACCTCGCCCGGGCCATGGAGCCGCGGGCCGCGGCGCCCGCGCGCCGGCTCGCAACGATCGCCGCGCTCCGCGAAGCCGGGGTGCCCGTCGGCGTGCTGGCGTCGCCGATGATTCCGGCGCTCAACGACTCCGAACTCGAGGCCATCCTGGAGGCCGCCGCGAACGCGGGGGCGGGCTCGGCCGGCTTCATTCTGGTGCGGTTGCCGCACGAGCTGAAGGAGCTGTTCTCGGAGTGGCTGGAGACGCACGTCCCGACGCGCGCCGGGCACGTGGAGGGCCTGATCCGGGACACCCGCGGCGGCCAGCTCTACGAGTCGAAGTTCGGAGATCGGATGCGGGGCCAGGGCCCTTACGCGGAATTGCTGGCGAACCGGTTCCGGGTGGCCTCCCGGCGGCACGGGCTCGACCGGGAGCATCCTCCGTTCCGCCTGGATCTCTTCCGTCCGCCGCGCGCGCCCGGCGCGCCGCGCTCGCTGTTCGACGGGCGCCGCTGAGCAGCCAGCGCCGCAGTCAGCGTTCGCCCGTGCGGTTCGGAACGAGTGGCGCTCCCGCGGCCTGTTTCGCCTCGATCTCGGCGTGCGCCGCGTCGAGGCGGACGAAGCGCTCCGGGGTCGAAGGGTGGGTGGATCGATGGTCGTTCTCGATGCCGCCGGTGTGCTCGACCGCCATCCGGCGCCAGAACCGGGCGACCTCGGCAGTCTCCACCCCGGCGCGCGCCAGCAGGTACATCCCCACGTAGTCGGCCTCCCGTTCGAAGTCCTGACTGTAGGCGCGCGATCCGGCGGCGAGCCCGGCGGCGGTCAGCACGCCGCCCGAGTTCACGCCGGTCGCCCGCGTGAGGAGGATGTCGGCCGCCAGCCCCAGCAGGCCGCCGACGGCCATGTTCTGCTGCCGGTCCGTCAGGTGTCCCGCGAGGTTGTGGGCCAGCTCATGGGCGATGACCACCTGCAGTTCCTCGTCGCTTTCGGTGAACCGCAGCATGCCGTTCGTGATGTAGGCCGCCGAGCCGTCTGCGTAGGCGTTGATCGCGTCGATTTCGGCGAGGACGACCGGGTACGCGCAGACCAGGTCGGGAACGAGTTCCTGAACGTACGGTTCGCCGTTGCGCTCGAGCCGGACCGTCACCGCCGGGAAGGGCGGCGGACCGGAGGCGAACTCCGCAAGCCACCGGAGTCCCTGTTCGATCCCCGCCGCCCCTTCGTTCAGCCGGTAGCGGCCAACGTGGGTGAGCACATCCCCGGGCCGGATGTCGGCGTAGTCCGCCGGGCCGCCACGGACCACGGTCGTCACGGTGGGCAGGAGTCCGATGCCGAGCGAGCTTGAAACCGCCGCCCGTTCGCCCGGCTCGTAGCGTCCGGACGAATCGAACACGAAACCGAAGCCGGCCGCCACGCGGTCACCGCACAGGGCGGCTCCGTCGCGCCGGAGCGGCCAGGACAGGTCGGCGAGGCGCTGGCGGCGCTCCTGCTGGACCTGGAACGCCAGCTCCTGCTGGATGCGCCGCTCCCTGGCGAGCGCGGCCTGGTCCGCCGCCGGCAGGCTGCTGCGCGGCGCCGCACACGCCGCCGACAACGCGAGCGTGCCGATGGCGACGGCCAGACGTCCGCGCCACAGGCGTCCGGAATGCGCGAAGCCGCTTTTCACCGCGCGGATGGTAGCCGGACGTACGGGACGGCGAGCAGCAATCCCGTAGGCTTGCTCCGGGAGGCACTTCGCCCATGAAACACCGCTTCGCGCTCTCCGCAGCGGCCCTGCTTGCATCCGGTCTTGCGTTCGTCCCGGCGTTCGCCCAGGACGGGCCCCGGGCCCGCGATCTTGGTGTTCCCTTCGAGGGCACACCGGGGCCGCTGAACGCCATCACCGACGTGGCCGGGATCGAAGTCGGTCACCACACCATCATCCGTGGGGAGGGGGAACTGGTGGTCGGGGAAGGCCCGGTCCGCACCGGAGTGACCGCTGTCCTGCCCCGCGGCCGCGCCAGCCGGGGACGCGTGTTCGCCGCGTGGTTCACGCTGAACGGCAACGGTGAGATGACCGGGACCACCTGGCTCCGCGACCGGGGCATCCTCGAGGGGGCGGTGATGATCACCAACACCCACAGCGTCGGCGCCGTCCACGAGGCCACCATCGCCTGGGCGCAGGCGAACCTGGACGCTCCCGACTGGAGCCTGCCGGTGGTGGCCGAGACCTGGGACGGCTTCCTCAACGACATCAACGGTTTTCACGTCCGCCAGGAACACGTCTTCGCGGCGCTCGATTCGGCGCGGGCGGGGCCGGTCGCCGAAGGCTCGGTGGGAGGCGGCACCGGGATGCGGACCTTCGGCTTCAAGGCCGGGATCGGCACCTCGTCCCGGATCGTGGAGGCCGGGGGCAGCGAATACACGATCGGCGTGCTGGTGCAGTCGAACTTCGGGAGCCGGAACCTGATGACCGTGGCGGGAGTCCCGGTGGGCCGGGAGATCCCGGACCTCACGCCGGAACGGGGTCCCTTCGACGCCCCGCCGGGCGATGACGAACACGCCTACGGCCGCGACGGCTCGATCATCATCGTGGCGGCCACCGACGCGCCGCTGCTGCCGCACCAGCTCAACCGCTTCATCCGCCGCACCACGCTGGCGCTCGGCCGGGTGGGGAGCATCGCCTCGAACGGTTCGGGCGACATCTTCATCGCCTTCTCCACCGCCAACGAGGAGGCGGCACACAACGAGGGCGGCGTCGCCCCGCTCGAAAACCTCGCGAACAACAACATCAACCCCCTCTTCGAGGGCGTGGTGCAGGCTACCGAGGAGGCCATCGTCAACGCCGTGGTGGCGGGCCGGGACATGGTCGGGGTCAACGGCCGCAGGATCTACGGGCTGCCGCACGAGCGGCTGCGCGATGTCCTGCGCCGCTACAACCGGCTGGCCGAACCGGAGTAGCGCCGTTCGGCCTTAGCAGCCTGTGGAAAACGTCGCGCGGCATTCGAACGGCGTTACATCCCGCCTGAACCGGGCCGCTTTGCGGCCCTCATCGTTGCGTTTCCGTCGGAATACACCCGGTATTCCTCCCTCACGCGCCTTGTCAGCCGGGTGCCTCGCCGCTCTCGGTGCTCACGTCACTCTTTCCACAGGCTGCTAGCGCCGGTGCGGCGGCGTCCCGTAGGGATAGAACTCGCTCAGGTCCACGTTCTCGTACGGCAGCGCGTCCAGGAAGGTGGTCCCCACGAACGGCTCGGGCGCCTCGACGATCTGGATGGTGCGCGCGTAGCCGGTCTCGTCGAAGCCGCGCCGGAAATGGACCCGGGACTTGACCACGAAGACCTCGTAGTCGTCGGGGTTGATCGGCCCGATGCGGAACGCCTCCGGGTAGAGCACCTGCTCGTAGGCGGGGACGAGGAAGACGACGTTGCCGTCCCCGAAGGAGACGGCGGCGATCCGTTCGTATCCGAACCCCTCGTCGAAGTACTCGAGGGTTCCCGTGATCCGCCGGGGTGACCCGCCGGACGGGGTGAAACCCCCGATTTCATAGTCGAACGGATCGCCCGGCTGGACGTCCTCGGCCGCGAGCGCTTCCAGGGTGGCGGGTGAGGAGATGGTGCCGTAGAGAGTCTTGCCGATTCCCGCCGCGGTGAAGGCGTTCAGGATGTGCGTCGCGTCCCCGGGACGGTCGCTGTGGTCGCCGACCGCCACCGGCGTCTCGCCGGCCGCGATCGCCGCCGCCACGATCCGCGCGCCCTCCTCGGGGCCGGGATAGGTGCCGAGGGCGAAGGCCTCACGGACCCGCCAGATGAAATCGTCCATGTCGTCGGCGATCCGGTCCGCGAGTTCCTGGTCGCCGTTCGTCATGACGTGGACGGTGGCGCCCACGTCGGGGACGTCCGACCAGGGATAGCCGTAGAACACGCTCACGTAGCTATCGTGCTCGCGCGCCTCCCAGCGGCGCGCCCGCTCCATGATGTCCATCGCGGGGGACTGGCCGGTCCACTGCAGCACGGTGGCGGTGATGATCCCGGGCTTCCGGGTCGCGGTGGTGGGCTCGTACTCGCCCCGCGCCGTGATCCGGAGGGCGCGGGCGGCCCGTTCGCCCTGGATGTAGGAGTCGTAGTGGGGGAAGCGCTTGGTCACGAAGGCGAAGTTGGCGTGCTCGAGGAACTCCCCGTCCTCGTTCCCGTGCAGGTCGAAGGTGCCCGCGATGGGAACGTCGGGGCCGACCAGCTCGCGGAAGCGGCGGGCGATCTCGGCTTCCGGACGGGGGACGTCCCGCACCGCCATGGCCCCGTGGAGGGCGAGATAGACCCCGTCCACCGGCAGTTGCGCCTCCAGTTCAGCGAGCATGACATCCAGGAAGTGCTCGAACGTCTCCTTCGTGTTCCAGCTCCGCGACGAGCCTCCGAACACTCCCACCGGCGAACTCAGCGGCACGAGCTCCACGTCGCCGAACTCGCGGGCGCGCTGGACGAAGCCGCCGACGTAGCCGCCGGAGCCGAGCAGCGCCTCCCCGGAAACCGGCTCGCTGACGCGGAGCCAGTCGTCAACCTCGGTGTCCCCCCCGGGGCAGAAGGTGCAGGTCTCGTGCGCGAAGCGCGCCACCGCGATGCGGAGTTCGGGTTCGGCGGGCGGAGCGCCGCACGCGGAGAGCGCCGCGGTGGACGCGGCGGCCAGCAGCGCCAGCCGTGCGAGTCGCCGGCCGGCGACGGAATCCTTGGCAATCGGGTCTTGCGTCATTGTTCGTCCTCGAGAGTTGGGGGTTGGGGGCGCGCCCGTTCGCGCTTCGCCAGCATCAGGTCGCTCAGGGTCTCACCCCGGCCGGGCTCCGACCAGGGACAGACCTCGATGCAGATGGCGCAGCCGTAGGTCTTGGTGAAGTAGGGAACGCACTTGTCGAAGTCCACGTACCAGCGCTGCTCCCCGCGGATCCACTGCTTTTCCTCGTGGATCGCGTCGGGCGGACAGTCGATCACGCAGCGGCGGCAGTGGGCGCAGACGTCGTCCACCCCGATGTCGCGCCGGGCGTCCAGCGCCAGCGGCATGTCGGTGAGCACCGCGGCCAGCCGGAAGTTGGAGCCGTGCTCGCGGCTGATCATCGAGCCGTGTTTGCCGAGCTCGCCGAGTCCGGCGCGGACCGCCAGCGGGATGTGGAGGATGTCGGTGGCGTTCGGGTCCCCGTAGGCCTTCGCCGGGAAGCCCCGGCGGCGGATCTCCCGGCCGAGGCGCATGGCGATGAGGCCGATCCGGCGGTAGGTCCGCATCACCTCGGCCGCCCCCCGGGGACGCGCCGCATGCGCCATCTCCTCCCGGACCATCGGGAGCCCGATGCAGACGGCGGTGCGGTACGGCGCCTCGCGTCCCTCAAAGACGTCTGTTTCCCGGATCTCCGCGACTCCGACGAGGCTCGCCCCCGCTTCGCGGGCGGCCGCCTTCACGAATGCGGCGTTTTTCTCGGGGCCCTCATCCACGACCCGGCGGGCCACCGGGCCCCGCTCCTTCCGCAGTTCGAACTTGTTGAGGAGCCGGTGCCGGACCACCTGCCAGGGGTTGACGCACATGAAGAAGTCGTCGAGTCCCTGCCAGTCGATCGGTTTGCTCGAGTCCGCGTTGTGGAACACCTGGGTGGCCCGGCGTGGCTCGCGCTCCCCGTGCCCGTTGATCTCGTTGCCCGAACGCGGAGGAACCCGGTAGCCGAAGGCGTACTCGGCCGGCGGGACGTCGCGGATCTTCATCGGCAGACCGTCAGTTGGGGGCCTCGTCGGGCTCCTGGCGGAACGGACCCTGGTCCAGCCAGATCGTGTCCCCGGACCGCTCGGCTGCTGCGTAGCGGCGCCGCACCGTGCGCCCCGCGGTGAGGAAGAAGAAGATGAAGCGGAACGACGCGAGGAAGAACCGGAGCGTCTGGAGCCGGCGGAACAGGAAGCCGCCGAGGCCGCGTGCGGTTTCGTCGAGGGGCATCCTGCCGCTCAGTTCCCTCCGGTGTCCGGCTCGGGATCCTTCAGCCGGACCGCCCAGAGGCCGCTGTTGAAGTCGGCCAGGAAGATCGTCCCCTTGTGGGGCTGGGGGCCCCAGGTGAAGGCGGCGTTCGCGAGGAACCCCTCGTTGTCCTCCGGGAAGAAGCGGGCGATCTGGCGGCCCTGCCGGTAGAGGTCGCCGAGCAGGTCGCCCGACACGTCCACGACCCGGAGTCCCGCGTCGTAGTAGCCCACGTACATGATCTCCTCTTCCCAGTCGACCCAGAGGTTATGGGGTCCGGAGTCGGCGAGTTCGAAACGGGCCACCTCCTCGGGGTTCTCCGGGTCGGTGAAGTCCACGAAGTGGAGCCACCCCTTCGCGCGCGAGGGGATGCCCTCCTCCCAGAGGATGCCGCCCGCGTCGGGCCGGCGCGGATTCAGGTAGAAGGCCTCGTCGCCGCCGATCACGTAGAGCTTGCCCGTCGAGGGGCTGCGGAAGGGCCACACCGCATGGTTCCAGCCGGTGATCTGCGGGAAGCGCCCCATCTCGACCGGGGTGTTGGGGCTGCCGCCCTTGCCGCCTCCGCCCACGTCCACCATGATGAGGCCGTCGCTGCGGCCGCCCTGGTAGGCGATGCCGTCCCGGATCCAGACGTCGTGCACCGACCGGCCCGGGGTGTCCGTCTCGAAGCGCGAGACCCGGAAGGGATTCCGGGGATCCTCCACGTTCACCACGTCCCAGCGCCGGCCGTTGTTGACCGCGTAGACGTGGTTGTTGTCGAGGAAGACGTTGTGCACCCCGCCGGTGAGCCCCTGGTCGAAGGAACTCAGGATCTCGGCGTTGTGCGGATCCGTGCAGTCGATCATCACGATTCCGTTTCGCCGGTTGGACGCTCCTTCGCGGCTGATCACGCAGAGGGTCCCGTCCTCCGAGACCTTCACGTCGTTCACGGTCCGGGCGTCCACCTGGACCGTGTCGATGAGTTCCATGTTCCGGGGGTCGGTGACGTCGTAGAAGTAGGCGTGTCCCTCGGCGTTCCAGGTGCCGTGCACCGCGTAGTCTCGCCCGTCCACGCCTTCCCAGACCCAGAGGTCTCCGGTCACGCGGTCGGAGACCCGGGCGTGCCCGAGGAACTCGACCTCGCGCTCGACATTGCGGGGGACCACCCGGACCGTCCGGCGGGCCAGCCGGTCGCCGCTCATCGCCACCACGGTGTACACCCCGGGCTGCTCGGCGACGAACCGCCCGTCGGGGGTCACCTGCGCCGCCGCGCCGGCCCCCAGCGACTCCGGCCGGAACGGGTCCGGACGGGACTCCACCGCGAACCGGATCGCCGGACCCCGGGTCTCGTTCCCCGAGGCATCGAGCGCGGCTGCCCGGAACTGCACCACGTCCCCGGTGCGGACCTCGGTCCGGTCCGGCGCCTCGAGGGCCAGCCGCGCGGTCGGGTTGGGCAGGACCTCCACTTCGTGGTAGATCGTCATCTCGCCGTGCATGGCGGCCACCTGCACCGACCCGGTGGCGAGGAAGGACACCATGCCGACCTGGTCCACCACGGCGACGCTGTTGTCGCTCGTCGCGTAGCCCGCCTCGAGTCCGCGGCTGACCTGTCCCGCCGCGTCGCGTCCCGCGAGCGGGAACCGCACTTCGGTGCCCGCCCACACGCGGGGAGGCGCGTCCTCGAAGAAGATGTCGGCCAGCGCCGGCGTGCTCACGCTCACCCGAATCGAAGCCCGCAGACCGGGGTCCCGGCTGCTGTAGTAGTCCCAGTTGCCGTCAAAGGCCTGGTCGGGCAGCAGCGCCGTGACTTCGTGATCCCCCGGCTGGTTCGCGGAGACGTGTCCGCCCGGGGTCACGGTCAACGCCCGGCGGTTGCCGGAGAAGAAAACCACCCGCGCGTCCGCGACCGGGTTCCCCGCGGCGTCCATCACGGTGGCCGCGAGCTGCGCGGTCTCTCCCACCTCGAGGGTCAGTGCGCCGGGTTCGATGGCGATGGATGCGGCCTGCTGCGCGGGACGGGCGGAGGCCGCGCCGAGAGCGAGGCTCAGCAGTGCGGCCGCCGCAGTGGCGCGGCGAAGGGAGATGGAGGGACGAGGCATGGCAGGACTCCTTGAACCGGGGCGGGCGCTCCCGGAGCGACGGGTTGTCGAAATTAGCCGAAACGCCTCGATGCATGCTACGCGCTGCGTCCGGTCGGCTCCCCGAACGGTCCTCCAGACCGCGATCGGGCCGGCGCGCATAGGATTCCGCATTCCACCGCAACCCCGATGACGTTCGAAGCGCTTTGGCCCCTCCTCCTGCTGCCCCTCCTCGGCGTGGTGGTGCTGGTGGCGCTCAGGTCGAATCTCCGCTGGCCGAAGCTGCGGCTGCGCGCTTCGCTGGTGCTGCGCCTGCTCGCTGCCGCGTTTCTGCTGCTCGCGCTTTGCCGGCCGGTGATCCGCGCCGGGTCGCGGGAGGTGGCGGTGGCGTTCGTGGTGGATGTATCCCGCAGCGTGGCCTCCGGATCGATGCAGGATGCGGTCGCGTGGGCCCGGGAGGCGAGCCGGGCGCTCAGTAGCGAGGACGCGCACTTCGTCGCTTTTGCCGACCGCGCGGTGTCGGTACCAGACGCGGAGGCGTTGCTGGAGGTGCAGGTCTTCGACAGCGGGGCGGCGGCGGGGCTTCCACCCCCGGACGCGCTGGACCAGGGCCGGACGAATATCGAGGCGGCGCTTCGCCACGCCGCGGCGCGGCTCCCGCCGGACCGGCTGAAGCGGGTGGTGCTATTCAGCGACGGCAGGGAAACCGAAGGCGATACGGCCGCCGCGCTGGCGTTCCTCAAGGAGGCGGGCGTGCGGGTCTTCCCGGCTCCGTCGGGTGTGCGGAGCGACGGCGGCGGTTTCGTGAACGCGATCCGGTTGCCCCCCGCCGTGCGGGCGGGAGAGATGACCGGGGTCGAAGCCGAGGTGTTCTCGGCTGCCGGCGGCCCGGCGGAGATCCGGGTTCTCGCCGACGGAGAGGTGCTGGCCGCCATCGAGGTCGAACTCCCGCCCGGCGCTTCCACCGTTCCGGTGCCGGTCCGCATCGAGGACCCGGGCATGACGGTTCTCGAAGCGGAGATCCGGGTGGCCGGCGACCGACTTCCGGTCAACGACCGGCGGGCCGTCGAGGTGCCGGTGGAAGAGGAGGCGAGCGTGCTCTACGTCGAAGGACAGCCCGAGAGCGCCCGCTATCTCAGGAGCGCGCTGGAGTCCGAGGGCGTCACGGTGAACACGGCCCCGGCGTCGGCGCTTCCCCGCCTCGACCTCAACACCTGGGACGCCGTGGTGTTGAGCGACGTGGCCCCGGACCGCCTCCCCGAGCCGGTCATGCAGCAGGTTGCGAGCTACGTCCGCGACGAGGGCGGGGGACTGGTCTTCGCCGCGGGTGAATCCAGCTACGGGGAGGACGGATACTCGGAGTCCGTGCTTGAAGAGGCGTTGCCGGTGGACTTCCAGATCGAGGAAAAGTGGAAGGATCTGTCCCTCATCATCGTGCTGGACAAGTCCTACAGCATGTACGGGAGGAAGATCGCGCTGGCCAAGGAAGCCACCAAGGCCGCGCTGGACCTGCTCGAGGACACGCACCGCTTCGGTGTCGTGACCTTCGACTGGAACCCCTACACCACGATCCCGCTGCAACTGGTCGCCGACCGGGAGTGGATCAAGGAGGGGATCAGCCGGATTCAGGCGAGCGCCCAGACGAACATCTATCCGGCCCTCGACCGTGCCTACGAGCAGCTCATCGAGAGTCCCTCCAAGGTCAAGCACGTGATCCTGCTCTCCGACGGAAAGACCTATCCCGACGACTACGAGGAGCTCGTCACCCGGATGATGGAGGACGAGATCACCATTTCGACCGTGGCGGTGGGGGAAGAGGCGGACCGGGAACTGCTGTCGGACATCGCCGAGTGGGGCGACGGGCGCAGCTACTTCATCCGGGACGCGGGACGGGTGCAGCAGATCTTCGTCGAGGAAACCCAGATCGCCCTCGACGCCACGCTGGTCGAAGAGCCGTTCCGCCCGGTGGTGAGGCAGATGGCGCGCGTGCTCGAGGGCCTGGACTTCGACGCCGCCCCGGAACTGAAGGGCTTCGTGGCGACGATGGCGAAGGACACCGCGGAGGTGCTTCTGGAAGGCCCCGACGAGGAACCGCTCCTCGCCCGCTGGCAATACGGACTCGGCCGGGCGTCCATGTTCACGTCCGACTGCAAGAATCGCTGGGCCGCCGACTGGGTGGAATGGAACGGTTACGGCAAGTTCTGGACGCAGGTGGTGCGGGACGCCATGCGTCGCGGAGAGGGAGCCGATCTCGACTTCGAGGTGTCACGGCGCGGGAACGCCGCCGATGTGAGCCTGTCGCTGATCCGCGAGGATGGAAGCTATCCCGAGGATGTGGTGCCCGAACTCGAGATCTCGTACGCGGGGCTCGTGGGCCGCACCACGATCCGGCAGACCGGCCCGGGAAGATTCGAGGCCGAGGTTCCGCTCGACCTGCGTCCCGGCGATACGGCGCGCTTCCGCATCGTGGGCGAGTCCCTTCCGGACGATCTTGCCGAGGGGGCCGACCTCGAGCGGGCCATCCATCTGAGCTATCCCGACGAGTACCGCTTCCTGCCGGCGGACGACGAAGCCCTTGCCGCGCTGGCCGCGGAGACGGGCGGCGTCGTGGCGCCGACCCCGGCGCAGGTGCTCGCGACCGCCGGCGACCGGGTGGTGCGCTCCCGCGCCCTGTGGCCGCTGCTCGCGCTCCTGGGACTGATCGCCTACCTGCTCGATCTGTCGGTCCGCCGGGTCCCCTGGCTGTGGACCCGGATCGGCCGGCAGTTGCGGCCCGCCTGACGCGAGCGCGCCGCGCTCCGCGGCGGGCGGGCGGAGCGTGAACCCCGCATCACCCGCGGATGCCTGCGCCGCCCGCGGCGAAGCGGCAGCCGGGCGGCGGGGCTTATTCGGCGCCCGTCAGCTCCCGGCGGCGGCGCGGTCCGCGCGCGAGGCCGTGAATGCCCAACTCCCGCATCAGCCGGGCCACCCGCTTGCGGCTCACCTTCCAGCCCTGGCGTTGCAGTTCCCCGTGGATGCGCGGGGCGCCGTAGGCGCCCTCGTGGAGTGCGTGCACGCTGCTGATTTCCTTCTTGAGCAGCTCGTCCGTCCGGGCCCGGGAGCTGACGGGCCGCGTCTTCCAGGCGTAATAGCCGCTCCGGGAGACGCCGAGGACCCGGGCCATGGTCGCGATGCGGTGCTCTTCCTGGTGAAGATCCATGAACCGGTAGATCACCTTGTGGTCCACCTCGCCCAACGGGCCTGCGCCGCGTCGGATCGGCGCCGTTTCCAGGCCGGAGATGGCGCCCCTCACCGCGTGCCGCCTGCCGAGGCAGGAAGCCTCACGCGGTCCGCCTCACCGAAACGGGTGCGTTGCATTGTTGCGGCGCCTTTGTTTGCCCAAATAACCCCAAGCGACACCAGGGCAGTGCGCGAATTTCACAGTAGTTTACACAAGGTTCCCGTTCACAAATGACACACCAATCCAGCGCTGGACTGGTTGGGCGGAGTCGGCGCGGGCCGATGGGATCAGCGCTTGCGGCGGTCCTGCAGGCCCGCGAAATCCGTCCTCGGCCGGCCCCAGGGCGTTGTGTCGGCAGGACTGACGTGGCTCTCTACCCAAGAAGATTGACTGGCCACAAAATCGGGGTACCATTGCCGGGCCGGCGATGAAAACCCGTCCGACCCCATCCCCGTCAATTCGTGCAAGGCGCGATCACGAACACCTCGAAGAGCCCGGCGCTCCGTTGCCGGATCCAGGAGACCGGGAAGAATGACTGGGAGGCCTCGCCGCTATTCGGAGGAGTTCCGGCGCCGAATGATCGACCTGGTCCGAGGCGGGCGTACCCCGGAAGAGTTGTCGCGCGAGTTCGATCCGAGCGCGCAGGCCATTCGGAACTGGGTCGCGGCGGCCGAATCGGAAGACGGCGCGTCCGGGGGCTGGAGCGAGGGTGAGCGGCGGGAACTCCGCGAGGCCAAGGCGAAGATCCGGCGGCTCGAGGAGGAGGTCGAAATCCTGAAGAAGGCGGCGGTGTGGTTCGCCCGGGAGGCCGGCCGGACCGAGCCTCGCTGATCGCGCCGGGGCCGACAGAGCGGGCTTGGTGACGCGCGTATACCGTTGGGGTGTGGCGAGAGTTGGGGTGTGGTTGGGATCGATGCGATCCCAAACGTCCGGTGGCCAGGAGGCGGCGCCGCGAACATCGGCTGGCCGGGAGGTGGCCGGCAGCCGCGGATCAGGGGGTTCGCGGAGGGGAAGCGTGCGCCGCGCCAGCGCGTTCCCAGTCGGCGACGGGACCGGGGCGGACCCGGAAGAGCGGATGTGGCCGTGGGCGAGGCGCGGCCGGCTGTCCGGCGAGGGTCTCCGGGATGCGCACCGAGAGCTTGGCGGCCAGGTGCCGGGCTTCGAACCGCAGTTGCCCCGTCGTCACGGGTATGGGCGCTGCGGTCCGTTCCGGACTCCCGATCCGGGTGCGGTCGAACCGGTATCCGCGCCGCGCTGCCTCATCGGCCACCGCGTGCAGGTAGGCCGCGATGGCGCCCGGAGGAGAGGAGTGTTCCCGGAATCGCCGGAGCTGGGGGTGATTCCGGTAACCGCGGGTCTCTCCGGCGAGGACTTTCCGGGCCAGCAGTCCTTCGCGCCACACAGCCAGCAGCCCTTGCCGGTCCAACTCCCGGGGATGGAGCGACCAGAGGCGCACAACGTCATTGTGGCGCGCCCGGGAGCGAGGCGCGGGCGGAACGTGGTCCGGACGGGAAGACGCGGTGGTCAGCGCAGTTCGTGGCTCGCGAGGACCTTGCCGCGCGTGCGGACCACGATGCGTCGCGTTCCGCGATGCCGGTCCGGGGGCAGGTTCCAGAACCGGTAGCCGTGGGGTGGTTCGCCGGGGACCGAGGCCACGAGTTCCGGTTGGACGGCGCCCTCGAGCAGCACTTCGACTTCGTCCCCGGGAGATCCTCCGGCGAGGGAGAGGCCGATGCCGAGCGTCCGGTGCGGAGAGATGCGCTTCGCATTCGGCGGCGGATCCTTCAGTGCGTCCTCACCCTCGATCGGCCCGTCCAGGACGACCAGGTCCATCAGGGTGAGCGCGGTCTTGTAGGGCGGGGGATCGGTCCAGAGATTGGGCCGGAAGGGGTCCACGACCGCGCCTCCGGGACCGCGCACCTCGAAATGGAGATGCGGCGCCGTGGAGCAGCCGGAACTCCCGATCTCCCCCAGCGGATCTCCCGCCGCGACGCGCTGCCCGACGGCGACCTTCACCGATCCCCGGCGGAGGTGGAGATAGCGCGACCGCGTCCCGTCCGCGTGGGTGAGCTCGACGAGGTTCGGCTGTTTCAGGATGCCGAGGAATCCACAGGCGACGTTCCGGTCGGACTCACCGTCGTGCACCGCCGTGACCCGGCCGTCCGCGGCGGCCAGGACGGGGAATCCGCGGTCCATCCAGCGAAAGTTGGGCACGTCCCAATCGGTGCCCTGATGGCGGTTGTAGCTCTTGCGGCCACCCTGGTAGTCGCGGACGCCGGCCCCGGGATCCCGGTCCACGTAGTTGTTGATCACCCAGTCCCGCCCGGGGACCCCGCCGAGCGGGAGGACGAAGCGGACGCGCGGCTCGGGAACGGCTTCGGGCGCCCCCGGGTCGCGGCATCCCGGGAGCACCCCGAGACAGAGGAACGCCGCACCGAGACGGCGCCGAAACCGGCTGGTCCCGGCCGTCAGGGCTGCTCCGCGGCATCCGCCTGCCCGCGAATGGAGTAGAGGTGGTTCTGGGTGCGGATCAGGAGGCGGTCTCCCACGATGGCCGGGGAGGCCAGGCTCCAGTCACCCAGATCGTTGACTCCGGCCAGGCGGTACTCGTCGCCGGCCTCGATCACGAAGGTGTCGCCTTCCTCCCCGAGGGCGAACACGTATCCCCCGTAAGCCCACGGCGAAGCGGTGAAGGCGGCGGCGCCCTCCGCGATCCGGGAGCGATAGACCCGTTCGCCGGTATCCACGTCGTAGCGGGCGAAGATGCCGCGCGAATACAACACATAGAGAGCTCCGTCATAGATCACCGGGGTCGGCAGGTAGCTTCCGCCGGCGAGGCGGTCGTACCAGAGGACGTGCTCGTTGGAGTCGGTTCCCTCGGACGGGGTGATGTCTCCCGAGCCTCCGGGACCAATCGCGGCGAGCGGCCGGTACTGGCCGCCCGAGACGCCGGCGGAGATGAACAGACGCCCCTCCCACGCGAAGGGGCTCTGGATCGGACTTCCCGCCATGCGCTTCATGTGCCATAGCGGATTCCCGTCGAGGTCGTAGCTGATCACGATGCCGGGGCCCAGGGTCACGATCTCGCTGCGCACCTCGTTCTCCCAGACGAAGGGAGTGGACCAGCCGGTCTTTCGCCGCTCGGTGATTTCGCGCGGGGTGCGCCAAAGTTCCTCCCCGCTTCCGGTGTCGAAAGCGGCGAGGAAACCCGACTCCTCGTTGTCGTTCAGGACGTAGAGTCGGTCTCCGTGGAGCGCCGGAGAGGCGCCGGTGCCGAAGTCACGGACGGTCGGGTGCGCCGTGAGCGGCATCTCCCACGCCGGGTTCCCGTCCATGTCGAAGGCGAACAGGCCGTGATGCGTGAAGTAGGCGTAGACGTTCGTCCCGTCGGTCACCGGCGTTTCGGAGGCGTAACTGTTCTTCCGGTGCCGGCCCCCGAGCGGCTGTCCGCGGTACACCTCCCGCTCCCAGAGCAAGGCCCCAGTCTCGAGGTCGAGACAGTAGACGTGGAGACCGATGACGATCTCCTCGGGCAGTTCGCGGTCGCGGGCGAAGAGGCGCCGATTCACTTCCTCGGGGGGCAGGCCCTGGGCGCGCAGTTCGGCGATGTAGTTGTTGCTGAAATCGGTCCCGAGCGACGGGCCCTTCATTTCCTGGGGACTGGTGGCGGCGGTGAGGAAGATCCGGTTCCCCCAGACCACTGGCGACGACCAGCCCACCCCGGGGACCGCGGCAGCCCACTCGACGTTCTCGGTCCGTGACCAGGTGACCGGCAGGTCCGGGTGGGTGCCCACCGGGTTTGCGAGCGGTCCCCGGAAGCGGGGCCAGTTTGCGGAAGCGTCGGTTTCGGCCGGAGGCGTCTCGCCCGCTACCGGCGCGGCGGCGAGGAAAACGAAGGCGGCGAGCGCCGCGAGCGGCAGCGGTCTCATTCCGGGATCAGGGACGGAGGCATCCCGGTGCGCTTGCTGCCGGCATCCTTCCAGGCGTCGTAGCGGAGCCGGAGGGTGACGACGGGGTTGGCGTTCTCGTGGGGCTGGACGTCCTCGTCGCTGACGGCGAGGTACGCGTAGTAGTCGCCGTCGTTGTGTGACGTGCCGAGGGCGTCGTCCCGGTTCGCGATGGCGATGTAGGCGACGTGCGAGGTCTTCCCGTCGCAGGGGGCGGCGGGCTTCGGTTCCTCCTCACAGGTGCATCGCTTGTCGCCGCCGGCGCGGTCCGCGCCTTCCATCGCGGCCATCACCCGGTCGGCCAGGGTGCCCTTCGCCCTCATGAACGCCAGCACGGCGTCCTCCGCCACGTCGTCGTCGAAGAGGATGTTCCCTTGGACCTGGACGAAGATGTCGTCTCCGACCTGGCCGGCCACGTAGAGCGATGCCGCGCTGTTGCCGCTCCCGTTGAAGCCGGCGCTCCGGCCCTGGAGATCCAGGATGCCGAACTGCCGCCGTTCCATCTGGGGTTCGTCCTTGAGGTTCTCCTGCTCGCGAAGGAGTTCGATGATCCGCTCCGGATCGGTCCCCTTCCGGATTTCCTCGTAGACGAGCATCTGGTTCGCGCGGGTGTTGTCCACGCCGGCCTGACAGGCGGCGACTCCCACGCCGGGCACGATCACCGCCTGGATGTCCATCAGGTCCCGTGCGGGCCGGGGCGGGAACCGCGACTGGCGAACGCAGGTAGCCGAGGCGACGATCACCTGGCCGGAGTTGCGGTCCACCGCGATCACCGACCAGGTCGCGAGTGCGGTTGCCGGCGCAAGCGACACGGCCAGGGCGAGAAGTGCGATGCGTCTCATGGGCGCCTCCCGGGTGAGAGGCTATCGCGTCTTGGGCGGACCGGCGGGTGTCCATGGCCTCCCGCTTGCTTGGCCTCTTCCCGGACGGTGGAGTATTCCGGGGCATTTGCCGGCGGACGCTGGTTCTCGAGCCACGCCAGGGCAATCCTTGCCGGGACTCCGCGGAGCCTTCGTTGGAGGTGTTCGACGATGAGCAAGTTCTCGAGTTGCCATTGGGTCTGCCTGCTGGGCGTCCTGGTCCTGGCCGCGGGTTGCGGTCAGGATTCGGTGGCGCCGCGGCCCACGGTCCCGCTCCTCCTACCTTCGGGTGACCCGGTGCGGGATTGGCTCGACGCCAACGGCAAGCCGTTCCAGGGCCCCCACCTCTCGCTTCCCCACCAGGAACTGGAGTTCATGAGGGAGTTGGTGGGCGACGCCCGCATCGTCTCCCTGGGTGAGAACACCCACGGGGCCCGCGACTTCTTCGAGATGAAGGCCCGCGTGCTGCGCTTCCTGGTGGAGGAGATGGGTTTCAACACCTTCGGCATCGAAGCCACCTGGCCGGAGGCCCGGCTCCTGGACCGGTACGTCCGGACCGGCGAGGGTGACGCGCGGGAACTGCTCCAGGGGCTCTTCTTCTGGACCTGGCGGACCGAATCGGTGCTCGAGATGATCGAGTGGATGCGCGACCACAACGAGGCGGGCGGCGATGTCGGGTTCCACGGCTTCGACATGCAGTATCCCGGCCTCGCGCTCGAGAACGTGCGCGCCTATTTCCGCGAGGTGGATCCCGATCGGGTCGGGTTCGTCAACGAAAGGATTCAATGCCTCGACGCCTTCGCAAACGACGAAAGAGGCCGGTTTCCGGCTCGGCGTTACGACACCCAGACCCTCGCCTATCAGAGGGAATGCGCCGCTTCGCTGGAGGCGGTGCGAAGCCTGCTGCTCCTGAGGCGGCCCGTGTATGAAGCGGCTTCGGGCACCGACGCCTTCGAGGTCGCCCTCCAGAGCCTGCGGGTTGCGGTTCAGTACCACCTACACATAACCCGCGAGCAGCGCCGCGACGAGTCCATGGCCGAAAACGTCGGCTGGCTCAGCGACCGGATCGGGCCGGACGGCCGGATGGTCCTCTGGGCCCACAACTACCACGTCTCGACGCAGGAGGGCGCCCAGGGTCATTTCATGCGGCAGGCCTTCGGGGACGACATGGTGGTGGTCGGCTTCAGCCACGCCCGCGGCGGTTTCACCGCCGTCACCCGGAGTGGCGGACAGTACCGGGGGCTCAACGAGCACGAACTCGACGAACCCGTCGAGGGCTCCTTCGAAAGCCATCTCGATAGGGCCTCCGCGCCCCGGTTCGTACTGGATCTTCGGGCTCTGGGCGCGATCTCGCCCGGGAACGAGTGGCTCATCGAAACCCGGCCGTTCCGCAGCATCGGCGCCGTCTACGACCCCGACCAGCCCGGTGACTACTGGCGGGACATCCCGCTCCGGGAGTGGTACGACGTGATCATCCACTTCGAGGCCACCCGCGCGACGGCGGTGCTGCCCACGGTGGTGCCGGCGCCGAAACCGGTGCCGGATCCGGCGGCCGCCAGGGAGTGGATCGAGACCAACACCGTGCCCTTCCACGGCACTCACTTCTCCCTCCCGACCCGCGATCTGGCCAGCGTCGGGGATGTGATCGGCGATGCCCGCATCGTCGCCCTCGGCGAAAACACCTATGGCACCAGGGACTTCCATCAGATGAAGGCCCGTCTCTTCCGTTTCCTCGTGGAGGAACGGGGTTTCGACACGTTCGCGCTGGAGGCCACCTGGCCGGAGACCCGCCTCCTGAACGGTTACCTGCAAACCGGCGAAGGAGACCCGCGGAGGCTGCTGTCCGGAATGCACTTCTGGGTGTGGAGATCCGAGTCCATGCTCGAACTCATTGAGTGGATGCGGGCCTACAACGAGGCAGGAGGCCACCTGGAATTCCAGGGGTTCGACATGCAGTACCCGGGCTTGGCGCTCCAGAACGTCCGCGAGTACCTCCGTTCGGTGGACCCCGAACGCGCGGCGTCGGTCGAGGCGGACCTCAACTGTCTCGAGACCTTCGCCAACGACCACAGAGGCAGGTTCCCGAGTTCACGCTACGGTGACCAGACCGAGACTTATCGGTCCGCTTGTGGCGCTTCGCTCAAGGCGGTGCGGGAACACCTCGTCGCGAACCGGAACGAATACGAATCGGCATCGGACGAGGATGCCTTCGCGGTGGCGCTCCAGAGCCTGCGGGTGGCGGTCCAGTACCACCTGATGATTGCCCGCGAGCAGTCCCGCTCGGAGTCCATGGCGGAGAACATCGCCTGGATCAACGGGCGAATCGGGCCGGGCGGCGGTCTGGTCCTCTGGGCCCACAACTTCCATTTCGCGCGCGATCCCGCCGCCGCGGGGTTTCACCTGCGCGAAACGTTCGGGGACGATCTGCTGAGCGTCGCCTTCGGGCACGAGAGCGGGCAATTCACCGCCCATACACGCCGCGGATCGGAGTTCCTCTCCCAGACTGTGCACGAGCTGAGTCCTCCCGTGCCCCATTCGTTCGAGTACTACCTGGCGGGCGCTTCCGCGTCCCGGCTGATACTGGACCTGCGGTCCTGGGACCCGGCTTCGCCGGCCAGTTCCTGGCTCGGCGACGTCCGGCCGTTCCGCTACATCCACACGCACTACGACCCCGACGCGCCGGGGAACTACTGGCGCTCGACCCCGCTCGCCCGGTGGTACGACGTGCTCATCTTCTTCAAGACGACCCGGCCCGCGGTGGTGCTTCCGTGGCTCACTCCGGACCCCTGGTGAGGCGCTTCCCCGTTCGGTGCTCGGTTTGGGTTTGCGCGAGGCCCCGGCTTCAGGCCGGCGCCCCTCCGTGCGAGGGGTTGCCGCGCTCGACGTCAGGGTGACGGGCTAGCGGGTACTTGGCGCGGGGCGGCGGCGTGCCGGAGACGAACTCGGCGCGTCCACGGTGGCCAGGTAAAGGCCGCCCGGGACCAGAACCGCCGTCAGGGCGGCGAGAAGGAGGGCGAGGATCGTCATGGGGACATCATGGCGGCCGAGCGCGCCAAAAGGTGTCCCCCCTGCCGGCATCCCCCCGGCCGCAACGCCGGTCCCGGGGTCGCGAGTTGGAACCGGCCGGCGGCTCGTCCTCTAGTGCAGCTCCCGCTCCGCCACCACGTCCACGTCGCCGTCGAAGAGCCGGCGCGGCGCCACCTCGACGGGTTTCGGCAGCCTGTCATGGCCCGTCTCCTCCGGCTGGCCGCCCAGCTCGCGCAGTTTCCGCAGGTGCGGCGTGAGACGCGATTCGGCCGACCCCGCCGCGGCGTTGTAGACGGCGTTCGTTCGAGCGAGCTGGCTGCCGACGTCGGCGAAGTGACCGAGGAATATCTCGAGACGCTTTTCGAGTTCGAGACCGGCCCGCTTCATTTCCTCGGCGTTCCGGGTGCTGGTCTCGCTTCGCCACATCGCGGCGACGCTCCAGAGCAGGCCGAGGAGGGTGTGCGGGGTGGCGAGCACCACCTTCCGGTTCGCGGCGTACTGAAGAAGGTCCGGCTCGTGCCGGATGGCTTCCGCTAGCAGCGACTCGATGGGCAGGAACATCACCGTGAACGGCGGGCCGTCGCCGAGCTTCGCTGGATACTCGCGCTTGCCGAGCGCGTCGGCGTGCGACTTCACGCACCTGGCGTGCTTGGCGAAGGCCGCCTGCTGGAGTTCCGGCGAATCCACGTCGGTCGCGGTCAGGTAGTCGTCCATCGGCACCTTGGAATCCACCGGGAGCACCGCTCCTCCGGGTAGCTGGAGCAGCAGGTCGGGCCGAGCGCCATTCGTTCCGGTCTGGGTCCTGAAGTCGGAATGGGCGGTGAGCCCCACCGACTCGATCAGGGTCTGGAGCTGGATCTCCCCCCAGCGGCCGCGAGCCTGGCGGTCGCCCTTCAGCGCCTCGCGGAGGGACCGGCTGCTCCCCAGCACGCTCTGCACGTGCTCCGAGAGGTTCTTGGCCACCTCTTCGAGGGCGCCATGTTCTCGGGCCCGCTTCCGCTCCAGCTCGCGCGCGAGACCCTCGACCTTGGCGAGCGATTCGCGCAGGGGCCCCGCGGTCTCCGCGAACTTCGCCTGGCCGAGTTCCCGGTCCGAGCGGGCCGCGGCCTGGAGGCGTTCGACCGCCTGTCCGGTGGCGTGTTCGTAGGCCTCCCGGGCCTGCTGGTTGCTCTCGGCGGCCGCGGCGCGCGCGATGTTGTCGACGTGCCTGCGGGTTTCCGCGCGGCCAGCCCGTTCGCCGGTGCGGAACCCCACGAAGTAGCAGGTGGCGCCGACGAGGCCCGCGGCGAGCAGGGAAAGAAGGAGGGTCGCGCTCATGGCGTGCATTCTCCGAGGCGGATACGCCAGAACCTGACACCCCCGGCGCCCGGGAATCGGGCGAGGGCGGCGGGCCTCATTCCGGAGTCCTCCGGGCGGGCCGGGAGTGCGGCGGCTGCCGGAAAAGAGGACCGCGGCGGAAGATGTAGGCGGCGACCGCGTCGCGGACCACCCAGGCGAGCGACACCCGCTTCTCGGCGGCGATCTTCCGGAGTTCCTCGTAGTCCGCGGCGTCGAAGGAGACGGAGACCCGGCGGACGGTGTCCCGGGAGGGGGTCCGCCCAGCTTGCACCATGATGCACCATTGTGGTGCAACGAGGAGCGCGGATCAAATGCGAGCCCTGAACGGTGATGCGGCGCTCCGAGGTGTTTTTCGCGGTCCGCTCGTTCAGATTTCGGCCACGCGGGCCATCGGGCCGCGCAGAATCTGGACGGAGGCGCCGGCCGGCACCTCCGCGGAGACGACGGCCAGGGCGAGGCTGGCCGGACCGCCCCAGCCGTCCGGGCGCCCGGCGGCGCTCGTGACCCGGCCGGCGCGATCAGCGTGGAAGAGGACGACCGATTCGGCCTGGGGAACGAACTCCGCGTCGAACTCCAGCCGGCGCAGGACACGCGGGATCCGGCCGCGGTGCGCCTGCCGCGCCACGTACTCCTGGCCGATGTAGCAGCCCCTGCCGAGGCGGACGTGTGCGGAGAGCCCGCTCTGGAGGGGCAGGGACCGTTCGTCCAGTTCGGCGCCCCACCGCGGCTCCCCCGCGAGGATCCGGAGGTACTCCTGTTCTTCGGGCGACGCTTCCACGGATTCGCCGCCGTCTTCGATCAGGTCGCGGAACGAAGTGCGGCCGCTGCTCCGGAGTCCGACGTGGACGATCGTCTTCGCCGGCCACGGCCGGAAATCACGGCGGACGAACCCGAATCCGGTTTCCAGCACCCACCCCGGGGAGTTCGAATCGGGCCGGCCGGGACTCGGACCGGTGTCCGTGCAGACGATCTCGAAGTCGCCGCGTTCCGCGACCGCGATCTCCACATCGTCCGCGATCCGGTACCGGTCCAGCGCCGCCGCGAGCGCCTCCTCGCGGGCACGTTCGCAATCGAGGAGCACCGCCCCGTTGGTGACCGTCGCGACCGCCGGCGCGATCAGGTTGCCTCTCGGCCCGAGGAGGGCTGTCCGCGCCGCGCCGGGAGCCTCCGGCAACTCGCCCGACATGATGCGCGTGAGGAACCCGACCCGGTCCTTCCCGGTGACGACCACGATGCCCCGGCTGCCGGTCCGCACCGAAAAGCGAGGATCCCCGCCGGGAAACTCCGGGATTCGTGGTGTGGAATCCTCCATAAATGGGTCCTCGCGCTTTATCCTAATCGGGGGTGGGCGTTCGCTCCGGCCCGGAGGCCCCTGCCACTCATGGATCTCCCCTTCTCGCTCGTAACCGAATCCTTCAATCCGCCGCCGGCCCGCCTGCTTGATTTCGACAGCGTGGGGTCTCCCCGCACCCTGCGGCCGCGGCCCGTGGGGGCCGACGCGTCGGCGGAGGCCGACCTGCGGGCGGACCTGGCATGGTTCTGGAACTCGAACGCGGACTGGGCGGACGATCAGATCACGGTCGCCGAGAGTTACCCGGACCTGGTACGCCGCCTGGTCCATTCGCTCGGATTCCGCGAAGGCGATCGCATCGTCGTCTGCGCCTCGGAGCCGGACGACCGGCGGGCTGCCTGGAAGGCGGCGCTTCCGGAGGGTGTCGAGGTGTCCGACTGGCGGCCGCGCCGGCTCGGCAGGGTCCTGCTCCGCGACCTCGCAGCGCTGGTCGACGAGCGGACCCGCCTCGTACTGCTGACCAAGGCGTGTCCGGTCACGGGCTCGCTGAACGAGATCATTCCGGTCGCGCAGCTTCTCGAGGGGACGGACGCGGTGCTCGCCACCGAGGCGAGCCACTTCCTGGCCCACGGTTCGCTCGACATCCGGAACCTCCGCTGCGACGCCGTCATCGCGGACGTGGCGGAATTCTTCGGCGCCCGCGGCGCGGCGCTCTGGGCCCGCCGGCTGGATCCCGCGGCGTCCGCGAACGGGGCCGTTTCGCCCAACGTCCTCGCGGGGCTCGCCCGGGCGGTCTCGTATGCCGAGCGGCTCGGCGAGGCGCCAACCGCGCCGGTGGCGCCTCCCTCCGAGCGCTTCGGACGCCGGGAACCGATGCGGAAGGGGATGCAGGGCATCCGCCAGGAGGAACGGATCCTGTCCCGCTGGATGCTCCGGGGACTCGCGCGCATCAAGGGCATCTCGGTCCTCGGGGAGGACGATCCCCGGCGGGCCGCGTACCGGATTCCGACGTTCACCTTCACCTGCGAGGGAGGCAGCGCGCCGGCGCTCGGCGCCGCGCTCGCGGCCGAGGGGGTGCAGGTCGCCGCCGGGGACCTGGGATCGTCGACCACGCTGGAGAACCTCGGCCACGATCCGGAAGCCGGCGTGCTGCGGGCGTCGCTCGGGCACTACCACACCCGGGACGACGTCGAGCGTTTCCTGCGCGTGCTGCAGTCGCTCGTCTAGACGGAGAGGGGTTTTCCTCCACGCCGCCGGGGCGCGTACGATCGGCGGTCCGGGAGGCACCCCATGACCGTCCGCTTCGCGCCCACGCCTGTTGCACCGCGGCTGCTGCCGCTCCTCTTCGCCGGGACTCTCGCCGGCTGCGGGTCCGAACCGGCCCCGCCGGCCGCGGCCGAACCGGGCACCCACGCGGACCTCGTCGCGCTCTTCGAGGAGTGGCGGGAGTTCGAGCGGCCCGAGTTCCGGGACGGGATTCCGGACTACAGCGCCGCCGCGATGGCCGGCCAGCAGGCGGAGCTGCCGGCGTGGCGCGCCCGCCTCGACGCGCTCGCCCCCGAGAGCTGGCCGGTCGCCGAGCAGATCGACTGGCACCTGATGCGCGCGGAGATGAACGGGCTCGACTTCGACCACCGGGTGCGGCGGCCGTGGGCCCGCGATCCGGGTTTCTACGTGCAGATCTTCGAGGCCCAGAGCGATGTCCCGGCGCACGAGGGACCGGTGATGCACGGGTTCATCGACCTCTGGACCTATGACTATCCCCTCTCCGAGGCGGATGCGGCGGAACTGGCGGAGCGTATCGGGACCGTGCCGGGGGTGCTGGCGCAGGCGAAGGGGAACCTCGCGGCGTCGAATGCGCGGGACCTCTGGCTCGGCGGATTCCGCTACTTCCGGAACCAGGCGGCCGACCTCATCGCGTTCGGCGAACGGGTGGGGGGAACGAGCGCCGCACTCGACGCCGCGGTGGAGGCTGCCCACGCCGCCACCGTGGACTTCCGGGAGTTCCTCGAGGCCGAAGCCGACTCGAAGACCGGTCCCTCGGGAATCGGGGCCGACAACTACACCTGGGCGATGCGGCACGTGCACCTGCTGCCCTGGTCATGGGAGCAGATCGTGACCATCATGGAGCGTGAGCTGGCCCGGTCGCACTCCTCGATGCGTCTCGAGGAGAACCGGAACCGCGCGCTGCCGGAGCTGGAGCGGATCGCGTCCGCCGAGGAGTTCGACCGGCGGCTCAACGAGTCGGTGGACCGCTACCTGGAGTTCCTGGTCCGCGAGGAGGTCCAGAGCATCGAGGACTACATGGATCCGGCGCTCCGGGCGGTGAACGGGACGTTCCAGCCGCTCGAGAACCCGGACGACCTCCGCAACTTCTTCAGCGAGGTGAACTACCGCGACCCGGACGCCTTCCGGCCGCACATGCACCACTGGATCGAGCTGGCGGCGATGCGGGACGCGCCCCACCTGAGCCCCGTCCGCGCGGTGCCGTCGCTGTCCAACATCTACGCGTTCCGCTCGGAGGGGCTCGCCACCGGAGTCGAGGAGATGTTCATGCACCTCGGCCTCCTCGAAGGTTCGCCGCGGTCGCGGGAGCTCACCTGGATCATGCTCGCCCAGAGGGCGGCGCGCGCCATCAGCGGGCTGCACCTCCACGGCGGAGACTTCGACATGGAGGAGGCGGTCGCCTACGCGATGAAGTGGACGCCGCGCGGCTGGCTGACCGAGGGAGCCCTGGTGCGCGGCGAGCAGAGTCTCTACCTGCGCCAGCCCGGCTACGGGACGAGCTACGTAATCGGAAAGATCCAGATCGAGCAACTCCTTGCCGAAGTGGCGGTGCTGGAGGGCGAGGACTTCAGCGTCAAGGACTTTTTCGACCGCTTCTACGCCGCCGGAGTCATCCCGATCACCCTGGCGCGCTGGGAGATGACCGGGGAGAAGGACCCGGTGCTGGATCTACGACCTTAGCGGCGCCAGCCCGGGACTGGCATACTCCGCCGCCGGCATGAACGAACGCCGCACCGCGCTCTCCGGCGCGCTTGTGCTGTCGCTGGCGGTTTCCGCCGCCGCATCGGCCGAACCGTTCCGGCTGGGGACCTTCGAGCGCCGCGGCGAGGCGTTCCTCGGGATCGTGCTTCGGGACGCGTACGCGGTGGATCTCGCCGGGGCCAATGCCTCGCTCGAGCGGCACAACCGGATGTGGGTGAGCCTCCCGATGCCGGAGGACATGAAGGAACTCGCCGGGCGCTGGCATCTCGGCATGCGCGACCGGGTGCACGCCATCGTGGACCAGGTGGTCCCGCTCCTCGACCGATCCGCGGACGAGCGCCCGGTGTGGATTCACGACCTCGAGGGGCTCCACGTCTTCCCGCCGGTGCGCCCGGGGATCATCCTGGCCACCGCCCTCAACTACCCGGCGCACGGGGTGGAGATGACCACCGGAGCGCCGGCGGCGATGTCGGACGCGTCGGCGCTCGACGACCAACAGGTCTCCATGGACCACTTCTGGGAGCGCGAGCCGGGAGACCGGCGGCAGAACCCGTACCTCTTCCTGAAGCCGGGCAGCATCGCCATCGGTCACGGCGAGCCGATCCTGATGAAGCCCGAGCGGGAGATGGTGGACTGGGAGTGCGAGCTGGCGGTGGTGATCGGCCGTCCGGCAAGCGACGTCGAGGCGGAAGACGCCGGCGCCCACGTCTTCGGCTACACCATGATGAACGACGTGGGCGACCGCGAGGGCCGGGGCGACGACCGCTACGGCTCCGACTGGCTGGTCTGGAAGTCCACCGAGACGTTCGCGCCGCTCGGGCCCTTCATCACCCCGGCGGAGTTCGTGCCCGACCCCCACGACCTGGACATCCGCTTCACGCTCTCGGGCGAGGTGATGCAGGACGCCAACACCGGCATCATGGAGCACCAGATCCCCGAACTCATCCAGTTCGCCTCCCACAACCTGATCCTCCGGCCGGGCGACGTGATCGCCACCGGGACCCCGGACGGGGTGGGCTACGCCCGCACCCCGCCCATCTTCATGAAGCCCGGCGACACCGCCGCCTGCTGGGCCGAGGGCATCGGCACCCTCGTGAACCCGGTGCGCGAGTGGGCGGACGCCATCCGCTGAGCGGGGGAAGGAAGCGCCCGTGATCCAGGACCCCTTCGGCGTCTTCCTGGCCCTCGCCGGGGCGGTCTTCCTGGCGGTCTGGCTCGAGGGGCGCTACCGCTTCTTCCGCGCCATGAGCGCGGGTCTCATGTGCCTCGTGTTCGGGATGATCCTGTCGAACTCCGGGCTCCTGCCGGGAGACGCGGAGGCCTACTACCAGCTCGGCAACATCTGGGTGAACGCGGCGATCGTTCTGGTGCTCCTCAACGTGGACCTGCGCACCCTCCTGGCGGCCGGGAAGCCCATGCTCGGGGCGTTCGGCATCGGCGCCGCGGGCACCATGCTCGGGACGGCGATCGCCACGTTCCTGCTCGCCGGCGCCATCGGCCCCGAGACCTGGAAGCTCACCGGGCAGTTCACGGGGACCTACATCGGCGGCGGGGCGAACTTCTACGCGCTCGCGGGCGCCTTCGGGACCGATCCGAACATCATGTCCGGGGCGGTGGCCGCCGACGTCATCGTCACCGCCTGCTGGCTCGCCACCTGCCTCGTCATCCCGGCGCTTCTCTACGGCGGGAAGGGACTCGACCCGGTCCGCAAGGGGGACGCCCCGATGACGCTCGAGCAGCGGCTCAAGGAGAGCGGCGAGAGTCTGCGCATGATGGACTTCTTCGGGCTCTCCGCCATTACGCTCGGGGCAATGGTGGCGGCGCGGCTCCTCGCGGCCGCGGTCCCGGTGGTGCCGGCAGTGCTCTGGCTGACCACCATCGCGCTCGTCCTCGGCCACACGCCACCGGTGCGGAGGCTCCGGGGCGCCCCGGTCCTCGGCAACTCGCTGCTCTACCTGTTCCTGGCCGGGAACGGCGCCCAGTCGCTGGTCTCGGAGATGCTGGCCTACGGGCCGTCGCTCTTCTTCTACGCCCTGATCACGGTGGGGATCCACGGGCTCGTGATCTTCGGCATCGGCCGGCTGCTCCGGTTCGATGCGGGGACGCTGGTGGTGGCGTCGCAGGCGAACATCGGCGGCGCCGCCTCGGCGGTGGCGATCGCCACCGCGCGCGGCTACGGGGACAAGCTGCTGCCGGGGATCGCGGTGGCGCTCGGCGGCTACGCGTTCGGGAACTACCTCGGGTTCGGGATGGGGACCATGGCGCGGGCGCTGCTCGGGGGCTAGTAGTCTGTGGACGAGGTCACGGGAGCACCGAGAACGGCGAGGCGCCCGGCTGACAAGGCGCGTGAGGGAGGAATACCGGGCGTATTCCGACCGAAACGCAACGATGAGGGCCGCAAAGCGGCCCGGTTCAGGCGGGATGCATCGCCGTTCGAATGCCGCGTGACTTTGTCTACAGGCTGCTAGGAAAGGGCTCTTCTTGATCCAGGACCCCTTCGGGATCTTCCTGGCGCTCGCCGCGTCGGTGTTCCTCGCCGTCTGGCTGGAGCGGAACTACCGCTTCTTCCGGTCGCTGAGCGCGGGGCTCCTCTGCCTCCTGTTCGGGATGGTCCTGTCCAACACCGGGCTCCTGGTGGGGGAGGCGGAGAGCTACGAGCAGATCTCGAACATCTGGATCAACGCCGCGATCGTGCTGGTGCTGCTGAACGTGGACCTGCGCGCGGTCCTGAGAGCCGGGAAGGCGATGCTCACCGCTTTTGGGCTCGGGGCGCTCGGGACCATGCTGGGGACCTTCCTCGCGACGGTCCTGCTCGCCGACGCGCTGGGTCCGGAGGCGTGGAAGCTCACCGGCCAGTTCACCGGGACCTACATCGGGGGCAGCGCCAACTTCTACGCGCTCGCCGCGGCCTTCGAGACGGATCCGAACCTCATGTCGGGGGCGCTTGCGGCCGACGTGATCGTGACCAGCATCTGGCTCGCCGCCTGCATCGCGATTCCGGCGCTGCTGCGGGGAGGGAGAGATCTCGATCCGCCCGGCCCGCGCGAGGGGCCCCTGACGCTCGAACAGCGGCTCAACGAGAGCGGCGACAGCCTCCGGATGCTGGATTTCTTCGGGCTGGCGGCGATCACGCTCGGAACCATGGTTGCGGCGCGCCTGATCGAGGCGGCGTGGCCGGTCGTCCCGTCGGTTCTCTGGCTGACGACCATCGCCCTGATCCTCGGCCATGTCGGCCCGGTGCGGAAGCTCCGGGGGGCGCCGGTGCTCGGCAACTCGCTGCTCTACCTGTTCCTGGCCGCGAACGGGGCCCGGTCCCTCGTCTCCGAGATGTTCGCCGCCGGAGCGGTGCTGTTCTGGTTCGCGGCGCTCATTGTCGCCGTTCACGGACTCGTGATCTTCGGGGTGGGACGGCTGCTCCGGATCGACGCTGGGACCCTCTCGGTGGCGTCCCAGGCGAACATCGGCGGCGCCGCCTCGGCGGTGGCGATCGCCTCCGCCCGCGGCTACGCCGTCCAGATGCTCCCGGGCATTGCGGTGGCGCTCGCCGGCTACGCGGTGGGGAACTACTTCGGGTTCGGGATGGGGCTGCTGGCCCGGTCGCTGCTCGGGGGTTAGCCGGGAGCACGTCTTCCGACCGCGACGACCATCGGCCCGTCGCTCCACGCCGCGCCCACCTCGAAACCGGCGGTGCGCATCGCCGCGGCTTCGACCTCGCGGGGGAAGTAGGTGTCCTCTTCCCGCCATTCGGCGAAATGCCGGTAGGCGCGCTCTTCCGGAATGCCGCGCGACACGAGGTGGGCGGCCCAGCCGCGCCACACGGGCTCCTGGGCGTCGGGTTCCGCTGGCATCGTGGCGTCGGCATTCACGAAGACCCCGCCGGGACGGAGACAGTCGTGAATCCGGACGAAGAGCCGCCGCTTTTCGTCCATGGTGGGGACGTGGTGGAGCGCCAGCGAAGCGGCAACGGCGTCGGCCTCCGGGAGGGGATCGTCGAAGGAGGCTTCGCGGAAGCGTGTCCGGGACCCGTACCCGCCGAGGCGCTCCCGGGCCACCGCGAGCATGTCGGGGTCCACGTCGATGAGTTCGACCGTCGCGCCCGGGGCCGCGAGCAGGATGGCTTCGGCGAGGGCGCCGGTGCCGCCCCCGAGGTCCAGGACGTGTTCCGGCGCCACCCGCGCGATCTCGGCCGCGGCGGCCTCGAGCATCGCTTCGTATCCCGGGATGAAGCGCCGGATCGCCTCATCGTAGGCGTCGACCTCCACGCGGAGGTGGCGGCGGACGGAGTGGCGGGACACGCCAGCGGATTCTCGCAGCAGCGCCCGAGGAGCTCTGGGCTCCGACTCTTTCGATCGACGGTATGCAGGTTTCGGGGGCCCCCCCGGGGGCCCGGGCCGGCGGGGGGCCGCGCGCGCCCCCCGGGCGCCCCGGGGGGGGGCCGGGGGTTTAAACTGGGGGGGGGGGGGGGCCGCCCCCGGCGCGGGGG
>JAPPGX010000012.1:0-684 GCA_028877265.1 Acidobacteriota bacterium
CCGTCCGCCCCGCCGCCGCCGCCGCCGCAGCCGGCGAGGCCGAGCGCCAGCACGCCGGCCGAGAGCGCCGCGATCAGGGTTCTGTGCAAGGACATGTCCGACCCTCCGGTTGCCGTGCGCCAAGGTACAACGCAAGTCCCCGAATCGCTGCCCCGTATCGCGAGGTTGGGGGGTGATCCGGCCAACCAACCGCCGCCGGCGCTTCTCCCGACGGGGCGTTGTGCCGGCGGCGCATGTGGGTGCGCGGATCGAGTCCGCGCATGACGTGGGGGTGGGTAGCGCGGGACGCGGGGCCGGGTTGCGGCGCGGGGCGAGCCGCCCGGTGCGCCGTCCCGCCGCGCCTCCCCTTCGCCGCCCCGCACCCACGCACCCACGCACCCCCTCTACGTCATGGCCGGACTTGATCCGGCCACCCATGCGCGGATTTAATCCGCGCACCCACTTGCGCCGCCGGCACAACGCCCCGTTAGGAGAGGCAGCGGCACCGCGTGGTTGGCCGGGACAAGCCCGGCCATGGGTGCGCGGATCAAGTCCGCGCATGACGTGGGGGGGAAGTGGGGGGATGCCGGGGAGTGCGGGGAGAGGCGGGAGGCGCGGCGATGCCGGAAGGCGGGGGGGGGGGGGGCGCCGCCCCCCCCCCCCCCCCCCCCCCCCCCCCCCCCCCCCCCCCCCCCCCCCCCCCCC
>JAPPGX010000012.1:694-5364 GCA_028877265.1 Acidobacteriota bacterium
GGGGGGGGGGGGGGGGGGGGGGGGGGGGGGGGGGGGGCGGGGGGGGGGGGGGCGCCCCCGGGGGGGGGGGGGGCGTTGCCGGTACGGGCCCCCCCCCCCCCCCGCCCGCACGCCGCCGCGCGAACCCTCTTGCCCGCCACACCCATCGGTTGCAGCATGGCGGGATGCGCGGCGGCTGGGTCTACATCATGACCAATCGGCGCAACGGCACGCTCTATCTCGGCGTGACCGCCAATATCGCGCGCCGCGCCTGGGAGCACCGCGAGGGCGCGGCCGAGGGGTTCACCAGGCGCTACGGCCTCAAGCGGCTGGTCTATGCCGAGTTCCACGACGACATCGCCGCCGCCATCCAGCGCGAGAAGACCATGAAGCACTGGCCGCGGCGCTGGAAGATCGCCCTGATCCAGGGGATGAACCCCGACTGGGACGACCTGTACGAGACGCTGGCGTAGGGGGTGGGGCGTGCGATGCGCTCCCCGCGCTACCCGCGCTCCCCGCGCTCCCCGCGCTCCCCACCCCTCGTCATGCGCGGACTTGATCCGCGCACCCATGGCCGGACTTGATCCGGCCAACCAACCACTGCCACCGCCCCTCCCGACGGAGCGTTGTGCCGGTGGCGGCTGTTGGTGCCCGGAACAAGTCCGGGCATGGGTGGCCGGATCAAGTCCGGCCATGACGGGGAGGGGGTGCGTAAGTGCGGGGCGTTGTGGCGGTGGCGGCAGTGGTTGCGCGGATCAAGTCCGGGCATGGGTGGCCGGATCAAGTCCGGCCATGACGTGGAGGGGGCGCGGGGACGTGAGGGGGTGTGGGCCGCCCCTCCCGGCCGCCCGTATCGACGGGTCAGAACAACCGCACGAACCTCACCTCCCCGAAGGTGCGCTCGTAGTCGTGGAGCTGGGCGTTGGTGGTGCGGCTCTCCTGGGTCACCGAGATCTGCGGCGAGAAGCCCTCGACGGTGAGCGCCCGGTTGTGCGCGAACACCCGGATCGTCCGCGTCAGGTCCCGGCGCTCGCCGCCGCCCTCGACGAAGGGGAGCCAGCTGCCCTCCCAGTCGGTCCAGCGCAGCGCGCCCGAGCCGCCCACGGTGAACCCCCAGGGGAGCGCCGCCGTGGCGCCGACATGCAGCCGGCGCGAGGCGTTGCGGAAGCGTTCGAGCTCCGGCCGCTCGCGCCCCCAGCCGAGCCCGGCGTCGAGGCGGAGCGTCGGCGAGGCGACCCAGAAGGTGCCGAGCGAGACGTCGGTGATCGGCCCGTCGCGGCCCTCCTCGTCGTCGTAGCGGCGCTCGGCGCGCGACAGCCGGGCGGTCAGCGTGGTGCGCGGGGTGAGCCGGTGGCGCCCCTCGACGCGGACCCCGATGTCGTAATGCGAGGGGTCCTCCAGCCCCGAGCCGGTCCACTGGTGCAGCCCGGTGAGCAGCAGGCTCGCCTCGCTCCCCCGCCCGATCAGCCAGCGCGGCCCGACATGGCCAGCCACCGTCATCTGGTCGAACCGGCTCTCGCGGTACTCGCGGCGCGAGAAATCGCCGCCGGCGCGCAGCCGCCAGCCATCCGCGACCGGGTACTGGTACTCGCCGCCGAGCCAGGCCGAGACGCCGATGCCGGAGGTCGTCAGCTCCTGCTCGTTGCGCACGAACGGCAGGCGCGCCCCGCCCACGTCGATATAGATGATCCGCTCGGCCGAGCCCGCGCCGATATTGGTGTCCGGCAGCATCGCCGCGCCGACGCGCAGGCTCCAGCGCTTGCGCGCCCGCATGATGTTGAGGAAGCGGTTGACGTTGAGCGCGACGCCCGCCGGCGGGTTGCCGGCCAGCACAAGCTCGAAATGCCGCCTGGCCAGCCGGTCCTCGCCCTTGAGGAAGAAGGCGCGGGCCAGCTCCAGCCGCACCCGGATCAGCCCGGGCCGCCCGACCAGCATGGTGTGCAGCGCGGCGATCGCCTCGTCGAGCAGCGCGTCGCGCGAATCCCCGTCGAGCCCCGGCCTCTGCGACGCCACGACCGCCGCGATGCCGATGTTGAACAGCACCGCGGCATCGACGGTGCGGCCCCGCGCCAGGGGCCGCAATATCGCCAGCGCCTGCTCCGGCTTGCCCGCCCTGACCAGGGCGCGGGCCTCGGTCAGCTCTACGGCCGGGGGGGCGGAGGGCGCGGCGAGAGCGCCGGCGCTGGGGGCGGCGGCCGCGACGCAGGCGGCGAGCGCGAGCGCGCGGCAGAGGGAGACAGGGGACATTATGCGGACCTCGACGGACGGGGGGAAAGAAAAAGAGGGTGGCGCTTTCCGGCGCCACCCTCGCTACGCAACTCCGGGAATCGGGGTCAGGTTCCCATGGGAACGAGCCCCAGACCCGGATGGTCTACTGCTTGTTGGCTCCGAACGCGCCGACCATGCGGCCGTCCAGCGCGTACACCGAGTGGAACGTGCCGGTCGCGACCGCCGGAACACCGTCGGTGCCCACCTCCCGCAGAGACCCGGACCATTCGCCGCCTGCGCGGGCGGGCTGTCCGTCGATGGTCCACTGCGTTCCATCGTCCGCGTCAGCGAACGTTCCGTCGTTGGCGATGCGGGACCCCATCAACTCCACGGTCCAGTTCCGCGACTCGCCGTCCGCACCGATGAAGTTGTCGATGGTGCCGGTGATGGCGGTAGCCGCGGTATTGTTGGTGAAGTCGGCTTCGAGCGTTGCCCTCGCCGTGAAGTGACCGGCGTCGTTCGTTCCGCCGGTGAGGCTGAAGAGCGAATACTTGCCAGCCGCGCCGCCCACATACGTCGCCGAGCCACTCAGCGCATCGATGATGGCGCCGGAAGCCAGGTCCGCCGTACCCTTATCATCCACGAACGCGCTTGCGGTGAAGGTGCGGCCGTTCGCGGACTTGTGGAGCCACCAACCGTAGGAGGCGTAAGAGGTATCCGCTGCCTCCATGACCCTGGCTTCCGGGTTGCTGGGCTTGAAGGCCCAGGTCCCGCCGCCAGTGGTGAAGGCATTATCGGCATCGGCTGTCCCACCAAGCGTAAATCCGCGAGCGGCAACCTGCACTGCACAAGTGCTACTTGCAGCGGGCGTGCAGTAGTAGGTGCCGGACACGCCGTGGTAGCTACCGGAGATCATTACCCTGACCGAATTGGACGGCAACTTGAACTCCTTGTTGCCGGCATCGTGGTCAAAGCTGGAGCTGGCGACGTTTGCTGCTACCCAAATGAAGCCGGCTACGGTTTCGCCTTGGGCTGTCAAGCCGTATTCGTACCCAGTTCCTGCAGTTGCGACGCCGATCTGACCGAACTTGTCCCCTTCTTCCGGATCTCCGATGTTCGAGTAGACGATGGCCTCGAAGGTGTCACCCGCACGATCAGTCACAGTGCTTGGCACCGTATGCGTGTACCGCTTTCCTGTCCAGCCAGCGATGTCGGCCACCATCGCCTTCGTGTCTTCCCTAAGCGTCGCGGTGACGTCAGTGCTGCCGGCCGTCGTCACGTCGGGGTCGTAGGTCACCACGACCTGGTTGGCAGTGGCGGGAGCATCCTGAGCGCCGTAAACAGCGGTCCGAACACCGTCTCCTGTGCCGACCAGAGGCGCACTACCGATGCCGGCATACAGCCTCGAGGCCGTAATCCTCATGGCCCTTGCGGCTACTTCCTCGGCGTCGTCCTCGGCGTCTTCGAAGGCTTGTTGCGCCGTCTGGATCGGCATCGCCGCATTATCCGCCTCTCTCTGATACGGAGCCTTCTCCGTCTCAGTCAGGTCCGCGCCGGCCGTAATCGCCGTGTTCAGATCGGTGAGGGCCGCATTGGCGGCGTCGAGCTGCGCCTGCGTAGGGGTCACGCCGGAAAGCGCCGAGAGCGCAGCCTGCAACGTGTCGGAAGCATCCGACAGCGCCGTCATCTGGTTCATCCGGCGCGTCGCGGTGTCGATCCCGCCCTGCGCCATGTCCACGGCATCGACGGCGTCGGTGAGCTGCATCATGTACATGGCCTTGTCGGCCTCGCTCACATCGGCCGCGTCGGTCAGCGCCTGCCGAAGATCCGCGATGGCCATCCGGGCGGCGTCGACCAACGCCTGGGTCGACAGGTCGGACGTGTCGATAGCGCCAGCGGCGTCCGCCAAAGCCATTTTCTGCGCGTCAGCGCGGGCCGCCATCTGGATCGCCGCGATCCGCGCGTCGACCCGCATCTGGAGCATCTCGCCCTGCGCCGCGGTCACATCGTCCTTCACCGCATCGTAGGCCGCCTGGGCGGCTTCTTCCGTGTCGGCCGCCGCGATGTTCGTGACTGCCATCTCGTACGGCGTCGGGGGTGGAGGCGGAGGCGGCATCTCCATCGTCGTGTCGTCCCCGCCGCCGCA
The DNA here is from genome assembly GCA_028877265.1 of Acidobacteriota bacterium. Taxonomy (GTDB): domain Bacteria; phylum Acidobacteriota; class Vicinamibacteria; order Marinacidobacterales; family Marinacidobacteraceae; genus Marinacidobacterium. Next base: position 5,028 of record JAPPGX010000012.1, read on the forward strand.
GGCCGCCAGCCCAATGGCAAGGGCCGCGACGGCTGCGATCGTCGTCAGCTTCTTGTACGTAGACATCTCTTCGAGGCTCTCCTCATTTTGAAGAGGCCTCGTTGGGAGGCCTCGTAATGTGGACTGCGGCGCGAGTGTACCAAGATGAATCGCGCAGTGTCTATACTTATCGAATCACCCGAAGCCGTTTCACGGGGCCTGTTCGGTTCTCGATCCTAGCCCGGTTCGACCCCGGCAAGGCGCGGGCGACGGCGCCATTCTAGCGCGGCAGGATATCGGCGCCAATACGCTCTGCGATCCTTTTTGCACAGGCGCGCATCGCCGCGGGGTCCGGCGC
>JAPPGX010000006.1 GCA_028877265.1 Acidobacteriota bacterium
CGCGACTCGTTACCAGCCCCAACCCCTACTCATACCGGCACGACCGAACGCTTACCAGCGTTCCTGCCGATGCCCCCTTTGGCTCGGGGCTGCCGGCCCATCGCGGCTGTGATGCTAGACGTGATATCCGGATTTGGGGATCGCGTGCAACCGGTAAGTAAATTATCAGTTTACGCTGCGTTCACAGCGGAGCGGCGCGAAGCGCCGGACGGTTTGGAAGGGGGGCTCACCCCCAAACGAACAAACAACGAACCGTCCAGGAAGCCAGGTGCCCCCCTTCCGAACCGCTCGACGGGTTCAGGGCCAGCGTCCGCGGGTTGATTTCTTGAGGATGCGACCCTTGCTGTTCATCAGGCCGACGGTCTTTCCCGTGAGGATCGCCCTTGCGGTTTCGAGGTCGGCGTCGTTCGCGCAGGCGATATAGACCGGCCCGCGGAATCCGCGGAGCCTGCCGCAGGCGGAACGCAGGGTGCGCGAGGTCTCGACGTTGATGGTGATCTTGTCCGTGCGGATATCGGGACCCTTGCCACGGTGGTACCTGCCGCCGTGTTTCTCGGCGAGCTCTTTGGCAACCGCTACCTTGCCGGCCATCGTCCCGTTCCTTCCCCCTTCCCGAGCGGGGCGGCAAACGCTATCACACCGCTACCGTTTCGGGAATGCCGCGTGACAACTCATACCACAACGTAACACTACGCAAAACCTATGACTTCAAGAGAGCGAACGCAACCGTGAGGAGCGCGTTTCCTCCCGCCGTCACGTCCTCGTCGCGGGTGAACTCCGTCGGGTTGTGGCTGACCCCGCCGACGGACGGTACGAAGACCATCCCGGTGGGGCAGACGCGGGACATCATCTGGGCATCGTGACCCGCTCCCGAGGGCATCCGCCGGCACGATCCGCCCAGTGCCGCCGCCGCTTCCTCGACCAGCGCAATCACCTTTTCGTCGAAGACCGCGGGGCCGAAACGGGCGAGCTCGCGCCGCTCGATCCGGACCCCCTCGCGCCCGGCGGCGGCCTCGAGGCCACTGAAGAAGCCGTCCTCGGCGCGCCGCAGCCGGTCCGGGTCGGGGTTGCGAATGTCCAGCGTGAAGACCGCCCGGCCGGGAACCACGTTGGTCAGCCCGGGCGCGAACGACATGCGGCCGACGGTCGCCACCTGACCCGGAATCTCGCGCGTCAGTTGGCGGGCCAGCAGCACCGCATCCGCCGCCACCACTCCCGCATCGTGGCGAAACCGCATGGGAGTGGTGCCGGCGTGGTTCGCCTTCCCGCTCAGGGTGATCTCCTCCCACAGGATCCCCTGGACCCCGGTCACCGCGCCGAAGTCGATGCCCTCCGCCTCGAGCACGGGCCCCTGCTCGATGTGGAGTTCGACGTACGCGGCCGGAACCGGACCGGGGACCGGCGCCTCCCCGAGATAGCCGATCGCCTCGAGTTCCTCTTTCAGGGTCCGCGTGCCGTCGGGGCTCCGCAGCGCCCACGCGCTCTCGAGATCGAGCCCGCCGGCATAGACCAGGCTCCCCAGCATGTCGGGGTGGTAGCGCGAGCCCTCCTCGTTCGAGAAGATCGCAACTTCGAGCGGGCGGCGGGTGCGGATGTCGCGGTCGTTCAGCGTGCGCCCGACTTCGAGCGCCGCGAGCACGCCCAGGTTGCCGTCGTACCGGCCGCCGTTGCCGACCGTGTCGGTGTGCGAGCCGAGCATCACCGGCGCGGCGTCCGGATCCTCCCCTGCCCGGCGGCCGATGACGTTCCCGATCCCGTCCACCCGGATGTCGAGCCCGGCATCCTCCATCCACGACCGCACCAGGTCCCGCCCCGCTCCGTCTTCGGGAGTGAACGCCAGCCGCTCGGCGCCACCCTCGGGGGTGGCGCCGATCTCGGCGAGGCAGGCGATGGAGTCGAGGAGTCGGGCGCCGTTGATCCGGAGTTCCGCCGCGCCGCCGGGCATTGCCGCCGCCCGCCTACTCGTCGGCGACTCCGGCGTCGGCCAGACGCTCCAGGACGTCGTCGAGCTGGCCGCGCAGTTCCTCGTAGCGAACCGCCGCGTCCCGGCCCGGCGGCTGGTCGGCGGTGTCCAGGTTCGAGTAGAGATAGCTGATCTGGTCCACCAGCATCGGCCGGGAATAGCGCATCGGACGGGTGACCAGCTCCTCGTGGATCGCCTCGAGGGCGTCGCCGCCGCCGTCCTCCATCGCCGCCTCCAGCCGGGCCGCCGCCATCCGCGCCTCGGAGAGCATGTCCCGCGCCTTCAGCGCCAGCGCAACCTGGTTGCGGACGTGCTCCGCGGTGACCCAGCCTTCCTCGACCGTCCGCGGGTCCATGTTCAGCCGGAAGCTCCGCGCCATGGTGTTGCCGTCCACGGTCAGCTCCACGGTGTAGCGGCCGGGCGCCGCCATCACGCCCCGGCCGGCGACGTTGCCGTCACCGTCCTTCGGCCCCGGGTGCCGCATGTCCCAGGTGAAGCGGTGGACGCCCGCGCTGGTCGGCACCGTCGGGGCGCCACGGCGCATCATCCCCGGGGCCCGCATCTCCTGGGTCATGGCGGTCTCTTCTCCGGGACCGGCGCTCTGGAAGCTGCGGACGAGGTCCCCGTTCTCGTCCCGCACGTCGATCCGGGCGTTCTGCGCGTCCGCCGGCAGCCGGTAGGTGAACCGCGGCCCGGGTGTCGGGTATTCGGGGTCCGCCGGCGCCGGAGCGCCAAAGCCGCGCCCCCCCGCGCGCAGGCGGATCTCGTCGCGCGGCTGGAAGAAGTGCACCCCGTCCGCGGGCGGCGCCTCGTGCAGCGGGGTAACGTCGTCGAGGATCCAGAAGCTCCGTCCCATGGTGGAGATGGCGAGGTTCTGCTGGACGACCTTGATGTCGGTGATCGGCGTCACCGGCAGGTTCTGCTGGAAGGAACTCCACGTCGCGCCGTCGTCGAAGGAGAGGAACATCCCCCACTCGGACCCAAGGTAGAGCAGCCCCTCGCGGTCCGGGTCCTCCCGCACCACCCGCACCGGGTGGTCGTTCGGCACCCCGTTGGTTCCGTCGGTGATCCGGGTCCAGGTCTCGCCGTAGTCGGTGGTCTTGTAGGCGTGCGGGGTGAAATCGCCGAGCTGGTAGCGCAGCACGGCGGCGTAGGCCCGCGCCGGATTGTGCGGCGAGACCTCGATGTTCTGCACCCGGCCGTAGGGGCCGAGCTCCGGCGGGGTGACGTTCTTCCAGGTGCGGCCGTCGTCGCGCGTGACATGGATGGGCCCGTCGTTCGCGCCCGCCCAGATGACCCCCTCCTCGTGGGGGGATTCCTGGACGTCGTAGAGCACCGCGAAGTGCTCCTCGCCGGTCACGTCGAGCGTGATCGGGTCCCCGGAGACCACCTGGGTTTCCGGAGTGAACGCCGTCAGGTCGGGCGAGACCGTCCGCCAGGTGCGGCCCCCGTCCTCGGTCACGTGGACGTACTGCGAGGCGTGGAAGACCCGGTTCGGACTGTGTGGCGAGACGTGGATCGGCACCGTGCGCTGGAAGCGGTACTCGAGGTCCTTGGGGTTGTGCCCGTAGAGGTTCGCGAAACCCACGTAATACTGCTCCTCCTGGCCGGTCCGCATGTTGTAGAGGCCGAACCGCCCCTTGCAGTTGGCGTAGACGATGTCCGGGTCGCCGGGCTTCGGGACCACCGGGCCGGTCTCGCAGCCGCCGATCGCCTCCCAGTGCGCGGTGTGGCCGCCCGGCCGGTAGTGCTCGGGATAGCTCGGCACCGAGATGGTCGAGTTGTCCTGCTGTCCGGCGTAGAGCCGGTAGGGGAAGTTGTCGCTCACGTCCACCTGGTAGAGCTCGGCGGTGGGCTGGTTCTCCTGGGTGGACCAGGTCTCGCCCCCGTCGATGGAGACGTTCGCGCCGCCGTCGTTCGCCTGGATGTGGATGTTCGGCCGGTCGGGGTTGATCCAGAGGTCGTGGTTGTCGCCGTGGGGGGTGAACTTCCGCTCCCAGTTGACGCCGCCGTCGGTGGACTTCCAGTAGCCCTCGGCCATCCCCCAGAGGGTGTCCGGGTCGGTCGGGTGGGCGTGCAGGTTGTTGTAGTAGAAGGGCCGGTTCCGGATCGGCTGGAAGTCGGTGATCTGGCGCCAGGTGTCCCCCTCGTCATCCGAGCGGTAGACGCCGCCGTCGCTGCCCGGCGCCTCGATGAGCACGTAGACGCGCGAGGGGTCGGCGGGAGATACCGCGAGGTCCGACTTGCCGCGCAGGCCCGTCGGGAGCCCGGTCTCGAGCTGCTCCCAGGTGTCTCCCCCGTCCCGCGAGCGGTGCACGCCGCCCTCCATGCCGCCGGACCGGATGGTCCACGGCTTCCTCTCGGCCTCCCACATCGAGGCGTAGATGGTGTCCGGGTCGCCGGGCTTGAACTCGAGGTCCACGGCGCCCGTCTGCTCGGACACGAACAGCACCAGTTCCCAGTTCCCGCCGCCGTCCGTCGAGCGGTAGACGCCCCGCTCGGGGTTCGCGATGAAGGGGTTTCCGATCTGGGCGATCCAGACGCGGTCCGGATCCTCGGGGTGGATCAGGACGGCGCCGGAGCTCCCGGTCTCCTCGAGGCCGAGGTTCCGCCAGGTCTTGCCGGCGTCGTCGGACCGGTAGACCCCCTTCCCGATGATGACGTTGCTGCGCAGGCCGTCCGAGCCGGTGGTCACGTAGACGATGTCCGGGTCGCTCTCGGCCACCGCGATGGCGCCGATGGAGGGGCTCTTGAAGTAGCCGTCGGAGATCGGGTGCCAGTTGTGCCCGTAGTCGGTGGTCTTCCAGACCCCGCCGCCGGTGGCGCCCATGTAGAACGTTCCCGGCTGGGAGCGATGTCCCGCCACCGCGGTGACCCGGCCGCCGCGGGACGGGCCGACCATGCGGTAGCGCATCGCGCCGAGCACGTCGGGATCGGGCTGGGCGGCCGCGGGCGCGGCCATCAGCGCCGCCCCGAACACCGCAAGGAGGAAGGAAGAAAGTCGCCTGCGCATCGCACGTGCCTCCACAAGCTCAGGACCGGAATCGGTTCCGGTCGCCTCGTCCCGCTCGTTGCGGGGAACGCGCGATTCTACCGGTGGCGGCGCGGGTTTCGTGCCCCGGTGTTTCGTGTGCCGGATGCGCCGGGATGGCTCCGGCCGGGACTCCGGGGCCGCGCTCTCCCCGTGGGGCCAGCCGCCGCTCCGCCCCGCTTGCCACCGCGGGGCGGTCCGCCGAGGGCGGGCGCTGCCCGCC
>JAPPGX010000058.1:0-23488 GCA_028877265.1 Acidobacteriota bacterium
CCCATGTAGAAGGCGAACCGCACGCCCGCGGCGGCCAAGGCCGCGGGCCCGGCGGGCGCCCGGTCGCGGAGCCGCAGCGTGCGGAGCGGCACCTGGGCGTCGGGGTCCGCCTCGGGGTCGGCCTTCGGCCAGTTGAGGTTCACCAAGATGGGAACCCCGTGTTCCGCCAGGAAAGCCGCCGACTCCGCGGCTTCGTGCCCGCCGTAGAGCACCGGCCGGATGCCGAACTCGCGGGCGAGACCCACCATCCGGCGGACCTCCTTGTCGAGGGCGGCCGGCAGGAGCACCGCCTGCTCGCCCGCGGCGGCGGGCACGAGCGGCGCGAGCGCCCGGTCGTAACGGGGCCGCGCCAGGCCCGCCGGGTCCTCCTCGTACATCCGCCACACCTCGGCGTAGTGAGAGGCGTCCATGAAGAGCTGCCGCAGGTAGGCGAGCACTCCCATCATGGAGCCCGGGAAGGACCGGAACCCGCGGGTTCCGAGCCGGACCATCACGGCCACGTCCGGATCGAGCACCAGGTCCCGGGCGTCGTCCCCCGCGAGGTTCAGGAAGGCGGCGCGGCCCCCGACGATCCCGCCGCGGGGGGCGGTGACGGCCGAGGTGAATCCCGCGCGCCGGCGCGCGGCCATCCGGTCGTCGCCGGCCTGGAGGTCATCCGCCGCGAGCCGCCAGGAGAAGGTGTCCGGCCGATCCTCGGGCCCCCGCGACGGCGGCGGTGGGATCGGGCGGGCCCCGGGCCCCGCAGCCTGCCCGCGCTGGGGAGTTGCCGTCCCGAGGCCGAGATCGCTCAGAGCAGTGATGAATCCCGGATAGACGTGTTTCCCGGCCGCGTCGATCCGCCCAATTCCGGCAGGCGCGTCGCCACCGGCCTCCACCGAAACGATCAGCCCGTCCCGGATCAGCACGGTGGCCTGCTCGAGCACGGTGCCGTTCCCGACATGGACCATGCCGCCGGTGATCGCCCAGTCGCGCGGGCCGGCGTCGGCCACCGCGCGGGAGGAAAGCTGCGCGGCGGCGCTCGTCGCCACCGCCGCGACCAGGAGCACCGCAAGCGGCGCCAGCAGGCGGCGATCGCGCCGCGGAGGGATTCGTCTGACCATGGCGCGCGAGTCTGTCCGAGCGGCGGACGGCGGTCAACCGGGGCGGTGCGGGCGGTCCATCGGGGCCTCCGGAGCCAAGGCCCGCGCGTAAGATTCCGGCCGTTCCGTGCCCCGCTTCTACCTGACGACCGCCATCGACTACGTCAACTCGCCGCCGCACCTGGGGACGGCCTACGAGAAGATCACCGCGGACGTCATCGCGCGCTTCAAGCGGGGCGCCGGGTACGAGACGCGGTTCCTGATGGGGAACGACGAGCACTCGCTGAACGTCCGGCGGCAAGCCGAACGACAGGAACTCGATCCGCTCGACTACTGCGCGAAGATGGAGGACGTCTTCCGGGCCGTCTGGGCGAAGCTCGACATCTCCTTCGACGACTTCATCCGCACCACCGAGGAACGCCATCGCCTGGGAGTGCAGAAGCTCCTCGAGGCCATCCGCTCCCGGGGCGGCATCTACGAGGGGACCTACGAAGGTTGGTACTGCGTCTCCTGCGAAGCGTTCAAGCAGGAGAAAGACCTCGATGACGGGAATTGTCCGCTCCACAAGGCCAGGCCGGACTGGATCTCCGAGAAGAACTACTTCTTCCGGCTGTCGGACTACCGCGATCGCCTGCTGGCGCTCTACCGCGAACAGCCGAGCTTCATCGAGCCCGAGACACGCCGGAACGAACTGACGAACGTGCTGGAGGCCGGGCTGCTCGATCTCTCGGTCAGCCGGCCGGGATCCGGCTGGGGAATCCCGGTGCCCTTCGACGAAGAGAGCGTGGTCTACGTCTGGTTCGACGCGCTCATGAACTACCTCTCCGCGACGGGGTACGGGACCGACGAGGAGGGCTGGGACGAGCGCTGGCCCGCCGACCTCCACATCGTCGGGAAGGACATCACCCGCTTCCACGCGGTCATCTGGCCGGCGATGCTGATGGCGGCCGGGGTCGCCATCCCCCGCCAGGTCTTCGGGCACGGCTTCGTGAACTTCCAGGGCGAGAAGATGAGCAAGTCGCTCGGCACCGCGGTGGACCCGCTCGAAGCGGCCGACCACTTCGGCGCCGACCCGCTGCGCCTCTTCCTGGTGCGGGAAATCCAGTACGGCCAGGACGGCGACTTCTCCTGGGACCGGTTCGAAGCCCGCTACGACGCCGATCTGGCCAACGCACTCGGCAACCTGGTCAGCCGCATCACCTCGATGGCGGGGCGCTACCGCGAGGGCCGGCTGGCCGCTTCGGCCCGCTCGGGACTCCCCGCGGTCGCGGCGCGAGCGGTTTCGGACTACCGGGCCGCGATGGAGGAGCTGCGGCTCCACGAGGGCGCCGCCGCCGCCTTTCGCATCGTGAGCGCGGTTAACGAGTTCCTGACCGAACGGGCGCCCTGGACGCTCGCCAAGGATCCGGATGCGGGCGGCGCCCTCGACGAGACCCTCTACGAGGCCGCGGAGGCGACGCGGATCGCAGCGGTGCTCCTCCATCCGGTGATGCCGCAGTCCACCCTCCGGATCCTCGAACGGCTGGGCGGCACGGACGGCGATCCGATCCGGTTCGCCGACGACGCCGTGTTCCACGGAGGCCGAACGCTCGAGACCCGGACGGGAGAACCCCTCTGGCCGCGCCTTTCCGGCGGAAGGTCGGGCGGCAGGGCCTGACCAGCGCACCCCCGGGGCGATGACTCCCCATCCGGCCGGTTCCCTCTCGCGGAACTGGCTGATGGGTTCCCGCACCGACCTCGTCTGGATCATCTTCTCGGCCATCGTCGGCTGGGCCTACCTGGCGCTGATCCTGGGGGTCGGTTCCGGACTCGAGAACCCCATCCGGGACAGTTTCGCCACCCTGCGGATCGGTGATTTCGCGCTGCCGCTGAGCCTCGGGCTGGTGGTGGTGGCGAGCTGGGCAATCGTGCTCGACGCCCCGCACCTGTTCGCCACCCTGGCCCGCACCGTCCTCGATCCCGAGGAGTGGCGCGTGCGCGGCGGGGTGCTGCTCGCGTCCTTCGGCTTCTTCCTGCTGGGTCCGGCCCTGATCCTGACTCCCCGGTGGCTTTCATCGGTGGACGTGCTTCCGGCAGCCTCCGCCACGCTCGGCAGCGTGGTCTTCCTGGTCTTCTTCCGCCTCTGGGCCTACTACCACGTGGTGCGCCAGCACTGGGGGTTCCTCCGCCTCTACGCCCGCCGGAACCCGGCGGCGGAGGACGAACGGGAGGCCCGGCTGGACCGCGTCGTCTTCCCGATCCTCTTCTACCTGCCGATCGGCTGGTTCGTGACCGCACCCTGGTATGAGGCGAGCGGCATGCCCGAACTCGGGTTCGCCACCGAGATCGGCGGCCGGACGCTCGGCGCCTGGCTGCACGCGCCGGTGGGGTCGCTGTGGTTGGTCACCCTGCTCGCCTATGCGGCTTTCCAGTGGCGGCGCGCCCGGCGGGGCATCCCCCGGAACCTCCCCAAGCTGCTGCTCCTCGCGGCCACGGTGCCGCTTCACGCCGCGGCCTTTTCGGGGCCGCTGCTGGTGCTCTTCGTGGTGCCCCTGGTCACCGCCGGGCACAACCTCCAGTACCAGCGCTTCGTCTGGGACTACGGGCAGCGCCGCTACCAGAAGGAACGAAGTCCGGCTGCCTTCTCCTTCCGCAATCCGGCGCTCTACTTCGGGCTCGGGCTCGTGTTCACCCTCCTCTGCTACCGGGGTCCGCTGGTGGCTTCCGTAAGCGGCCTGCTCGCGGGTCTCCTCGACGGATTCCTGCTGCCCTTCGCGGGTCTCGTGGCCGGGGTACCGGGAAGCGGCGGCGGGAGCCTCGGGGCCGAAGTGGTGGGGGCGTCACTCCTCGGCTGGGCCATGCAGCACTACTACCTCGACGCGAAAATCTGGCAGGTCTCGAAGGACGAGCGGCTGCGGCGGGTCCTGCGGACGCCGCTGCCGGAACGGCCGTCCGGGTAGGGGCGGCGCCCATCACGGACCGTCGTTGAAACGCGCTCTGCGGCTGGGCGGGATGCGTGCGTTTCGCCTCCCTGCGGACCCCCACCGGGAGAACTGGGGCGATGCCGGCCGGAGGCCGGCGCTCCGAGCTCGGCCTTTCCAGCCGGCGGCGCCATAAGGCTGGTTTCCCCTGAACGAGCGAAACCAACGGCAGCGAGCTTTGTTCGCTGCCCTCGAGACCGGGGGGAATGTGTGAAAGGGGGCACCCCCCCTTTCACAAGAAAACAACGACGAATCGGAACTCGCCGAAGTGCGCGCCAGTGCGCGAGGGAGTTTCGATTCCCGAGCCAAGAGCGGTTGGAAGCCGGGTTCCCCGGCCCCAACCCCTCCCGCTCCGGGGCCTGCGTGCGGCTCGCGCCGCACTTGCGGCACCGCGGCGCGAAGCGCCGGGCGCTTCAAGGGGGGGGCGCAGCTTCGGAGCTTGGCTTGTCGTCGTATCCACCTCTCGTTGCGGCGCCCCCTCTTGGAGCGCTTGACGGGGTCGCTGCGGCCCTGCGAGCCGCGTGCCGGTCTGAAGACCGGCGCTCCCGCGCTACTCCTCCAACGACTTCCGGAAAGCCGCGATCGTGATCTCGGCGCGGCGGGCGACCAGCGCCTGTCCGTTCGAGATCGTCTGGTCGAGCGGGTCGAGCGGGACGCCGTTGATCTCGAACAGCCCCGCGTCCCGGCGCTCACGCGTGCGGATCGATCCCGGATCCACGGTCGCCATGATCGCGTCGTAGTGGTAGTCGTCGTGGATTCCCGCGCGGGAGGCGGATTGCACGTCGGGCTCCTGATGGATTCCCAGTTCCTTGAGCTGCTCGAAACTCCAGATGTCCTCGGTGTAGTACTCGGGAACGTGGTGTAGCCGGACGCCGGGATGCGGCGGGTCGGCGTTCCACCGCTCCGCGACCGCCGCCATGCCGCGCTGGTTCCCGCCGCTGTCGCCGATCATCAGGACGTCGGTGAAACCGCTGGTGGCGAGGCTCCGCGCCACGTCGGTGAGCACCATTTCGAAGGTCTCCCGGGTGAGGCTGAACGTCCCGGGAAAGCGCATGTGGCCGGTCGGCGGGTCGTGATCGCCCTCCGGCACCAGCTTGATGATGGGTGCGACCAGAGCGTTCCCGAGCCGCCGGGCGATGGCCTCCGTGGTGGCCCGCAGCACCACGTTGTGCTTTCCGGTAACGACGTAAGGGCCGTTCTGCTCGATGCCCCCGGTCGCGACGATCGCCGTGGTGGCGCCGCCCGCGATGCGGTCGCGGACCTCCATCCAGGTCAGTTCCTCGATGAAGACGCTGTCGAAGGCGGCGATGGGCCGCTCCGCGTCGAGCGCGTTCCAGGGATGGTCCCCTCCCCCACAGCCGAGGGCCGCTACCGACAGGGAAAGGACAAGGAAGTAGCGTGAAGACATCGGGGCCATTGTCAGCGGGAGTGATCCGGGACGCAACCGCGTCGCCGCATCAGATTCGGCTGCTCGGGAACACCGGGACCGGGCCGGCCGGGCGGAGACCGACGCGCTGGCCGGGCCGGAGAAGCCCCTGCCAGATCTCGCGGGCCGGGGAGCGGGCGGCGATCGAACGGCCCGACGGGAGACGCGCCTCGATGAGCTGGAAGGCCCCATGGAACGCCGCCCGGGTCAGTACCGCGACGGGGGAACCGGCGCGCTCTTCGTCAACGAAAGGCTCCACGAGCAACCCGTCGAGCGGCAGCAGCACCTCGACGGGGCCCCGGGGAGGCTCCCCGCCGGACGCCGGGGGCAGGATCTCCACCCGGCCGATCTCGCAGAGCGCCGACTTGCCGTCGCTCTCGCCGGGGAGGAAGTTGGTCTCCCCCAGGAACTCGGCGCCGGCGCGGCTTCCGGGATGCCGGGCGAGTTCCTCCGGCCGGCCGGACCGGACCACCCTGCCGTCGAGCAGCAGGACTACCTGGTCGGCGAGCAGGAACGCTTCCTCCCGGTCGTGGGTCACGAGGACCGCGGTGGCGTCGAGACGCCGGAGAAGCTGGGCCACCTCCTCCCGCACGCCGGCCCGGCGGGGCGCGTCGAGGTTGGAGAAGGGCTCGTCGAGCAGCACCACCGCCGGCTCGGGGGCGAGGGCCCGGGCGAGGGCCACCCGCTGTTGTTCTCCGCCCGAGAGTTCGTGGGGGCGGTGACCGGCGACCTCCGAGAGCCCCACCATCTGGAGCGCTCCCCAGGCCTTGGTCAGGCCCGCCGGGCCGGGTACGCCGAAGGCCACGTTCTCGAGAGCCGAAAGATGGGGGAAGAGCGCGTATTCCTGGAACACGAGGCCCACCCGCCGCGATTCCGGAGGAACGAACACCCCCGTTCCGGTCACGGTCTGTCCGAGCACCCGGACCTCTCCGGCATCCGCCGTCTCCAGGCCGGCCACGATCCGCAGGAGGGTCGTTTTCCCGCCCCCACTGGGCCCGAGCACCGCCGTCAGACTCCCCGGGGGGACGTCCAGATCCACTCCGGCCAGCACGGGGCGGTCCGGGTCCAGCCTTCCGTTGCTGAGAAAGCGCTTCTCGATGGCGCGGCAGCGAAGCGCCGCCTCCCCGACGGCCCCGGCCTCCGCCCCGGCCATCAGCGGACCGCCGGACGGAGCGGCCGCCCGGGACGCAGGACGACGAGCAGCGTCGCCGCGCAGAAGAGCAGCAGGACCAGCGAAGCGGCCGCCGCCCGGCCGAGTTCTACGTTCTCCGCCGCGCTCCAGACCGTGGTCGCGAGGGTGGAGTAGCCGGTGGGCGCCAGCATGAGGGTGGCGGGCAGCTCCTTGACGCTGGTCAGGAACACGAGCGCGAGGCCGGAAGCGAGGCCGGGACCCAGCAGCGGCAGCGTGATGCGCCAGTGGCGGCGCAGCCAGCGGGCGCCCAGGGACCGCGCCGCGTCATCGAGCCGCGGACTGAGCGGTCCGAGAGTCGCCTCCACCGGCGCGATCGCCTGCGGCAGCATGTGGACCGCGTAGGCGAAGACCAGCAGCGCGAGCGTCTGGTAGAGGAACGGCGCGACGTTCACCGCGAAGAACACGAGCGACAGTCCAACGACCAGTCCCGGCAGCCCGAAGCCGATGTGCGAGATGGCGCGCAGCGCGGAGCTGCGCTTTGACGGGAAGCGGACGGTCAGAAAGGCAACCGGGATGGCGAGCGCCGTCGTCGCGACCGCGGCGAGCAGCGATACCAGTCCGGTGCGTCCCAGCGCGGCGAAGAGCCCGGTCCCCGCTCCGGCGGGCGCCTGGATCAGCCAGTAGAGGCAAACGCCGACCGGCAGGACCAGCGCCGGCAGGAGCACCCCGGAGGCGAGCGCCAGTCCCGCCCACCTCCAGCCGCCGAGCCGGTGGAGGCGCGGCGGCCGGGCCTGCACCGCCCCGGGCGCGGGCCGCGAAGCACCCTCGAAACGGCTCGCCGCGGCGAGTACCAGCAGGGTCGCGAACACCAGGAGAAGGGCGAGTCCCGCCGCGGTGTGGCGGTCGAGCGACCCGCGGACCTGGTTGTAGATGGCCCAGGTGAAGGTCTCGTAGCGCAGCAGGGAGACGGCGCCGAAGTCGCTCAGCGTGTAGAGCGCCGCCAGCAACCCGCCGGAGAGGAGCGCGGTGGAGAGGAGCGGCAGGGTCACCCGCCGGAACCGCCGCCAGCGGCCGGCTCCGAGCACTCGAGCGGCGTCCTCGAGCGAGGCGTCCATGACGGCGAACCTGGCGCGGGCCGCCAGGTACACGTACGGGTAGTTCAGCAGCACGAGCACCAGGAAGGCTCCCGGGAAGCCGTAGATCTCGGGAAGCCGCTCCCATCCCGTCAGGGGCTCGAGCGCGCGCTGGAGGAGCCCGCGAGGCCCCAGCGCGGTCGCCACCGTGAAGGCCGCCACGTAGGACGGCACCGCGAGCGGCAGCGCCAGCAGCCCGGTCAGGATGCGCCGGCCCGGAAGATCGGTCCTTGCGGTGAGCCAGGCGAGCGGCAGTCCCAGTCCCGCGGATCCGAGGGCGACGGCCGCGGTCAGGAGCAGTGTCCTCCCCGCGATCCCGAAACTGCGCTCGCGCAGCAGCACGTCGAACAGCCCGCCGCCGGCGACCGCCCGGCCCGCGAGATAGACGAGCGGCAACAGGCACATCGCCGCCACCACGATGCCCGCCGCCCGGAGCCGCCGCGACGGCAGGCGGATGCGGGGGACCGGAACGCTCATGGTGCCCGAACGGTGCCCATCCCGCGGGTTTCGCCGGCGTACTGCCAGCGGTGCCGGTCCAGCGACCGGTTAGATCGCTCCTACTTCGCGGAGAAGATCGAGCGTTCCCCGCAGGTCGTCGAGATCCCCGAGTTCGAGGTCCGGAGGGCTGATTTCGGAGAGCGGGGTGACGGCCGGATCGGTCGCGATCCCCGGCACCAGCGGGTACTCGTAGGTCTCACCGGCGAAGCGCTCCTGCACCGCCTCGGTGAGCAGGTACGCCAGGAAACGCTCGGCGGCCTCGGGATTGGCCGCGGTGTTGACCACCCCTCCGCCGGAGATGTTGATGAGGCCGCCAGCGCCCCCTCCCCGGGGACTCACCGTCCGGGCCGCGAACCCGGGCCCATGCTGGACGAGGAACCGGAAGAGGTAGTAGTGGTTCGAGAGCGCGAGCTCCACCTCGCCGTCCGCCACCGCCTGGTAGATGGCCGAGTTGTTCGGGTACGCGACCGGCTCGTTCGCGAGCACTCCCTCGAGCCAGGCGCGGGCGGCTTCCTCCCCGTCGAGCAGCCGGACCGCGGTCACGAACGCCTGGAAGGACCCGTTGGTGGGCGCCCAGCCGATCCGGCCCTTCCAGCGCGGGTCCGTGAAGCCCTGGATGGTGTCCGGCAGATCCTCGGAGGTCAGGAGTTCGGTGTTGTAGACGAACACCCGCGCGCGCCCCGTGGTGCCGACCCAGCGGCCGTCCGGATCCCGGAACCGGGCCGGCACCCGGTCGAGGATGGAATCCGGGAGCGGGCTCAGGCGGCCCTCGCTGGCGAGCTGGCCGAGCGCGCCGGCGTCCTGACCGTAGTACACGTCCGCCGGACTCTGATCACCCTCTTCCAGAATCTGCGCAGCGAGGTCGGCGGTGCCACCGTAGCGGATCTCCACCTGGATTCCGGTCTCCGCCTGAAACGCCTCGACCACCGGGCCCACCAGCGATTCGCCCCGCCCGCAGTAGATGGTCAGCGTCTCGGGTTCGGGAGTCCCCGTGCAGCCGACCGCCGCGATGAGAACAATTGCAGCGGCCGCGAACCTCCCGGAACGGGGTGTCGAAAGCCGCTTTTCGATATTGAAAATGGGTTTCATAGTTGATAACTCTAGCAGACCAGCCCTTGTGGCGCGGGTCTTGCTGTGCCGGTGCTTGCCATCCATGTCTCTCCCGGCACCCCGCCTCGCCACCTCGCTCGTCGCTGCGCTCGTCGCCCTGCCCCTGACGGCGCGCGGGGCGCAGATCGAACTCGAACGGCGGGTTTCCGAGGTGTATCGAACCGCCAGCCCCGCGGTCGTGAACATCACCGCCCAGATCCAGAGCTACGACTGGTTCCGCGGCCAGGTCACCCAACAGGGCACCGGCTCCGGATTCGTCTACGACGGCGAAGGCCGCATCGTGACGAACTACCACGTGGTGGAGGCCGCCGATCAACTTCAGGTTACCTTCGCCGACGGGGAAGTGCGTGACGCCCGGCTGGTCGGCGCCGATCCCACGAACGATCTCGCGGTGCTCGAGTTGGCTTCCGGCGCCGGTGGTCCGAAGCCCTTGACGCTCGGAGACTCGGACGCGCTCGAAGTGGGACGCTTCGTGGTGGCGATCGGACACCCCTTCGGACTGGACCAGACCCTCACCACCGGAGTGGTGAGCGGTCTGGGGCGCGTCATCGAGAGCCCCGACCAGGGATTCATCGGGGAGATCATCCAGACCGACGCGGCCATCAACCAGGGCAACTCGGGAGGTCCGCTGCTCGATCTCGACGGCCGGGTGGTGGGCGTGAACAGCGCCATCGTGAGCCCCACCGGGACCTCGGCCGGCATCGGCTACGCCATTCCCGCCACCACGCTGGCGCGGGTGGTGCCGGAACTCATCGAAAGCGGCAGGTATCCCCATCCCCATCTGGCCATCTCGGTGCAGGAGATCCCCGAACGGTTCGCCCGCGCCTTCCGGCGGGCCGGAGTTCCCGCTCCGTCGGGGGGAGGCTTGATGATCCGGGCGATCGCCCGCGGCGGTCCGGCCGACCGTGCGGGTCTCAGGGGCGCCGGCAGCATGGGCCGGATCGGCAACATCCGGTTCCGCTACGGCGGGGACTACCTGCTGGCGGTGGACGGACAGGACGTCGCTACGGAGCGCGAACTCCTGCTGCTGTTGGAGACGAACTACCGGGTGGGGGACGAGGTGAGCCTGCGGATCTGGCGGGACGAGCGCGAACTCGACGTCCGGGTGCAGCTCATCGACCGCGACACGGTCATGCGTCGCCGGCGCCGCTAACGCTCCGTACGGGCAGCCATCAGGCGCGAGACCGCGAACCCGGAAACGACCGCCAGCAACGCCCACGACAGGGTGACCGCGAGGCCGCGGCCGAAGAGCACGGCGCCGGCGCCGAAGAGCACCGAATAGACCATCACGCACGCCATCGGCCAGGCCAGGAACGCACGTCCGGACGGTTCGGGACGCGTCCGGGTACGCGCGTAGGCGGCGCTCCAGCCGGCCTGCGGCGGCCGGGTGCGCTCGACGAAGCGATCGAGCGTCTCACGCGACTCGGCCGGCGTCAGGAAGGTGACGCCCAGCCAGATCACCGTGGTGGCGGCGAGACCGGCCACGAGTCCCGGGATCGATCCCGGTTCGATCCCGAGCAGCGGGAGGGAGGCCGCCACCGCGAGCGATCCCGCCATGGCGGCGATCTCGCTCCAGGCATTGATCCGCCACCACAGCCAGCGGGCGATGAAGAGCGGCCCGGTGCCGGCTCCGATCTGGAGCAGCAAGCCGAAGCCTCCCCGGGCGGTGTCGATGAAGAGGGTGAGCAGCCCCGCCGCCGCCATCAGGAGGACCGTCGCGATGCGCGCCACCGCCACGGATTCCGAAGCCCCGGCCGCGGGCCGGAAGAAGCGGCGGTAGACGTCCTCCACCACGTAGGACGCTCCCCAGTTGAGGTGCGTGTCCACGGTGGACATGTAGGCCCCGGCGAGCGACGCGGCCGCCAGGCCGAGGAGACCCGGCGGCAGCAGCCGGAGCATGAGCGGATAGGCGAGGTCGTCGCCGACGAGCGCCGGGTCGAGGCCCGGCAGCGCATTCCGCAGCGACGCGAGATCGGGATAGACGGCCAGCGAGGCCAGAGCCACCAGGATCCAGGGCCACGGCCGCAGCGTGTAGTGGGCGACGTTGAACCAGAGCGTCCCCCGGAGCGCGTCCTTCTCGCTGCGGGCGGCGAGCATCCGCTGGGCAATGTAACCGCCGCCTCCGGGCTCGGCTCCCGGATACCAGACGCTCCACCACTGGAGCGCCACCGGCACCACGAAGAGGACGGCGAACGCCTCGGTCCCGGTGGGCGGGACGATGGCGAGACGGTCCCCGAACTGCTCCACGAGGCCCGGGAGTCCACCCACCGCCGGGTGTCCGAGCGCCCAAACCGCCGCCACCACCGCGCCCACCATGGACAGCACGAACTGCAGGAGATCGGTGACCACCACCCCCCAGAATCCGGCGACCACCGCGTAGGCGGCGGCGAGTCCTCCGGCGATGAGCACCGCGGTGGACTTCTCGAGTCCGAAGAGGACGCCCCCGATCTTGGCGCCCGCGAGGGTGACGGTGGCAATGACCACACAGTTGAAGAAGACCCCGAGATAGACGGCGCGAAAGCCCCGCAGGAAGGCGGCCGGTCTTCCCGCGTAGCGGATCTCGTAGAACCCGAGGTCTGTCGTCAGGCGGCTCCGGCGCCAGAGCGGCGCGAAGACGAACACGGTGAGCATCCCGGTGATGCAGAACGCCCACCAGGCCCAGTTGGCGGCGACCCCGTTCTGGCGAACCAGTTCGGCAACCAGATTCGGGGTATCGGTGGAGAAGGTGGTCGCGACCATCGAGGTCCCGAGGAGCCACCAGGGAAGCCGCCGGCCGGCGAGAAAGAAGGAGTCGCTGTCCTTCGCCGCGAAGCGGACAGCCCAGAGCCCGATGGCGAGCGCAGCGCCCACGTAGAGCCCGAAGACGATCCAGTCGAGGCCGCCGAATGCCATCGGCGGTACACCGTAACCGAACACACCGGCCACCTCCCGCGGGCCGTCCTAAACTCTCGCCTCCGATGCGCGTCGCGGCCGTTGTCTGGGGCTCCCTGGCGCTGGCGGCCGGCGCGGTTTCCGCGCAGGACGTCCCGATCGGAGACCAGGACGCCGCCGAAGCGCTGCTTGCCCGGGTACTCGATCACCGCGAGACGGTGCGGCCGCTGGAAGGCGGTCTCATCTTCCGCCAGTTGATCACCACCGAGCGGCTCGACGAGGAGCGGGAGGTCGTCGCGAGCGCCAACGCGCTCTACGAGTACCGGCCGGAGTTCGGACGTCACCTGTGGAAGCTCCTGGAACTCGACGGCGAGCCGATCGCGGGGCGGCGTTTCCGCCGCGAGGAGCGCCGCTACCGGCGGGCGATCGAAGCCGCGAAGGAGGAGGCGGACGAGGACCGCCTGGCGCTGGAACGCCGGGATCCCGACTACGAGATCCTCCCGAAGAACGGGATGGATCTCTTCTACAAGATCGTCAGGGATGCGGTCGAACTCGAGATGTTCGAGGGAGAGTTGCTGCGGCGCGATACCTGGCGCGGCCGTCCCGTCCAGGTGGTCCGTTTCTGGCCCCGCCCGGGATTCGACGGCGCCCCCAACCGGATGATGTCGGTGGTCTCCAAGTGCGAGGGAGAACTCTGGGTGGACGCGGAGAGCCGGCAGATCGCCCGCGTTCAAACGGTCCTCACCGAGGCTGAGAACTTCGTTGCCGGGCTCTTCGGCCGCCTCCACCGCGGGACGAGCGCCGACGTGGAGAGCGAGTTCGACGGTGAACTCTGGCTCCCCAAGCGGGTGACCATGACCGTGGACGCCCGGATGTTCTTCATCCGGCGGATTCGCCGGCGGGTCCACTACGACTTTCTGGACTTTCGCTCGCTCCCGGCGTCCCTGGACAGATAGGCTTCGCCATTCATGCTGACGCTGCGCGGGCTGGAAGGGCTTCCCGAGGTTCAGTCCGGCGACGACCTGGCGCGGCTCCTGCTCGACGGGATGCTCCACTCGGGGGCCGAACCGGCCGACGGCGATGTCGTCGTGGTGTGCCACAAGGTCGTCTCCAAGGCCGAGGGCAGGCTGGTGGAACTCAAACGGCTGCGGCCGACGAAGATCGCCCGGGCGTGGGCCGCGGAGTACGGGCGCGATCCCCGGGAAGTCCAGGCGGTCCTCGGTGAGGCCCGGGACATGGTCCGCGTGCAGCGCGGGGTGCTCGTCACCGAGACCCGCCACGGGTTCGTCTGCGCCAACTCGGGGGTGGACCGTTCCAACGTGCCCGAAGGCCACGTATGCCTGCTGCCCGAAGACCCCGACGGCTCCGCGCGCGAGCTTGCCGACCGGCTCTCGGAGTCGACCGAGACCCGGTTGGGGGTCGTCATCACCGACACCTGGGGACGGCCCTTCCGGCTCGGGGCGGTCAACGTGGCCATCGGGATCGCCGGCGCACCGGCGCTCCACGACTACCGTGGCCAGCCGGACTTCGCCGGCCGGACCCTCCAGTCCTCGACGATGGCGACCGCCGACGAACTGGCGGGCGCCGCCGGCCTCGTCATGGGAAAGCTGCGCCGCATTCCGGCGGTGCTGGCGCAGGGCGTCCCGTCGCACCCGGGGGCGGAACCGGGAACGGGAGCCTCGCTCCTCCGTAGCCGCGGGGAAGACATCTTCCGGTGACCGGTACCCGCCTCGCAGTGCTCGGCGGGACCGGACAGTTCGGACTGGGGCTCGCGTGGCGGCTCGCGCTCGGCGGAGCCGACGTGGTGATCGGCTCCCGCGACGAGAAACGGGCGGAGGAGGCCGGGGCGCGGGTACGAGCCGGTCTTGATGTTGCGGGCGCGGTTCCGGAGCAGATCCGGGAACTCCCGGTGTCCGGGGCGACGAATCTGGCGGCAGCCAGGGCCGGGGACGTGGTGTTCCTCTCGGTTCCCTTCGCCGGCCAGGAGGCACTCCTTGAGGAAATCGGTTCCGCACTCGACGGGAAGCTGGTGATCTGCTGCGGCGTACTCTGGCCGCCGGGATCCCGCCCGGAAACGTCCGCGGCCGAGGAGGCCGAGCGGGTGCTGCGGCGAGCCGGAGCCGGGGAGGTGCGCGTGGCCGCCGCCTTCCAGACGGTTGCCGCCGGGCTCCTGCGGCTCCCTCCCGGAGCGGCCGGCAAGGAACCGGCGCCGGACGTCCTGGTCTTCGCCGATGAACCCGCCCACCGCGCGACGGCCGCCCGGATGGCGGCGCTCACCGGGCTCCGGGCCGTACCGGCCGGGCCGCTCCGGAACTCCCGCGCGGCGGAGGCTGTTCTCGGAATGCTCCTGGAACTCAACCGGCACTCGGCCCGGCACGCCGGGCTCATGGTCACGGGTCTGAAGTCGCACCCCGCATGAACTCCCGTTTCGCACCGAAACGGCTTCTCGTGGGAGCCCTGCCATTCGCCGGAGCGGCGCTCATCCTCGCGCTGCTCTTCCGCCGTATCCCGCCCGAGCGCATGCTGGAGGCGCTTCGAGGTGCCGATCCGGTTCTGTTCTTCGCGGCGCTCCTTCCGGTTTCCGTCCTCTACGTCCTCCTCGACGGCGTCCTGCTGGCCCTGGTGCTGCGCTGGTTCCACCCTCCCGGGATCACTTTCCGGGAATCGTTCGCGGTCCGGGCGGTGGACTACCTGGTTTCGCTCTGGAACGGACGCGCCTCCCAGGCCGCCATGGTGGGCACGCTCGGACGGCGCTTCGGAGCCCGGGGGGGCGGTGGTGAGACCCATCCGGATTCGGGCTACTGGGAATGCGCCGGGACGATCCTCTTCCTCGACCTGTGCCAGCGGGGCCATCTCCTTTTCTGGGCGGCGGGCGGCGCCATCGTCCTCGGCAGCGCTGCGCCGGATCGCGTGCCGGTGGCCGCCGCCCTCGGTTTCGCCGGTCTCTGCCTGCTCGTCGCCTTCCTGCGGGGCCGTCTGCGAGGCGCCGGACTCGGGCCGCCCCGCTGGAGGCTCCTCCAGTCCCTCCGGAGAGCCGCCCCCCGGCACTACTCCGCGGTGTTCGCTCTGAAGGCGCCCCTGATCGTCGCCGCCGCCGTGGGACACCACTTCGCCCTCAAGGCCTTCGGCATCCAGATTCCCGTGGGAACGCTCCTGGCCACCCTCCCGATCATCTTTCTCGCGGGCGCCCTCCCGATCGCGGTGGCGCGCGTCGGAACGAGCCAGGCCGCCTGGATCTACTTCCACGCGGGAGCCGCAGCCTCTTCACCGGGGGGAGAAGCGGCCCTCCTGGCCTACAGCCTGTCCGCCCACCTGACCTTCCTGCTTCTGAACGCGGCGCTCAGCGCGCCGTTTCTCCCGGCGGCCTGGCGGACGATTCGCGGCTCTCGCCGGCCGTTCAGTCGAGCCGCCGGTACACGCTCCGGAGCAGTAGCGGATCCCCTCTCCGTGGCATCTTGAGTTCCGTCCGCACGACCAGCACGTCATCCGTAGCCTGAAGCGTCCGGAACAGTTCGAGCTTCCCGAAGGGGAGCTCCCGTTCCTCCCGGACGCGCGCGATGCCGCCGCGGAACTCCGCCACGCTGGTGATGCGCCCCCCGCGGCCATCCTCGCGGGCGTGCTCCTCGCCGTCCAGATAGAGAATCTGGACCCGCTCGTCGAGAACCAGCCGCAGTTCGCCCGCATCGGCTTCGATCTCCAGCAGGTCCGGCAGACTCAGGAGAGGAACTCCACCCCCGCCCGGGGCGCCGCGCCCGCCGCCCCGGCCCATGCCGCCTCTTCCCATCCCGCCCCGGCCGCCGGGCGGCCCGAAACCTCTGCCCCCGCGGGCGCCGCGCCGGTCCTCGTCTTCCGCCGCCACGCGCTGCATGACGTCGGCCGGGTCGTCGCTCGCCTCGGGGTCGAGTTCCCAGAGTCCGGCAAGGTCGGCGGGGCTCTGGGCGGACGCGGCCGGAGCCACGACGACAGCGAAGAAGAAGGCGCCCGCCACCACTCCGGCGAGAGCATTCGGGGAGGATCCACCGGGGGGCAGCCGAGATCGTCATCGGGGTCAGTCTATAGGGGGGTTTGAGCATCATGCTTCGTATTGAGCAAGACCCGCGCCGGAGCGGTTTCGGCGGGCGTTTGCCAGTCTCCGGGAGCCCCCATAGAATGGCCTATTCGGAGACGTAGCCTGCGTATGCCCAGCCCGTTGCGCGTGACCCTCCCGGCACTTCTCGCCGCCGGAGTCGGGATCGCCGCGTTCGGCCAACCGCCCCCGGCTCAACCTGCGCCGGATCAGCAGGAAAGCCAGCAGGAGATCCAGGATCGGCTGGCCGATCGCGCGCACCGCATCGCCGCCGAGGGCGAGACGGCCGGTGAGAAGGCTCGCCGCGCCATCGCCGCCGCCGGCCGGCTGCCGCGGGACGAGGCGGCGGCCCCGGTCGGGCGCCTCGTCCGCCGCACCCTGGTGGACGAGGTGCTCGGGGAGCAGCAGGAAGCGCTCGGGATTCCCCACGCGCCACCGTCCTCGGACGCCGCGTTCCTGCGGCGGGCGACGCTCGACGCCACCGGACTCATCCCCTCCCCCGAAGCGGTACGCGCCTTCCTCGCCGACGACGCGCCCGACAAGCGCGCCCGCCTGGTGGACGAACTGGTAGGCAGCCAGGAGTTCGCCGAACAGTGGGCCTGGTTCTTCGGCGACCTGTTCCGGCTCGCCCACCAGGTGGGTCCGGTCCGGAACCCGTTCCAGAGCTGGATCAAGGAGTGGCTGACGACCGACCGGCCCTACGACGAGGTGGTGCGCGACCTCCTCACCGGCGTCGCCAAGGCGCACGGCAGCGTCCCCTCGCTGGCCTTCCTGGCTCGCTCGCATCAGGCCAAGAGCCGGATCGTGATGGGCCCGGACGACTACTCCATCCACAACCGGCTGGACGCGATCGACCAGTTCAACGTGGACGTCTCCCGGGTCTTCCTGGGAATCAACACCTCCTGCATTTCCTGTCACGACGGGGCGGCGCACCTCGAGCCCCTGAACGAGTGGCTCTCGAAGCGGACCCGCGAGGAGTTCTACCGGCACTCGGCGTTCATGGGGAACGCCCGTCAGATCACCACCTGGGACGACCGTTCCAAGAACGTGGTGGTGGACCTCCTCGTCGATGACCTCGCCAAGGGTTACGACACGGGCGACGACGCCCCGTACCACACCCTCTCGGAGGGCCGCTTCCCGCGGCTCGAGGGGCTGGCCTACGAACCCGCCTTCCTCCTGACCGGCGAAACGCCGGAGCCCGGGGAAAACCCCCGGGACGCGCTGGGGCGCATGCTGACCGAGCACCCGCAGTTCGCGCGCGCCACCGTGAACCTGGTCTGGGGAAAGCTCATGACGGTCGCCTTCGTGGAGCCGTACAACTCGTTCGACCTGGACCGGATGGGACGGCTCGCGGCCGGCGAAGACGACCCCCTCCCCTCCCGGCCCCTCAATCCCGAGTTGATGGAGGCGCTGGCCGAGGACTTCCAGGACAGTGGGTTCAGTTTCTGGCACCTGGTGAAGACCATCATGAAGTCCGAGACCTACGGGCTTTCCCCGCACGTAGACGGAGACTGGGACGATGCCTGGACCGGCTACTACCCGCGCCGCTACGTCCGGGTGCTGACCGGGCCGGAACTGGTGGATTCGCTGGCGCGCGCCACCGAAGTGCCCACGGAGTTCTCCTTCGCCGGCACGACCGTTGAGCGCGTCAAGGAACTGACCACTCCGTCCGACCTCGGCGGGCGGCGCGGACGCGGTGAGGGCGCGGAAGTGGACGCGCTCATGCAGAGCTTCTTCCAGAGCAACCGGATGACCCCGGCGCCGGTGGGGAACCGGGGCTCCATCCTGCAGGCGCTCCTCATGATGCAGTCGGGGGTCGTGAACCGGCGCGTTTCCAGCGAGTCCGGAGGACGCGTGGCCGACCTCCTCGCCTCGGAGATGGGCGAGAGCGACCTGGTCAACGAGCTGTTCCTGGGAACGCTCGGGCGCCTGCCCACGGCGGCCGAAGCGGAACTCGGCGCCGAGCGGGTCGCCGCGGACCGCCAGCAGGGCACCCAGGACCTGCAGTGGGCGCTTCTCAACTCTCCCGAGTTCCTCCTGAACCACTGAGGGGCCGAACATGTGCAGCCGTGAACCCCGCGTCGCCGATCTGATCCCGGCCCGCCGGGAGATTCTCAAGATGGGGGGGCTGGCGCTCGCCGGGTCCTTCGTGAATCAGGTCGTCTGGCCGCTCCAGGCGCACGCGGCCGGCAACGCGAACCCGCGGCGTACCGCCCGCTACTGCATCTTCATCGAGATGGGCGGCGCCATCAGCCCGATGGACACCTGGGACTTCAAACAGACCCGCTGGACCCCGAAGGATCTGGACATGGTCCAGATCAACGATGAGGTCTCGCTGTCCCGGACCCTCTTCCCGGCACTCGTGGACCGGGTGGACGAGGTCGCCTTCGTACGCTCGATGCGCGCGCCGGAACTGATCCACTTCAACGGGCAGTACCACACCCAGACCGGCCGGGTGCTGAACGTGGCGCTCGCCCGCGAGGTTCCCGCGTTCGGCAGCATCATCGCCGCCGAGCTCGACAAGGAACGTCGGGAGACGGACAGCTTCCCCACCTACGTCAGCACGTACCTCACCCGGGCCCGCGCCGGGTCCATCGGCGCCGGCTTCCTGCCGACCCGCTTCTCCGGGCTCGACCTGGATCCGACCACGGTGTTCGACTCCTTCGGAGGCAACGTGGAAGGCAGCCGCCGGGTGCTCGAGGAGCGCTTCCGCCTGCTGAACCGGCTCGCGGAGGTCTCCATCCCGGAACGCGCCTCGCTCGGGGACAAGGAAAACGACTACCGGGACTACTACAGGTCGGCCTACGGGCTCCTCACCGACGAACGCTGGCCGAAGCTCTTCGTCGCCAGCGACGACGACAAGGCGCGTTACGGCGAGGACGAGTTCGGGCTGGGCTGCATACTGGCGCGCAACCTGATCGAAGCCGACGCCGGGACCCGCTTCATCTACATCTACGACGGGGACAAGTGGGACCACCACTCCGGCATCTTCGACCGCTCGCGCACCTGGAACCACTACACGACCTGTCCACGACTGGACAAGGGATTCACCTCCCTGCTCACCGACCTCGGCGCCCGCCCCGGCAGCGAACCCGGGACGACGCTGCTGGACGAAACGCTCATCGTGGTCACCAGCGAGTTCGGCCGCACGCCGGAGATGAACCCGGTGGCCGGCCGCGACCACTACCGCTTCGCCTACACCAGCATGTATGCGGGCGGCGGCGTGCAGGGCGGCCGGGTGGTCGGCAAGACCAACGAGGACGGATCGGAAGTCATCGATCCGGGCTGGAAGCACGACGGGCAGCCGTTCATGGACAACACGGTCGCGACCATCTATTCGGCGCTCGGCATCGACTGGCGGAAGGTGGTCCACAACACCCCTTCGGGCCGCGAGTACGTCTACGTGGATTCGGTCTCGCTCGGCGGTTCGGAGATGATGTTCGACGACGAGATCGCCGAGATCTTCGCCTGAACTGACAACGACACTGACCGGCGATGGTTGAGCGGCGCCGGTTACCCGCGCTTGCGGGTCTACTGGCCGTAGCGCTCCTCGTCGGGCCCGGTCCGGGTGCGGACGCGGCGGCCGACGATCCTCCCGAGCCGCACTGTAGCGACGACCGCGCCGAGAACATCTGCTGGGTGCCCCCGGGCGATTTCTGGATGGGGCGGACCCGGCTCTGGCTGATTGACGAGATCCACTGGCAGACGCGCGACCGCGTGGACGCACGACCCGTCCACCGGGTGACGCTTCCCGGCTTCTGGATCGACCAGCAGGAGGTCACCCACGAGGCCTACCGGGAGTTCACCTGGTCCACCGGACGGCCGGAACCCTTCCACTGGCGTCAGGGTTTCCCGGAGGCCAAGGGACAGTTCCCGGTCTACAACGTCGACTGGAGCGACGCGAGCGAGTACTGCGCGTTCCGGGGAAAGCGGCTGCCGACGGAGGCGGAATGGGAGAAGGCCGCCCGGGGCGGACTCGTGGGAGCCCCGTGGCCGTGGGGCGGCCAGTACCGACCCGATCCGGAAGAGGGCGCCCCCGAGGGAACCCGGGTTCCGCCGCCGGCGCGGATCGCGCATCCCGGATCGCCCGCCGACGTGGCGTCCTTCCCGCCGAACGGCTACGGCCTCTACGACATGGTCGGAAACATCGCGGAGTGGGTGGCGGACGGCTACGACCTCGGCTACTACGCGGTGAGCCCGCTCGTGGAGCCGCGAGGGCCGCAGGACGCGCCCTACCGGATCTTCCGGGGGGGGAGCTGGGCGGACACCGACGAGCGGATCGCCAGTGTCTTCTACCGGAACTTCACGAGGCCGGACACCAGGATTCACAGCATCGGCTTCCGGTGCGCACTCGACCACCCAGACCAAGGAGACACCGAATGACGACAGCCCCGAAGAACACGGTGGGCAGACGCGAGGCGCTGCGGCGCATCTCGGCGGGAACCGGCGGAGCGGCGCTCGGCGCCGCCGGCGGTGCGGCCTTCGGAGCCGGAGCTACGGGCGCGGCCTGCGCGCCGGCGGGCTCCGACGCACCTTCGGACCCAGGCCACCAGTTCCGCTCGATGCTCGCCGGCGGCGATCCGGTCGTCTGCCCCGGCGCCTTCGACGTGATCTCGGCGCGGCTCATCGTGGACATGGGCTTCCAGACGCTGCTCCTCGGCGGAAGCGCCGGATCGGCCGCGAACCATGGCGTTCCCGACTACGGCCTCGCCTCGATCACCGAGCTGATCGAAATGGCCGCGCGGATCGCCGACAGCGTGCCGGTTCCCGTCTTCGCCGACGCCGACGACGGGGGAGGCAGCCCCCTCGCGGTGGCCCGGGCGATCCGGGGCTACGAACGCGCGAGGCTCGCCGCGGTGATGATCGAGGACCACGTGCAGGCGAAGCACCTCGGCGAGGGGGGAGTCCTGGTCGAGACCTCCTACATGCAGGACAAGTTGCGGGCGGCGGTGGACGCGCGGGAGGGCGGGATGATGATCGTCGCCCGCTGCGACTCCGTTTCCATCGGGCAGAGCGAAGCCGAGGCAACGGAGCGGGGCGCCGCCTACGTCGAAGCCGGCGCCGATCTCCTCTTCTTCGCGGGTCTGCCCCCCGAGAGCATGGGCCGGGTATCGGAGGCGTGCGGCCGTCCGGTGATCGCGAGCGTCCACGACACTCCCATGGCGACCCTGCGGGAGAACAACGTGCCGCTCGTCCTCTACGCGGGACAGATGCTCCGGCTCGCCCTCGGCGCCATGCGTCAGGGGCTCCAGGACATCCACGACGGCGCCACCTGGCCCGGATACGCGGACCGCGCGCTGCCGGGCGACGCCTACCAGAAGCTGATCCAGGTGGACAGGTGGCGCGCCGATGCCCGCCGCTACAACCTCGTGGACGAGAACGGCCGCCAGGTCCGCGGGTAGGAACCTGCCCCAGGGGAAGGCCCCGTGAGCCGCTCCCCCGACCTCCCCGGCAGACAGGTAACCCCCCGCAACGAGCGCACCTGGCGCCGCTGGCTCGAGGCCAACCACGCGGCCGTCCCCGAGGTCTGGGTCGTCTTCTACAAGAAGCACGCCCTGCGTCCCGGCCGTCCCACCCTCACCTACGGACAGGCGGTCGAGCAGGCGATCTGCTTCGGCTGGATCGACGGCCTCAAGCGGCGGATCGACGACGAGCGCTACACACACCGATTCACGCCCCGCAAGCCCGACAGCCGGTGGTCCGAGAGCAACCGCGAGCGGCTCGCCAGGATGAGATCGCAGGGCCTCATGGCGCCCCCCGGCGAGGCGTCGGTCGAGGCTTCGATCCGTTCCGGCGCCTGGGACAAGCCAGCGAGGGCCGCGCCCGTCGAGGCCCCCGCGGAGCTGCTCGCGGCTCTGGAATCCGACACGGACGCCCGCGCCGGCTGGGCGACCCAGACCCGCGCGCAGCAGCGCCGCTACGAGGTCTGGATCGGCATGGCCAAACGGGACGAGACCCGGGCTCGCCGGCTCGCGGAAAGCCTCGCGAAGCTCCGCCGGGGCGAAAAACTGGGAATGCGGTAGCTCGTGTCAACGAGCTCTCCGCAACTGCCGCCCGCCCTGGACGCGACGGCTCCGGAGTAGCGAAACGAACGGGTCATCCACTGGACCCCGCCCGTGGGTCGGGTTCTGGGTTCGCGTCTTCGTTCCCTTCGCCTTCGGGTACTTCATCTCGTGGCTGCTTCGCTCGGTCACCGCGATCATCGCTCCGGACCTGGTGCGGGATCTCGGGCTGTCCGCGTTCGGGGTCGGCCTGCTGGGAAGCACCTACCTGCTCGCTTTCGCCCTGTCCCAGTTGCCGATCGGCGGCGCGCTGGACCATCTGGGACCACGGCGGACCAACGGAGCGCTGCTGCTGGTCGCCGCCGTGGGTTGCCTCCTGTTCGGAGTCGCGGACTCGTTCCCGCTTCTGCTTCTGGGGCGCTTCCTCGCGGGTCTTGGGGTGGCGGCATGCCTGATGGCCTCGTTCAAGGCATTCGTGCTCTGGGCCCCACCGGCGCGCCTCCCGTTCCTGAACGGGTTCGTGATGGCGGTAGGGTCCATCGGAGCGCTGGCGGCCACCACTCCCACCGCGTGGATGCTCGGGGTGGTGACCTGGCGCGAGCTGTTCCTCCTGCTCGCGGTCTCGCTGCTCCTGAGCGCGGTGGTCCTGTTCCTGCTGGTCCCTCGCGACCCGAGAGCGGCCGGTAAGCGCGAGTCTTCCGGTCTCCTCGCGGCCACCGTGGGCGTCCGCGACGTCTTGCGGCGGCGGGTGTTCTGGAGCATCGCCCCGTTGGGGGTGGTCCACCAGGGCACTTTCCTGGGGATTCAGAGCCTGTGGGCGGGCCCGTGGCTGGCTGAGATCGCGGCGATGGACCGGGACGCGGTCGCCAACCATCTGCTGGTGCTCGCCGTCGCCATGGTGCTCGGTTTCCTGATCACCGGGGCGCTTGCGGGAGTCCTCGCGCACCGGGGGATTTCCGCACTGTCGCTGCTGGGCGGCGTCAACCTGGCGTTCACCGCGACGCTCGTGGTGCTGGCCTCCGGCTTCACCGGAGCGCCGGCCGCCCTTTGGGCCGCATTCGGGTTCTTCGGAGCTTCCGGGATGCTGAGTTTCGCGATTCTGGTTGCCCACTATCCACCCGGACTCGCGGGAAGGGTGACCTCGGCGCTGAACCTGCTCGTCTTCGCGGCGGCGTTCTCCGTGCAGACCGGCTTCGGCGCGGTGATCGACC
>JAPPGX010000058.1:23588-46014 GCA_028877265.1 Acidobacteriota bacterium
CTCGTCTTCGCGGCGGCGTTCTCCGTGCAGACCGGCTTCGGCGCGGTGATCGACCAGTTCCGCGGGGACGGCCCCGAGGCAACCTTCGCCGGAGCCGGGTTCGCGGCAGCGTTCCTGATCGCCGCCGGCCTTCAGGGGCTCTCGCTGGCCTGGCTGCGGCTCACCCGCCCCTGGCGGACCGGCCGTCGGGCGGGCACATCAGTGGTACCGGAACGGTGAATGGGTCTCGGCGCGCCGTCCGTCTGAGCGGACCCCGAACGAGCCACAAAACATGGCGGCGAACTCCTCGTTCGCCGCCCGCAGTTTCGGGGGAAAGTGTGAAAGGGGGTTACCCCCTTTCACAAGAAGACAACGACGAATCGGAACTCGCCGAAGCTCGCGCCAGCGCGCGAGGGAGTTGCGATTCGCGGCGCGAAGCGCCGGGCGGTTCCGGGGCGGGGCCGCGACGCTTCAGTCTTGCGACGCAGGGGCTACTCCACCGGGTGGCCCCGCCCCGGGACCGCTCGACGTACTAGCGGGACGACAGGCTGCGGTGGACGAGGCGGACGAAACGCTCCGCGTTCACGAAACCGCCCGCGTCGGGCGCCCAGCCGATGTCCGTGCCGATCCCGGTCACGAGAGCCACGTAGTCGGCCGCGGCGTCGTCTTCGCTCTGGCCCGCCGCAACGCGTTCGCTGATCCGCTCGCGAGCCATCTTGAGCGCTTCCGCGTACTTCATCAGCGTGGCGCGGTCGGTGACCGGACCGTGGCCGGGAATGATCTTCGTCCGATCGTCGGTCGCTTCCGCGACCCGCTCCGCGGCCGCGATCAGCCCGTCGATCCCACCGCCCGAGTCCACGTCGATGAACGGGAAGGCGCCGTTGAAGAACAGATCCCCCATGTGGACCACGTTCGCACCCTGGAAGAAGATCGCCGAGTCGCCGTCGGTGTGGGCGCGCGGCTGGTGCCGCGCTTCGATCGCCAGCCCGTTCCAGTGCAGGGTGACGCCGTGCTCGAAGGTGACCACCGGAAGCGCTTCGGGGGCCGCCTGGTCGCTGCGGCCGACCAGGTCCGCGAACTCGGCCGGATTCATCCGCCGGCGCACGTTCTCGTGGGCCACGATGAGGCTGCCCGCCTTGCCGAGGTTCTCGTTGCCGCCGGTGTGGTCCCCGTGCCAATGGGTGTTGACCACGAAACGGACCGGCTCCGTCGTGATCGAGCGCACCGCGGCGAGGATCTTGTCGGTGAGCGGCGCGTACTGATCGTCCACCAGAAGGGCCCCGTCATCGCCCGTCGAGAGCCCGATGTTGCCCCCGCGCCCGAAGAGAACGTGGATGCCGCCGCCCAGATCCTCGCTGGTGATGGAGACGGCGTCCCAGTCCGGGTCCTGGGCCAGGGCCGGGAACGCGACGAGGCAAAGAGCGATCGCAGCAAGGAGGAGCCGCCGCGGGCGGCGAACGGATGAATCAGTCAGGAACATGACGGCACGAACTCCAGCAAGGAAGGATGGCGGCGACACGGGTGCCCGTGGCCGGACAAGGGAGCGAACGCCGCTTGGTCAGCAGCCGACGCAGGCGTTGTTGTTCTTGGCGCCGTAGCTGGCGAGGAGCGCGATCGTCTCCGGGAACGGGTTGATGCGCTGCACCGGCCCGTTCGCCAGGTCGATGGTCGTCTGGCCGGTCCTGGCCACGGCGAGCGGATCGGCGCCGTGGTCGATCAGGTACTGCACGAGCCAGGTGTCGCCGCGCGACGCCGCGTGGTGGATCGTCGAGTAGCCGTTGTGATCGCGCACGCTCGCGTCCGCGCCGCACTCCTCCACGAGGTACCGCACCGCGTCATGCCAGGCGTCGGGCGCGTGGCGGTGGGAGTTGGCCGCGAGTCCCAGCCCGTAGCCCACGCCGGACGCGGCGTGGATCGGATAGACGGCCGAATCTCCGAACTCCGCGGGCGGCAGACCCGAAGGATCCGGATCTCCCTCTTCGATGAGCATGGGGAGACGCCGCCGCTCCGGCACCTTGACCGTCGGGATATGCGGGTCCGCCCCGTTCGCCACCAGCAGCTTCATCGCCGGGATGTCCAGCGAGTAGGCGGCGCGCCAGAACGCTGTGGCCCCGCTGCGGTCCACCCCGAGCTGGTCCACGTTGTAGACGGTGTACCAGAGCGAGCTGTCGATCCGGGCGTTCACGTCGGCGCCCGCGTCGATCAGCGCCTGCATGAGCTCGAGGTGCGAGGTCTCCTGCTGCAGGTAGTCGGCGGGCTGCGGGTGCCGGGCCTTCGGGATCCACTGGGTGTTGACCGCTCCGTATAGTGCGGTGGCGTTCTGCGAATCGGCCATGGTCGGGTCGGCGCCGCGCTCGAGCAGTCGCATCGCGAGGTCGAAGTGACCGTTGATGGTCGCCATCAGCAGCGGAGTCGTTCCGCTGCCGTCGGCGCGCTGGTCGATCCCGGCGCCAGCGTCGAGCAGCTCCATCGACGTCTCGATCTGGCCTTCACGGGCGGCGAGCAGGAGGGCGGTCAGACCGCCGTGGGTCCCGACCCGGTCCTCGTAGGTCTTCGGCCGGGGTTCGTTGGGGTCGAGGTCGCTGTAGGGATCGAGCGGGTCGGGCGGCGGAGCTCCGCTTCCGGCACCCCCGGTCCCCGCGCCCGGACGGCGGTCCACGCCGTTGGCGGGGAGCGGCCGCTCGGCCTGAAGGACGCCGCTGCCGCCCCGCGCTTCCGCGAGACGCGCCTCGCGCTCGCGGCGTTCCTGCATGTCGAGCCGCGCCCGTTCGACGACATCCAGCACGTTCGCGGTCCTGGAGGCGTCCGCGCCGGCTTCCATCAGCGCCTTGACGGCCGCCACGCGTCCGCGGACGGAGGCGAACATGAGCGGCGTCAGGCCCCACTCGGTCTCGCGGGCGTCCACGGAGGCCCCGTGAGCGACCAGCGCGTTCAGCACTTCCGGCACTCCGGCCGCCGCTGCGAAATGGATCGCTTCGGCTCCGGTAGAGGTCAGGGCGCCGGCAGGGGCGCCAGCCTGAAGGAGGGCCTCGGCGATTCCGGCCTCACCGGCCGCCGCCGCCACGTGCAGCGGTGTGTGGCTTCCGAGACGCGTGGTCGCCTCGACGTCCGCGCCCGCCGCGATCAGCACCTCGGCAACCTCGCGATTGCCCGTCTTCGCCGCCCAGTGGAGCGCCGTGAACCCGTCACCCTGCGCCGCGTTCACGTCCGCGCCGGCACGGAGCTCCGCCTTCAGCGACTCGACGTCACCGCGCTTCGCCGCGTCCAGCACCGGCGACAGCAGCGCCGCGCTTCCGGCTCCCGCCAGCACGCCCAGCACCGTAATCAGCGCCGCCAGGCCAATCCATCGCTTCCCGATCTTCATGCCCTGTCCCTCGCTCCCGGTCAGAGGCTTTGCTGTGGATCCCGCTTGCCGGCTACACCGCCTGCGAAAGGGAGAACGCGCCCGTGCTGTTCCCGAAGCTCTCCAGATCGTCCATCCCCAGCTTGTGGAGCAGCGTCAGCATCACGTTCGCCAGCGGGGTCCCTGGCTGGGCCCGCAGGTGCAGGTTGTGCTCCAGGGCGCCGTTCGCGCCGCCCGCCACGAAGAACGGGACGCGCTTGTGGTTGTGGATGTTCGGATCGCCCATCGGGGACCCATACAGGATCATGGTCTTGTCGAGCAGCGTCCGGTCGTCTTCCTGGATGCTCCGCAGTTTCTCCATGAAGTACGGGACCAGGCTCACGTGGTACCGGTTGATCCGTCCCAGGATCTCGACCCGCTCGGGATCGTTGCCGTGGTGCGACGCCGGGTGGAAGGCCGTGGCCTCGCCGCTGTCCGGATAGACCCGGCTGGAAGCGTCCCGGCCCAGCTTGAAGCTGAACACCCGGGTCATGTCCGACTGGAAGGCGAGCGCCTGCAGGTCGAACATGATCTTCACGTGCTCGTCGAAGGAGTCCGGAACCCCTGACGGGGCGTCGGGAAGCTCGCGGAGTTCCCCGCTGGTGTTCCGCTCCACGATGCGCTCGATCCGCCGCTCCATCTCGCGGATGTCGGTCATGTAGCGGTCCATCCGCCGCACGTCCTCGGCGTCAAGGGATGTCTTGAGCCGGCTGACTTCCGATCCGATGAAGTCGAGAACGCTCTGGCGCGCCTTCTGACGGGCCACCCGGCCCTCCGGAGTGCCCCCGGCGCCGAACAACTGGTCGAACACGATGCGCGGATCGCGCGTCATCGGCAGCGGCTCGGTCGGCGACGCCCAGCTGATGGTGTCGGTGTAGACGCACGCGTAGCCGTAGGCGCAGCCGCCCGCCTGATCCACCGTCTCGATGCAGAGCTGCATCGAGGGAATCGGCGTGTCCTGGCCGAAGCGCTGGGCGTACATCTGATCGAACGAAGTTCCCGCAAACACATCCGAACTCTCGGTCTGCTTGGGATACGACTGGGTCAGGAACGCCGCGCTCGAACGGAAGTGGTCGCCGCCGATCTCGCGCGCGGTGCGCGCCTCGGCCGGCTCCACGTCGCAATCGCTCACGATCGTGACGTAGTCCCGGACCGGCTCCAGGGAGCTGAGGGCGCCCCTCGAGAGATCGAAGTCCGTGCCTTCCTTCTCGGGGGTCCACAGGTACTGCGAGCGGCCGTACTTGTTGCTGCCCGCGGCGCCGTGAACGATCTCGATCGCCACCAGGCGCGTCGGGTCGTCCGCCGTCGGCTTAGCGAGGACGCTCGCCGGAACCATGGCGTCCAGGAACGGCAACGCGATCGTCGCTCCCGCTCCACGCAGGAACGTCCGCCGGGGAAGGCTCTTGCCGGTCAGGTAGTTCATCTTGGTCTCCTGTCAGGGTGCCCCACCGGCCGTCTCCGTATCCGATGGGGCTGGAGTTCTGCTGTGGGTAAACGACCCCGCAAGGTACGGGATGATCCGTTTCCCATAACCGGGCAAGGATAGGAAATCAAGCGGCCCGACGCAAGCGGCAAGGCGCCCGGCGGGGACCCCGGGAGCGCCCCGCCGAACGGGCGTCAGTGTTCGGCCGCGACCGTGGTCTCGATCTCTTCGAGAACCTCGCCTTTCATCTGGAAGGCCGGGCTTCGCACCACGCCCAGAATGAACGCCGACGTCCGGAAGTCGGCGTCCTCCGCTTCCCGGACGATCTCCCGGATCCGCGGCTGGTCGTAGTACTCGACGCGCCGGCCCAGCGCATAGGCCATCAGGTTCTCCGTGAACGTCCGCAGCAGCGGCGTGGGCCGCTTCAACAGCGCGTTGCGCAGATCACCGATGTTCTGGATGAGGGTTCCGTCGTAGAACTCGCCGGAAGCGTCGATCGGCTGGCCGGCGTCCTTCACCCGCACCCGGCCGGTGACGTCGAACGCCTCGAGCGCCACGCCGATGGGATCCATCATCCGGTGGCAGGAACGGCACGCGGGGTTATCGCGGTGGATCTCCAGGCGCTCGCGCGCGGTCAGCTCGCGGCCGTCCTGCGCCGCCGCGGTCGCATCGAGGTCCGGGACATCCGGCGGCGGCGGCGGCGGTGGACTTCCGAGCAGCACCTCCATCACCCACTTCCCGCGCAGCACCGCCGACGTCCGGTAGGGATGCGAGGTCAGCGTCAGCATGCTCCCGTGGGCGAAGATTCCACGCCGGTTCGGGTCCTGGTACTGGACCAGCCGATGCTCCGGTCCGCTGACCCCCACCATCCCGTAGTGCTTGGCGAGGCGCTCGTTCACGAACGTGTAGTCGGCCTTGAACAGGTCGAAAATGCTCTTGTCCTCCAACACCAGGTGGTGGAAGAACCGCTCGGTCTCCTCCACCATCGCGGTCTTCAGCTGCTGGTGGAAATCCGGATAGAGCCGCACGTTGGGATTGATCTTCTTGAGGTCCTGCAGCCGGAACCACTGATACGCGAACCGCTTCGCGAGCGCCTCCGAGCGCGGGTCCTCGAGCATCCGGCGCACCTGCCCGTCGAAGACGGAGGGGTCCGACAACTCCCCCGTTTCGGCGACGTCGAGCAGCTCGTCATCCGGGATGGTCCCCCAGAGGAAGAAGGACAGCCGGGAAGCCAGGTCGGTGTCGGTCAGCCGGTAGCCGAACTCCGCCTCCCGCGGGTCGAGCGGCTCCTCGATCCGGAACACGAAGTTGGGGCTCGCGAGAACCCCCTCGACCCCCATCCGGATCCCTTCCTCGAAGCCGACGGTTTCGGCGCCAGCGTCGTAGAGCTCCATGAGCGCCGCCAGGCCTTCATCGCTGAGGTTGCCCCGGTAGGCGAGCCTGCCCAGGCGTCCCAGGATTTGTTCGGCGCAGGGCCGGGCCTCGTCCGGCGACAGCGGCCGGCAACTGAAGACCGCCTGCCGGCTCGGCGTTTCCGAAACGCCGGTCGGGTCGAAGGGGCCGCGAATCAGGACGTCGCGGAGGTGCGGGAGGCTGTGGATCCCGTAGGTGAGCGCGATGTTGGTGCTCGCGAGCGACCACTCGTGCGGGGAGACGAGGTCCAGCGTCGGGCCGTCGAACTGCCGCAGGAACGCCGCCGCCACCTTTCTGGGACCGGCCTTCACGAAGATCGGTTCCGTGATCATCGTGGCGCCATCCGGGTCGGAGGTGTGCATCCACGGATCGACCGCGAGCAGCGCGACCCGCTCGCCGTCGATGGAGATCTCGAGCCGCTCGGGATTCTCCTCGGAGTTCAACGCCCCGACCGCGGTACCGACGACGGGGCCGCACACTTCATGGTGGAGGGAAACCCGGAAGACGTAGTTCCCGTCCGCGGGGAAGGTGTGGTCCGCGGCGAGCCCCCCCCGCGTGCCATAGGGGGCTCCCTCGACCTGCCGCCGCTGCGAGGCCCAGCGGGAGACGAAGTAGCTGGTCTCCGCCGGGGCGGCGTCGGGATCGCCCACCGCGAGCCGGCTGATCTCGCTCGCCGCCCGCAGGTAGGAGTCCATGAGCGTCGCGGACAGCAACTGCACGTCCGCGATGTTGTCGAAGTTCGCGCTGATGGTGTCCTGCGGGAGGTACTCCGCAGCGTCGAGTTCGAGCGCCAGCAGATCCCGGATCGCAGCGGTGTACTCCGCCCGGTTCAGCCGCTGGAACGAACGGCGTCCCGGATTCGGCTCGGCCCTGGCGCTCTCGTCAAGCTGGGCCTCGAGCGACCCCGCGACCTCCGTCAGCACCTCCTCGGCGGGACGTCGGGAACCCGGCGGCGGCATCATCCCGAGCCGGAGCTTCGAGACCATCTTCTCCGCGAGCTCGGGACTGGCGGGCGCGTTGCCCGCATCGAAGGCGGAGAGCGTCATGTTGCCGGTCTTCATCCGGTCGTTGTGGCAGACCATGCAGTAGGTCCGCAGCATCCGGTTGTGGGCGGCCGCGTTCTCCGGGGAGACCGCTGGGGCCGTCTCGGCGGATGACCCGGGTTCCCACGATCTCGCGGTGGCGAGGGTCGGTGACTCCGCGGACGCCGCGGCCGACGCCGCCAGCAGACCGGCGACCAGGAACGGGATCAGGGAACGCCGGCCAGCTTTCACCGTGGCTTCCATCCGGGAACTCCCCATGGTCATCCCTCAGCAACCCACGCAGCGGTTGTTGTTCTTGGCCCCGTAGCTCTCCAGGAGGGCAATGGTCTCCGGGAACGGATTGATCCGCTGGGCCGGCCCGTTCGCGAGATCCACGGTGGTCTGCCCGGACCGGGCGATCGCCAGCGGATCGGCGCCCTTGGAGATGAGGTAGAGGATCATCTCGTTGTCACCTCGGGAGGCCGCGTGGTGGATCACGCTGTAGCCGTTGTGGTCCCGGGCCGCCGGGTCGGCGCCCAGTTCTTCCACGAGGTACTTCACCGTGGGAATCCAGGCGTCGGGGGCGTGGCGGTGCGAGTTCGCGGCCAGCCCGAGTCCGTAGCCGACGCCGGCAGCGGCGTGGATCGGATAGACCCCCGGGCCCCCGTAGGGAACCTCGGGGAGGCCCGAGGGATCCTCATCGGGCTCTTCCGCCGTCAGGTCCGTCAGCCGGCGGAGAACCCGCTCCGGCACCTTCATGGTCGGGATGTGCGGGTCCGCGCCGCGGGCGACCAGCATCTTCATCGCCGGAATGTCGAGCGCGTAGGCGGCGCGCCAGAAGGCCGTCGCGCCGGCGCGGTTCACGCCGAGCTGATCGGTGTTGTAGGTGGTGTACCACTGCTTGCGCTCGAGGCGGGCATCGATCTCGGCGCCCGCGTCGAGGAGCGCCTCCATGAACTCGATGTGCGAGGTCGCCTGCCGCAGGTGATCCGCCGGCTGGGGATGGAACGGCTGGGCAATCCAGCGCGAGTTGATCGCCGCGTAGAGCGGCGCCCCGCCCGAGACGTTCGTCAGGTTCGGGTCCGCGCCCCGTTCCAGCAGGCCCATGCCGAGGTCGTAGTGACCGTTGAGCGCCGCCATCAGCAGCGGTGAGGTGAGGTGTCCCTCCGCCCGCTGGTTGACGCCGGCGCCGGCGTCCACCAAGGCGAGGGCCGTCTCCAGATGGCCATCGCGGGCCGCCAGCAGCAGGGCGGTCAGCCCACCGTGGGTGCCCACGAGTTCCGCGTAGCGGAGAGGCTGGGGCCGGTCCCGGCTCCGCCGCCGGGCCTCCCGGCGCTTTTGCGCTTCCTCGATGGCTTTGGCCCGGGCCAGTTCGTCTTCGGGATGGCCGTGGGCCGCGGCATGCTCGTCCTTCTCGGCAGCGATTTCTTCGGCCGTGGGCTTCTTCAGATCGGCGAGGTCGGCGGATCCCGTCTTGCCGGAACCCGCGGTGGAAGCGGTCGCCGGTCCTTCGTCGGTCCGGCCCTTCTCGCGGGCCGCCTTGGCCGCGGCGGCGCGGGCCCGCCGCTGGGCTTCCTTCGCCCGCTTGTCCCGCTCCCGCTCGTCGTAGATGACGCCGGCCGTGCCGCCGCCCCGCTCGCGGGCGATCCGGGCCTGCCGGGCCCGCCGCGCCGCCAGGTCCTGCTCGGCGCGGGCTGCAATGTCCAGGACGGCGGCCGTGATCGACGGGTCGGCTCCGGCCTCCATCAGCGTCTCGGCAGCCGCGGTCCGGCCGGTGGCCGCCGCGAACATGAGCGGCGTCTGGCCCCACTGGGGCTCGGCAGCGTTCACGTCGGCGCCGTGCGAGGCGAGAACCCGGACCGTCTCCGGATCCCCGGAGGCCGCGGCAAAGTGGATGGACCGGGCGCCGGTGTTCGTCGGCACCGCCACCGGAGCCCCGGCCTGCAGCAGGGCTGCGGCGACCTCCGCCTGACCGGCCGCCGCTGCGACGTGGAGCGGCATGTGGCTCCCGATCCGCGTCGTCGCCTTGATGTCCGCACCCGCCGCGATCAACACCTCGGCGACGCCGCGGTTCCCGAGCTTCGCCGCCCAGTGGAGCGCGGTGAACCCGTCACCCTGCGCCGCGTTCACGTCGGCGCCGGAGCGCAGCTCCGCCTTCAGGGACTCGATGTCACCGCGCTTCGCCGCATCCAGCACCGGCGCCAGGGCCGCAGAGCCGGCCCCCACCAGCAGGCCAAGCGCAGCAAGCAGCGCTACGAGGCCAACCCATCGCTTTTGGATCTTCATGGCTCGTTCCTCTTCTCTTCTCGAAAGTCCTCGGCTGGAGTTCCCGGGCCGCCTAGACCGCCTGGGACAGGGAGAACCCGCCCGTGCTGTTCCCGAAGCTCTCCAGATCGTCCATCCCCAGCTTGTGGAGCAGCGTCAGCATCACGTTCGCCAGCGGGGTCCCTGGCTGGGCCCGCAGGTGCAGGTTGTGCTCCAGGGCGCCGTTCGCGCCGCCCGCCACGAAGAACGGGACGCGCTTGTGGTTGTGGATGTTCGGATCGCCCATCGGGGACCCATACAGGATCATGGTCTTGTCGAGCAGCGTCCGGTCGTCTTCCTGGATGCTCCGCAGTTTCTCCATGAAGTACGGGACCAGGCTCACGTGGTACCGGTTGATCCGTCCCAGGATCTCGACCCGCTCGGGATCGTTGCCGTGGTGCGACGCCGGGTGGAAGGCCGTGGCCTCGCCGCTGTCCGGATAGACCCGGCTGGAAGCGTCCCGGCCCAGCTTGAAGCTGAACACCCGGGTCATGTCCGACTGGAAGGCGAGCGCCTGCAGGTCGAACATGATCTTCACGTGCTCGTCGAAGGAGTCCGGAACCCCTGACGGGGCGTCGGGAAGCTCGCGCAGCTCCCCGCTGGTGTTCCGTTCCACGATCTTCTCGATCCGCCGTTCCATCTCGCGGATATCGGTCAGGTAGCGGTCCATCCGCCGCACGTCCTGAGGATCCAGGGCGCCCTGGAGATCCCGGACCTCCTCGCCGATGAAGTCCAGAACGCTCTGGCGCGCCTTCTGACGGGCCGCCCGGCCCTCCGGAGTGCCGCCGGCGCCGAACAACTGGTCGAACACGATGCGCGGGTCGCGCGTCATCGGCAGCGGCTCGGTCGGCGACGCCCAGCTGATGGTGTCCGTGTAGACGCACGCGTAGCCGTAGGCGCAGCCGCCTGCCTGGTCCACCGTCTCGATGCAGAGCTGCATCGAGGGAATCGGCGTGTTCTGGCCGAAGCGCTGTGCGTAGAGCTGATCGAACGAGGTCCCGGCGAAGACGTCGGACCCTTCCGTCTGTCTCGGATGGGACGCGGTCAGGAACGTCGAACTCGAGCGGAAGTGGTCCCCGCCGATCTCCCGCGCGGTCTCCGCTTCCGCCGGCTCGTTGTCGCAATCGCTCACGATCGTGACGTAGTCCCGGACCGACTCGAGCGGACTGAGGGCGCCCTTCGAGAGATCGAAGTCCGCGCCCTCCTTCTCGGGAGACCACAGGAACTGCTCGCGGCCGTACTTGTTGCTCCCCGCCGCGCCGTGAACGATCTCCACCGCCACGAGCCGCGTCGGATCCGCCTCGGTCGGCTTCGCGATGACGCTCGCCGGCACCATGGCGTCCAGGAACGGCAACGCGATCGTCGCGCCGGCCCCGCGCAGGAAGGTGCGCCGCGGCAGGCTTTTCCCGGTCAGGTAG
This sequence comes from Acidobacteriota bacterium, assembly GCA_028877265.1. Lineage (GTDB taxonomy): Bacteria > Acidobacteriota > Vicinamibacteria > Marinacidobacterales > Marinacidobacteraceae > Marinacidobacterium. The sequence continues at coordinate 34,530 of JAPPGX010000058.1, forward strand.
TTCATCGTCTTCTCCTTCGGTTCCGATTGGCTGTCTTCTCTGGTGTTCTCTAGTGTTCGCCGGCGACGGTGGTCTCGGCCTCTTCGGCCGCGCCGCCCTTCATCTGGAACGCCGGACTCTCCGCCACCCCCAGGATGAACGAGGACATCCGGTAGTCCGAAGCCTCCGCGTCCCGGACGATCTCCCGGATCCGCGGCTGGTCGTAGTACTCCACCCGCCGGCCCAGCGCGTACGCCATCAGGTTCTCCGTGAACGTCCGCAGCAGCGGGGTCGGGCGCTTCAGCAGCGCGTTGCGCAGGTCTCCGATGTCCTGGATGGGCGTGCCGTCGTAGAACTCGCCGGACGCGTCGATGGCCTGTCCGGCATCCTTGACCCGCAGCCGGCCCGTCACGTCGAACTGCTCGAGCGCGAGGCCGATCGGATCCATCATCCGGTGGCACGACCGGCAGGCCGGGTTGTCGCGGTGGATCTCGAGCGCCTCGCGCGCCGTGAGCTTGCGGACCGTTTCGCCGGACTCACCGGTGTCGAGGTCGGGAACGTTCGGCGGCGGAGGAGGCGGCGGGCTCCCGAGCAGCACTTCCATCACCCACTTCCCACGCAGCACCGCCGAGGTCCGGTACGGATGCGAGGTCAGCGTCAGCATGCTTCCGTGGGCGAAGATCCCGCGCCGGTTCGGATCCTGGTACTTCACGAGGCGGTGCTCCGGGCCGACGACCCCCTGCATGCGGTAGTGCTTCGCGAGCGGCCCGTTCACGAACGTGTAGTCCGCGGTGAAGAGGTCGAAGACGCTCTTGTCCTCGGACACCAGGTGGTGGAAGAAGCGCTCCGTCTCCTCCGCCATCGCCCACTTCAACTGCTGGTAGAAGTCCGGATAGAGGCGGACATTCGGATTGATCTTGTCCAGGTCCTGCAGCCGGAACCACTGGTGCGCGAACCGCTTCGCCAGCGCTTCGGAACGGGGATCCGCGAGCATCCGGCGCACCTGCGCCTCGAATCCCGCGGGATCCGTCAACTGGCCGGCCTCCGCCGCATCCAGCAGCTCGCCGTCCGGGATCGTCCCCCAGAGGAAGAAGGACAGCCGGGAGGCCAGGTCGGTGTCGGTCAGCTTGTAGCCGAACTCGGCCTCCCGCGGGTCGAGCGGCTCCTCGATCCGGAACACGAAGTTGGGACTCGCGAGCATCCCCTCGATCCCCATCCGGATCCCTTCCTCGAAACCGTCCGCCGCCGCGCCCGAGTCGTAGAGCGACATCAGCGCATTCAGGTTGCGCTCGGTGAGATTCCGCCGATACGCGAGCCGGCCGAGGCGGGACAGGATCTCCTCGGCGCAGGGACGCGCCTCTTCGGGCGCCAGCGGCCGGCAGGTGAAGATCGCCCGGCGGCTCGGGGTGTCCGACACCCCGGTGGCTTCGAAGGGCCCGGTGATGAAGAGGTCCCGCAGGTGCGGCACGTTGTGGATGCCGTACGTCCTCGACGTCGCGGTGCTGGCGAGCGACCAGTCGTGCGGGGAGATCATGTCGAGGACCGGCCCCTCGTAGTGCTTCAGGAAGACGGCGGCCACCTTGCGCGGGCCCCCCCGCACGAAGATGGGCTCGGACCGCAGGTTGACGCCGTCGGGGTCGGAGACGTGCATCCAGCGGTCGACATCGAGGAGCGCGACGCGCTGCCCGTCGACCGAGATCTCGACCTGCTCCGGCTTGTCCAGGGTGTGGAGCGCACTCGAACCCGACCCCACGATCGCGCCCGTGGTCTCGTGGTGGAAGGCCACCCGGAACCGGTACTCGCCGTCCGCCGGGAACACGTGGTCCACCACGATGCCGCCCCGGGTCCCGTAGGGCGCGTCCTCGACCTGGCCGAGCTGGGCGGCCCAGCGCGACACGTGGTAGCCGGACTCGGCGGCGGTGGCGTCGGGATCGCCGACCGCGAGCCGGCTGATGTCGCTGGCGGCGCGGAGGTAGGAGTCCATGAGGGTCGCCGACAGCAACTGGACGTCGGCGATGTTGTCGAAGTTGGCGCTGATCGTGTCCTGCGGGAGGTACTTGGAGGCGTCCAGCGGGAGATCCAGCAGGTCGCGGATCGCCGCGGTGTATTCCGCCCGGTTCAGGCGCTGGAAGGAACGGCGTCCGGGGTTCGGCTCCGCGGCAGCGCTTTCGTCAAGCTGGGTCTCGAGCGACTGCGCGACCTCGGTCAGCGTCTCTTCCGGCGGACGCCGGGCGCCGGGCGGCGGCATCATCCCGAGCCGGAGCTTCGAGACCATCTTCTCCGCGAGGACCGGATTCGCCGGCGCGTCTCCCGCATCGAAACCGGCGAGCGACATGTTGCCGGTCTTCATCCGGTCGTTGTGGCAGACCATGCAGTAGGTCCGCAGCATCCCGTTGTGCGCCGCCGCCGTCTCGGGGGTCAGGCCGGACGATGGAAGGGAGCCCTCCGGAGTCCAGTTCCGGACGGACGCCACAGTCGCTGGACCCGGCTCGGAACCCTTTTTTTCGCCGGCATCCGCCACCCCGGCAAGCGCGAACGCGCCCACGCCGAGGGACCCTGCGGCGACGAGATTCAGAAGGCGCATGGGATGTTGTGGCCGGCTGCAGCGGGGTGGTTTTTCCGCCCCCGAATACGCTCCGGGCCAATTGATAAAGGATAGTGACGAGCCGGGGTAGTTGCAACCAGCGGGAACCGCGATTTCGGGCGCCGGGTGCGGCCTCCGGCCGGCACGGTAACCCCCAGGATCAGGCCCCGGATCCAGCGACTTGCGCCTGCCCTTCCGGCGAACTGGCCCATCGCGGCAGAGGGGCGGGCGGGAGCCTGGTATGGTAGTATGGTATGAGTATGGTCAAGGTTACCTACTCGCTCGATGACGCGACGGTGCGCCGGATCCGCGCGGTGTCCGCCCGGCTGGGGATTCCCCAGAGCCAGATGGTGCGCGAGGCGGTCGCCGACTACGCGGCTCGCAAGGACCGGCTGAGCGAGGCGGAGCGGCTCCGGATGCTCGAGGTGCTGGAGCGGATCCGGGACTCTCCGCCGAGCCGGTCCCGCGAAGAGGTGGACGCCGAACTGAAGGAAATCCGCGAGGCGCGGAAGCGGGCCTGGCGCTCGAAGCCGTGATCATCCATCTCGACACCTCGGCGCTCGTGGATGCGATCGCGGGACAGCAGCCAGCCCTGTCCAAGCTTCTGCACTTCGTGGAGGCGGGGCATCGCCTCAAGATGTCCGCCCCCGCCCTCTATGAATGGCTGCGAGGCCCGCGAACTCTGGGCGAGTTGCGGGATCAGGAGGCCCTCATGCCCCGGAGCGCGGCAGTCCCGTTTGGTGCCGAAGCCGCCGCGACCGCGGCCGACCTCTACTCCGAACTGGGCAACGTGCGCAACCGCGAGATGGATCTCGCGATCGCTGCCTGTGCGCTCGTTGAAGACGCGGCGCTCTGGACCCTCAATGCGGAGGATTTCCGGGACATTCCGAAGCTCAAGCTGGCTTAGAGCCCCCTCACAAAACGAGGTCGCAGAGCACCGGCGCGTGATCCGAGGGGATGTCCTCCCCCTTGCGCTGGCGCCGCTCGTCCCGGTCCACCCGCACCGCGGCGATGCGGCCGGCGAGGGGAGCGGTCAGGTAGATGTGGTCGATCCGCGCGCCGACGTTCTTCGCGAAGGCCAGGCGGGTGTAGTCCCACCAGGTATAGAGACCCTTTTCCGGTTCCTGCCCCTCCGCGTACACCTCCCGGTACGCGTCGGTGAGCCCCCACCCCATGACGCCCGCGAGCGCCGTCCGGGCGTCCGGGTGGCAGAGCACCCCTCCCGGATCGGCGGTCGCCGAGTCCCGGTCGCTGGGCGCGACGTTGAAGTCGCCGCAGAGGACGAGCGGTTCTTCCGGGTCCGCGCGCCCGGCCAAGTGCTCGCGAAGCGCCCCGAGCCACTCGAGCTTGTAGTTCCAGTCCTCCACCCGGGTCACCGCCTTCCCGTTCGGTACGTACGCGGTGATGACCCGGAGGCCCGCGACCCGGACATCCAGCAGCCGCGCCTCTTCCCGCGCCCGGCAGGCGGGGAGGCCCCGCTCGAGGACCTCGGGGGACTCGCGGGCGAGCACCGCGACCCCGTTCCGGGCGGCCTGGGCGTGCACCACGGCGCGGTATCCGGCCGCCTGGACGTCCAGCCAGGGAAAGGTCTCCGCAGGAGCGCGAAGCTCCTGGAGACACAGCACGTCCGGCTCGTGACGCTCGAGCAGGCGGAGCAGGCGGGCCCGGCGCGTCCGGATCGAATTCAGGTTCCAGGTGATGACGCGCAAGGGGATGAGCGGGCCGGATCATAGACGGCCCCACCCCCTACACTTCGCCTCAACCAGCCCGGCATGAATTCCTTCTTCCCGATGCGGACCCGGGAGCGCGTCGCGCTCTTCGTGCTGATCGCCTTTTCGGTGCTGGCCTTCCTCCCGGTGTTCGGAGAGATCTCGCTGCTGGGGGTCGCCGCCTTCGGCTGGCTCATGGCGATCCTGCTGCTCGGGTCGCCGGCGATCCTGCTGCTGCTCCTGCTGGCCGAGTCCGGGGACCCGGACGAAGGAAGCGGCCACCATCCGGCGGACCCGCCCGCGGACCCATGATCGAACGCTGGCTCGTCCTCGTCTACCTGCTCGTCTGCGTGGTGGTCGGGGCGCTGGCCACCCGCCGGGTGCTCGGCTCGGCGGACGAGTACTGGGTTGCCGGGCGCCGGGTGGGGACCTGGGTGAACGCGCTGGCGATCATGGCGGCACTGGCGAGCGGCGGATCGCTGGTCGGCGTGCTGGGACTCGCCTACTCGGGCGGCATTCCGGCGACGCTCGCGCTCTTCGCCGGCGCGGTGGTGGGGTTCCCGCTCGCCACCATCCTCGTCGCGGCGCCGCTCCGGCGCCTCGCCAAGTTCACGATCACGGACTTCATGGTGTTCCGGTATCCCCACGGGCTGGTCCGGGCGCTGGTCCCGACCATCATCGTGATCTCGCTCACGGTCTACATGGTGGCGCAGATGAAGGCGGCCGGGATCACCGCCGAGGCCCTCCTCGGGGTGGACTACGGCACCGCGATCACGGTCGCGACCGTCGTATTCGTCCTCTACGTGTCCTTCGGGGGCATGGTGGCGGTCACGGTCACCGACGTGATGCAGGGGGCGCTCCTGTTCCTGCTCATGGGGGTCACCGCCGTCGTGCTCGCCATGAACGCGGGGTCGCCGCTCGGCTCCCTCCAGGCGGCGACGGCGGCCTCGCCGGCCTTCGGCCAGCTCCCCGCCGGGGGTTCCGGCTACCTGGACTACTTCGTGATCTGGGCGTCCGCGATTCCGGTGATCCCCCACATCGTGATGCGGGTCGCCACCGCCCGCGACCCGAGGAGCGCCCGGCTCTCGCTCAATCTCGCGACGGTCATGTACGGCGTGATGATCCTCTCCGCGATCCTGCTGATCGCCCCGGTGGGCATCCTGGAGTTCCCGGGGCTGACCGATCCCGACGAGGTCTTCCTGCGCATCATCGGCGAGAACTTTCCTCCCCTGTTCCGCGGGCTCGCGGTGGCGGCGGTCCTGGCCGCGGTGATGTCCACCACCGACGCCTTCCTGCTGGCGGTGAGTTCGGCGGTCGCCCACGACCTGCTCGGCGGCTATCTCGGGCGGAAGAGCAAGCGCGCGCAGGCCTTCGCCCGTCTGGGAGCCACCTGGCTGGTCGGCGCCGCCGCGCTCTACTGGGCGTGGTCGCCGCCGGCACTGCTCACCCAGTTCTACACCGCCGGGGTGGGGCTGCTCTCGGCGGGACTGTTCGTGCCGGTGGTCTTCGGCCTCTGGTGGCGGCGGGCGAACCTCCTGGGCGGGCTCGCCGCGCTGGTTGCCGGAGTCGCGACCTACTCGTTCGTCCTGCTGTTCGGCCCCCGGTTCGGGATCGGGCTCGGGCCCATTCTGGTGGCCCTCCCGGTGAGCCTCGCGGCGATGCTGGCCGGCGGGCTCTGGGGCCGCTCCGATCCTTCCGACCGGGCGCGGGCCGTGGAGCGGCTGCACCGATCAGACTGAGAGGCGGCCGTTGCCGGCGACTCTCTCCGCGGCGGTACTGCTGCTCTACACCGCCGTCCTGTTCGGGGTCGCCTGGGTCGCCAGCCGGCGCATCCACGACTTTTCCGACTACCTGGTCGCCGGGCGGAACCTCGGCGTCCCGCTCGCCTCGCTGAGCCTGCTGGCCACCTGGTTCGGGGCCGGCACGCTGCTCGCTTCCGCGGAGGAGGTGCGCGCGGTGGGACTCTCGGCGGCCGCGCTCGAGCCCATCGGCCCCGGCATTTGTCTCCTGCTGGTGGGGCTGTTCTACGCGGTTCCGCTGCGGCGGGCGGGCCTCTTGACGCTCGGGGACTTCTTCGCGAGGCGATTCGGACGGCGCGCGGAGATCGCCTGCGCCGCCATCATGGTGCCGAGCTTCTTCGGCTGGATCGCCGCCCAGTTCTCGATGCTGGCCGCCCTCCTCAGCGAGCTCTTCGGCATCCCCGCCGGGGCGGGTCTGGCGCTCGTGGCCACGGTGGCGGTGGGCTACACGCTGATCGGGGGGATGTGGTCGGTGACGCTGACCGACGCGGTGCAGGGCGTGATCGTCGGGTTGGCGCTTCTCGCGCTCGGGATCTCGGCGGTGGCGGAACTCGGCGGGGGTTCGCTCGCCGGGGGCCTCGCCCGGCTCGGGCGGGAGACGCCGCCGGATCTGCTCGCCGTGGTTCCCGGCGAGCTGACCGCTTTCCTCGCCTGGTCGGGGCTCCTCGTCGCCGGCGCGCTCGGCAACATCCCCGGCCAGGACGTCCTCCAGCGGGTGTTCGCCTCGCGGACGGAACGGGTGGCCCGCCGCGCCTGCCTGATCGCGGGAGGCCTCTACCTCGTCCTGGGCGCCATCCCGGTCGTGCTCGGGTTGGCGACCCGGCTGCTCCTGCCCGGACACGAAGGCGAGATGCTGGCGACGCTGGGGCGGATTCTCTTCAGTCCGCTCGCCGCCCTGGCACTCGTCCTGCTCGTGGTCTCGGCGGTCCTTTCCAGTGCGGACAGCGCGCTAATATCGGCGGCGTCCGTACTGGCGCAGAACCTGCTCCGCCATTCCCTGCCCCGGGCAGGGCTCCTGCGGTTGAGCCGCCTTTCGGTACTGATCGTTGGTGCGGCGAGTCTCTTCTATGCGTTCCGTGGTCTCAGTGCGTACTCCCTGCTCGAGGATGCGTACGAACTCACCCTCGTGGGGCTCTTCGTGCCGTTGACGGCGGGGTTGTTCTGGAAGCGGGGCGGCCGCACGGCGGCGCTCGGCGCCATGGGGTGCGGGGTCGTCCTCTGGGTGGTCCACCTGAGCTTCGGCTGGGACTGGTTCCTCGCGCCGGCGCTCGCTCCGGCGGGGGTGCTGATCCCGAACGCGATCGGGCTCACCGCCGCCAGCGCCGCCGGCTACCTGGCGGGGGCCGCGTTCGACGGGCCGGCGCCCGAGCCGAAGCCGGAGGGCGCCATCCGATGAGCGTCGTGACGAGCACGCTCCGCGAACGTGCAGAGGCGCTCCGGCGCCGCGCCGAGCCGCTCGAGCCGGACGCGGAGGGCCGCCGCGAACTCACGGAGGCGACCGTCCGCCACGCGGAGGAATTCCTCGAGGCTCTCAAGACCGGGCCGTCCTGGTACCCGCCCCGCGAGTCGTCGGAACTCACCGACCTGCCGATCGGGCCGGAGGGCCAACCGTTCCCGGGAATCCTCGACCTGATCCGGCGCGAGGTCGAACAGGAGGGCCTGAATCCCGCGTCGCCGCGGGACCTCGGCTACGTGCCCGGCGGCGGGATCTACTCGTCGGCCCTCGGCGACTACCTGGCGGCCGTCGGCAACGCCTTCTCCGGCTACTTCCCGGCCTCGCCGGGAGCGGCCCGCGTGGAAAACCGGCTCGTGGAGTGGATCGCCGAGATCGTCGGCTATCCCAAGGAGGCCGGCGGGACGCTGACCTCCGGGGGGAGCGTCGCGGCGCTCACCGCGATCATCGCGGCCCGCGACGCCAAGGGGCTCCGCTCGGAGGACTATTCGCGAGCGTCCGTCTACGTCACCAGCCAGGAGCACTATTCGGTCCGCAAGGCAGTCCACCTGGCGGGCGTCGGAGAGGCCCCCTGCCGGATCATCGCGGTCGACGAGGACTACCGGCTGGCGCCGGAGTCCCTGGCCTCCCACATCCGGAAGGACCGCGCCGACGGGCTCATCCCGTGGCTCGTGGTGAGCACCGCCGGGACCACGAACACGGGAGCGGTGGACCCGCTGGACGCCGTGTCCGACATCGCGCGCGCCGAGGGGCTGTGGCACCACGTGGACGCCGCCTACGGCGGGTTCTACGTCCTGGTGCCGGCCCGGCGGGAGGTCATGCGCGGCATCGAGCGATCCGACTCCGTCGTGCTCGACCCGCACAAGAGCCTGTTCCTCCCCTACGGCAGCGGCGCCGTGGTGGTCCGCAACGCGGCCCACCTCGAGACCTTCCGCTGGAAGGCGCCCTACCTGGTCGACGCCCCTCAGAAAGAGAGCTCGCCCTCGGAGCGATCCATCGAACTCACGCGGCACTTCCGCGGGATGCGCCTGCTCGTGCCGCTGCTGCTCCACGGGACCGAACCGTTCGCGGCGGCGCTCGAGGAGAAGTGGGTGCTGGCCTGCTATCTCCAGGACGAGTTGAGGCGCTGGGAGGACCTCGAGGTCGGGCCCGAGCCCCAGCTCTCGACCATGTGCTTCCGCTACCGGCCCGCGGGGCGAACCGAGGAGGAAGTCGACGACCTGAACCGCCGGCTGATCCGGGCGATGCACGCCGACGGACGCATCTTCGTGTCCGCCACCTACCTGAACGAGCGGTTCTGGCTCCGCCCCTCACCCGGCATCTTCCGCACCCACGCCGAACACATCGACGAGTTCCTGGAGCTCCTGAAGGACTTCCTCGCGAACCTGTAGCCGGAAGGACCGCCGGTCTTCAGACCGGCACCCGCTGCGCACCAGCGCAGCGAACCCGTGTAGGACAACTCGCCCCACACGGCGCTTTCGGCTTGGAAGGCCGACCTCCGGCCGGCATCGCGGCGCTGCCGTTACGGGCTCTTGACCACCTCGCCGCCCTTCATCACGAACTTCACGTCCTCGAGCAGTCGGATGTCGTCGAGCGGGTTCCCCGCGACCGCGATGATGTCGGCGAGCTTGCCGTCCTCGATGGAGCCGAGGTCCGCCTCCCAGCCGAGCAGCTCCGCCCCGTTGATGGTGGCGGTCTGGATCGCCGCCATCGGCGAGATGTCCATCTCGTCCACCATGATCCGGAAGTCCTTGGCGTTCCGCCCGTGGGGGAAGACCGCGGCGTCCGTCCCGTAGGCGAACTTCACGCCAGCGTGGAAGGCGGCGGCGAGCCGCTCGCGCTGCATCGTCGCGATCTCCTTCGCCTTGTCGATGGAGTGTTCGGGAACTCCGTTCTCCGCGCCTTCCTCGATGATGAAGTCGAGGGTGTAGATGGTGGGAACGATGAAGGTCCCGTGCTCCTTAGCGAGCCGGATTCCCTCCTCGTCGATCAGCGTCCCGTGCTCGATGCTGGCCACGCCGGCGCGGATGGCGTCGTTCATGGCCGCCGGCGAGTGGGCGTGCGCGCCCACCGGGGTGTCGAGCATGTTCGCGGTGTCCACGATCGCCTTCAGTTCCTCGAAGGAGTACGCCTGGTCGTACACCGAGTCGCCATGCGACAGCACGCCCCCCGATGCGGTCACCTTGATGACGTCGGCCCCGTACTTGACCTGGTAGCGCACCGCTTTGCGCAGCTCGTCCACCCCGTCCGCGATCATCGCGTAGCCGGGAGTCGGGATGTCCGCGTTCCAGCCGTTGATGTCCGCGTGGCCGCCCGTCGAGCCCACCCCCCAGGTGGCCGCCTGGATCCGCGGCCCCGGGACGATGCCCCGGTCCACCATGTCGCGGAGCGCGGCGTCGTGGTAGTTGCCCGCCCCGATGTTCCGGACGCTGGTGAAGCCCTTCTCGAGCGTAATCTTGGCGTGGGCGACCGCGTAGATCGCCTCGTGGGCGACCGTCTCCCGCATCTTCTGGGTGTCCCCGCCGTCACCCGGGATGCCGCCCAGATGAACGTGGCAGTCGAAGAGCCCGGGAAGGATGGTGTGGCCGCTCAGGTCGATCACCGTGGCGCCGCGCGGAACAGGGATGGCGCCGGTGGGCCCGACGGCCGTGATCCGCTCGCCTTCGATGACCACCTCCGGGTTGAGGACCGGGGGCGCGTCGGTGCCGATGATGAGGCGGTCGGCCCGGATCACGATGGGCGTTGCGTCCTGTGCAGTGGCCGGGAGGGCCGGGAGAACGGCGAGAGCGAACAGGGCGAGGCGGGACATGAAACGCATCGGGATTCCTCCGGAAGGGGCGCGGGATCGTACCCGGATTCGGGGGTGAGTGGACCGGCTGTGGGGAGTTACGCCGTGCGCGGTGCGGAGCACCGCTATCGAAACCTCATAACAGGCTGTTTTGTCATAGGGATACACGCGGTCCGAAAAAGTCGCTACCACTTCAGGCGAGCCATCTTGAACGGCGGGAATCCCCGGTTCGAAGCGGGCAGCGGCGGGCCCGTATGGCGCTTCGGGCGGTGCCGGGCGGCGGGGTTCGGGACTGTGAGCCGCACCCCGCGGGGCCGTTGCGGGAACGTGTGGCATCTGAGGAGGGCTGCCGGGCGCGCCGCCATCGAGACGCCCGCGACCAGGACCGCGACCACGACCATCAGGATGACGTGGTAGCGTTGGACGGTGATCCCGGCGCGTGATCCGCGCGGGAGACGGGTGTTCGGGCGTCGCGGGCAGGCGCGAGACCGGCCTGATCCCCTGTGGGTAACCTGCCGGCTTCGGGGTCGCCCTCGGGGTCGCATTTGGGCGAGACAAAGTCAGCCCCCCCTTACTTGCGTACTTACTTGCGCTCGACGCCGTCCGGCCCGCGTGCGAGACCCGTTGGCCCCGTTGCGTTTCGGCGGCCTGCCTGCGAATCCGCTCCCCGCCTTTTGGGCGGAGAGCGGGGCTGGGAACGACCCCCCCTTGATCGTACGATCTACAGCCCTGCAGTCCGCACTTACCTGCGGCCTTAGTTGCGGGGTTCGGGGTCGTTCCCAGCCCGCGCCTGCGGCGCGAGTGATCCCTGCGGGAAGGCGAGCAGCGCGCCCTCGGGCGGATGGAGGCGGCGGCCGGTGCCGTCTCCGGCCGCCGCAGGGTCCTCGAAGCTGTCGAAGGCATCGAGCCAGGGCTCCCCGAGGCCGCTGACGACCTCGTTGGCCCGCTCCCCGACGTTGGGGAGCCGGAGGGCCTCCGCCGCGGCGAGCTGGTCTCCCGGCGTGACGTGGGTGGCGACCACAACGGTGCGCCGCTGCGCCAGGAGGGCGCCGCCGCGGGGGTGGGGGGGGGGGGGCCCCCCCGGGGCGGGGGGGGCGCGGCGGGGGGGGGGCCCGGGGGGGGGGGGGGGGGGGGGGGGGCCCCCGCCCCCCCCCCCGGGGGGGGGAAAGGGGG
>JAPPGX010000203.1 GCA_028877265.1 Acidobacteriota bacterium
CTTGGAAAGTACAAATCCCCCCCCTTCACGCTTGACTATGAGATATACGGGCTAGAGCAGGCGCACCCGCCAGAGGTACTGGAGCGAGGTAATCACCGTGAGGGTCACCATCGCCGCCAGCAGCAGTGGGGTGAAGACACTGTCCAGCCCGAGCAGGTTCGCGACCAGGAACCACAGGATTCCCACCACGTTGATCACGGTCGCGGCCTTGCCGAGCCGGCTGGGGGTGAAATAGCGCCGTCCGACCGCCAGGTTGTAGGCCCCGGCCACGAACAGGATCGTGGCGTCCCGGGACAGCACCAGGATCGCGACCCAGGCCGGAATGCGCACCGAGACCGCTTCGATGGGCGCCGCGAGGGTCACCACCGCCGACACGATCAGCACCTTGTCGGCGAGCGGGTCGAGGAGCGCGCCAAGGTCGCTGTTCTCGCCGCGGCGGCGGGCGAGCGGCCCGTCCATCATGTCCGTCAGGCCGGCCAGCACGAGCGCTCCGAGCGCGAGGCCGAAGCGCCCGTAGAGGATGCAGATGACCACCACCGGGGCCAGCAACAGCCGGAGAACGGTGAGCTGATTGGCGATCGTCATCGGAGGAGGAAACGCTCGGGGCGCGGCCGGGTCAGGGGAATATCCCGAGTTCCTCGTAGGAGCGGCGGATCTTCTCGAGCGCCACCACGTAGGCCGCGGTCCGCAGGGTGCCGCACTCCGGAAACCGGTCGCGCGCGTCGCGGATCTCGTCGTAGGCTCTCGTCATCTTCTCTTCGAGCCCGCTCACCACGAGTTCCTTCTCGTCGGACTGGGTGACTAGGTTCTGCCGCATCTCCACGCTCAGCCGCTTGCCGGCGAGCGTCTCGGCGGCATTCAGCAACGCGTTCGTGTTCGCGATTTCGAGCCGCTTCTCGAGCAACCCGAAGCGCATGTGGGAGAGGTTCCGCGCCCACTCGAAATAGGAGACCACCACCCCGCCGGCGTTCAGGTACACGTCGGGAATCACCGGGATGCCGCGTTCCCGGAGGATGCGGTCGCCTTCCGGGGTCGTGGGTCCGTTCGCCGCCTCGGCGACCAGCTTCGCGTTCACCAGCGGGGCGGTTTCCCCGTGGATCACGTTCTCGACCGCCGCCGGGATCAGGACGTCGCACTCCATGGACAGGATCGCCTCGGGAGGCAGTTCTTCTTCTGCGCCGGGGAATCCACGGATGGTCCCGTGCTCCCGGCGCCACTCCAGGAGATCCCGCACCGGGATGCCCGGGCCGGAGCGCGCCACGATGGTGACGTCCCATTCGCCAATGGCGATGACCTTCGCCCCGCGCCGGACCAGGATGTCGGCGGTGTGGAAACCGACGTTCCCGAACCCCTGGATGGCGACGCGTTTGCCCGGCAGCCCGCGGGTCAGCCCGGCGCCGGGAAAGTCCTCCACGAATTCGAGTCCGCGGGCGAGGCCGAGAACGACTCCCCGTCCGGTGGCGTCCTCACGCCCGCGAATGCCGCCCTGGGTGATCGGCTTGCCGGTCACGCTGGCGAAGTTGTCGATCCCGCCCGGATGCATCGCGTCGTAGGTGTCCGCGATCCAGGCCATCTCGCGCGCTCCGGTCCCGAGGTCGGGCGCCGGAACGTTGACCCCGGGACCGATGAAGTTCTTGCGGATCAGCTCCGCGGTGTAGCGGCGGGTGATGCGTTCCACCTGCTCCGCGCTGTAGCGGCGCGGATCGAAGGCGATCCCGCCCTTCGAACCTCCGAAGGGCACGTTCACGATCGCGCACTTGTAGGTCATCAGCGCCGAGAGAGCGCTGATTTCCTGCTGGTTCACCAGCGGGCTGTAGCGGATCCCCCCCTTCAGAGGATGACGGTGATGGCTGTGCTCCGCCCGCCAACCGGAAAAGACCTCCACCCGGTCCCCGAACTTGACCGGAAACCGCGTGTAGTAGATCGAGTCCGTGACGCAGATCTGCTGGAGGAGTCCCTCGGGAAGCTGGAGCGCGCGCGCCGCTTCGTGGACGAGACCCTGAACGTTCCGCTCGAGGTTCAGGTCGGAGGCGCCGTTTGCCCTCATGGTCCGGGATCGTAGAGCAGTTTCGCCGTCGTGCCGGCCTCCTCCGGCCCGAGATCCAGGAATTCCGCAAGCGCGGCCTCGCACGCCCCCGGTTCGAGGAGGCACGGGCGGCCGTGGGTCGCACCCTCGACGACGACCATCCGGCTCTCCGGATGACCGTTCGCCCGGAAGACGGCGGCCTGCGCCTCGACCGGCGCTCTCAGGTCCCTGTCCCCGGCAATCACCAGCACGGGCACCCCCGCCTCCCCGAGGACCGCGGCGAACCGCTCCACATCCATCTCCCGCGGTTCGAAACCGGCCGCGAGCCCGAGCCCGAGCAGGGTCAGGTCTCCGGCCGGAAAAGGCGGCAGACCCACCAGGAGGGCCGCGTAGCGATCGATGACCTCCGGGACGTTTCGGAAGGTGCTGTCGAGGACGACCCCGGTGACATCGGCCGCCATGGCGGCCCCGGCGCGCGCCGCCGCCGCTCCGCCCATCGAGACCCCGAGGAGATAGAGGCGGTTCTCCGGAAACTCGCGCCGGAGGAAACGGGCCCCCGCCATCACGTCGAGCCCCTCCAGGAAACCGAGGCTGGTGCGGGTTCCGCCGCTGTCGCCATGGCGTCTGAGGTCGAGGGTCAGGGCGTGGCACCCGCGCGCCGCCAGGTCCGCCGCGCGGCCCAGCACCTCGCGGCGCGACCGGAAGAGGCCGTGGGCGAGCACCACGGAACACCCGGCGGGATGCGGCGCCCTCAGGAGCCAGGAACCAAGCCGCACTCCGTCTTCGCTCCTGAGCAGGACCGTCCGGTAGGAGAGCCCGTAGTCCCCCGGCGCCGCCCGGTCCTGGCGGTCCTGCGGACGCGTCCCGGAAGCGGTGGCGAGAAGCACGCCCACCGCGGTGGGGAGGGACAGGGCGACCAGCAGGACCGCCGCCGCCAGTCCGCACAGAATCCGCCGCGCCCTCCGGCGGCGATTCCCGGCGGGGGTCATCCGTTCGCGGACGCCGTCCCCGCCGCGGATCCCGGCTCCGGGACCCGCGCGATCAGCACCAGCGCGAGGGCCCCGAGACCGGCCATCAGCCAGCAGACCGTTTCGAACCCGTAGGGATACAGCAGCCCTCCGGCCGCGACCGCCGCCGCAATGCCGAGCTGCGAGAACACGTTCGAAAACCCGAGGAAACCGGCGCGGCGGTTCTTCGGCACGAGCTCGCTGCGGAGAGCGGTGAACGCCGCGATCCGGGCCACCGCGAGACACCCGAAAACAAGCAGAGCCACGACCAGCGGGGTACCCGAGAGCCCCGGCAGGACCGGAGTCATGGCCGCCACGACGCCCGAAACCAGCACGGTGAAACGGCGTTTGCCCAGGCGGTCGGCAAGCGGGCCGGCGATGAGCTGCGCGGCCACGATCGCGGCACCGAGTCCCCCGTAGAGGACCCCCACCGCTTCCAGCGAGAACCCGCGCACCTCCTGCAGCCACCCCGAGGCATAGGCGGAAACCCCGACCAGGCTCCCCGACATGCAGAACGCGGCGAGCGCCGCCGTCCGGTGGACCGGGCTCCTCAGAAACTCGAGATGGCCGGCCAGCTGGCGGCCGAGCGGTCCCCGGGTGTTCTCCCGCGACCCCCCTTCCGGGAGCGCGAAGAGCATCGCCAGCGTCAGGGCCGCGAGGATCGCAAGCGCCGCATAGACGAGTTGGTGTCCGAAGCGCCCGGCGGCGAAGGCCGCCCCGACCTGTCCCAGGATGGCGGCCCCCATCGCTCCCCCCATGAGGAAGGCCATCACCTTCCCACGCCGCCGGTACGGCACCAGGTCCGCGACCCACGCCACGGCGAGCGCCGCGATCGTGCCGCCGGCGAATCCGGCGGCGATCCGCGCCACCACGAACGCGGCGTAACTGGGCGTCAGCGCGATCACGGCGGCCGCGGTCAACATCAGAGCGGCGCCGAGGAGCAGGTAGGGGCGACGCCCCCGCGAGTCGGACAGCGGGCCCATGACCAGGGCCGCCGCCGCGGCCGCAAAGGAATACGCCGAGATGGCGAGGCCGACATCGGCGACCCCGACCCCGAGGCCGCCGGCGAGCGCCGCGATCAGCGGGGTGACCGCCTGCTGGTCGAGCAGCCCGAGCGCGATCACCGCGCCCAGCACCGCCCCCGGCCAGACGAACGAGGCGGTTTCCGGGCGGGTCGTCAACGAGCGAAGCCTACTTTCCGCCCGCCGGCCGCACCTCGAAAATCCGTGCCGCTCGCCGGTGCCCGCATGCCGTTCGCAACGCGAACTTTCGGGCCTGGCGGCCCGCTCGCGACTTTTGACCGGTCCTTTCCCCGTCCAAGCCTCTATATTCTCGCGCCTCCCCGGCCATGTCCGTTCTCGAACGATTCGCCTCGCCGATCAAAAGCCGCGACGCCGCAGTACGCCTCAAGGCCGTCCAGAAACACCCTCCGGACGACACCGGCACCCTCGCGGATCTCGCGCGCTCCGATCCCGATGCCCGCGTGCGCAAGGAGGCCGTGCGCCGCCTCGAGGCGCCCCGGGTGCTGCTTGAACTCACGGACAGCGCCGGCGATGACGCCGCCCGGCGGCTGGCCCGGTCCCGGGGCGAGGCGCTCCTGGTCAAGATCGCGGCCGACGACCGGGACGAGGGGGAGTCACGGCGGGCGCTCGGGCTTCTCATCCCGCTGCGCGCCGTCGCCGAAGTGGCGTGCCGGGCCCACTTCGAAACGATCCGCGCCGAGGCGCTCGCGCGGCTGACCGCGGTTCCCGCGGGAGAGGCGGACCGCGATGCGGCCCTCGCCACCGTGGCCGGAAAATCCGCGGAACCCGTCCTCCGGAGCCAGGCCCTCGAGGCCATCGCCAGCCCGGACGGTCTCCTGCAGGTGGCGGTTTCGGCGGAGGACCGCGAGAGCGCCCAGGCCGCGGTGCGCCGTCTCGAGGATCCGGAACTGCTGCTCACCGCAGCAACGGGCAGCAACTCGAAGAGCGTTCGCCGGCTGGCCCGGCGCCGGGCCGAGGAACGGCTGCCCCCGGACCATCCGGAACGGGTGCAGTTGCGGGAGAA
>JAPPGX010000175.1:0-336 GCA_028877265.1 Acidobacteriota bacterium
CCAGGACAGTCCGGCCCGCATCCGGTCGGGGGGGGCCCCCCCCGGGGGGGGCGGCGCCGGGGCCGCCCCGGCCGGGGGGGGGGGGCGCGGGCGGGGGGGGAGGGGGGGCCCCCCCGGGGGGCGGGGGGGGCGCGCGGGGCCCCCCCCGGCCCGGGGGGGCGCCCCCCCCCGCCCACGTCGTGACGCCATTGGCGAGGGAGGGCGTCTCCGGCTTGGAACGCCGGCTTCAGCCGGCATCGCGCGGGAGCGCGAAACCGGCGCCCCCCGGCGGGGTGGGGGGGAAAAAGGGGGGGCGGCCCGGGGGCCCCAGGCAAGCAGAGGGGGGGGGCCCCAAAG
>JAPPGX010000175.1:346-5046 GCA_028877265.1 Acidobacteriota bacterium
CGCGGCCGGGCGCCGCGCCGCCCGCGCTGGTGGGCGCGGCGTTGGGGGGGGGGGGGCCCCCCGGGGGCCGCCCGCGGGGGGCGGGCGCCGGGGGCCCCCCCCCCCCCCCCGAGACTCCGGTCCGGATGAGCGTGAAGAGCGTGCTCCGTCCGGTGTCCCCAGTGACAGGAGCTCGGGGGTCACCGATAGCGCTAATGACAGGAGCTCGGGCTCGCAGACCCGATTAGTGACAGGAGCTGGTCCGTCGAAATGGCGTTTTCGGGCCGGATTCCACGTTAGTGACAGGAGCTCCGGGGTCTCCGATAGCGCTAGTGACAGGAGCTCGGGGTCCGCAGACCCGGTTAGTGACAGGAGCTCTGGGCATCCGAAGGGGTTAGTGACAGGAGCTCAGGGTCCGCAGACCCGATTAATGACAGGAGTTCGGGGCGTCCGAAGGGATTAGTGACAGGAGCTCAGGGCCCGCAGATCCGACTAGTGACAGGAGCTCGCTCCAGCAGACCCGGATAGTGACAGGAGCTTCGCCGCGGGCGTCGCTGTTTCGCTGGACGGAAAAACGCGGCGGGTTTACGCCGTGAAAGGCTGCGAAATCCTCACTCCCCGCTCGGCCCCTCCTCCCACACATGCCGCGCGAACCACTCCCAGTTGTGCACCATCGCCGCGAGCCGCTCGCGCGGCTTCGTGATCCCGTGGCCGAACCCTTTGTAGATGATGAGCTGGGTCTCGACCCCGACGTCCTGCAGCCCCTGGTAGAGCTCGTAGGCGTTGGGCGTGGGCACCCGGGCGTCGAACTCGCCGTGCTGGATCAGCGTCGGGGTGCTGGCCTGGTTGATGGTTGTCATGGGGGAGGTCTTCGCGTAGATCTCCGGGTCGTCCCAGGGCGTGGCCTTCAGGTATTCGCGGGTGAAGCCGTGGATGTCGGTGTTCACGTAGTAGGTCATCCAGTTGGAGATGCCGGCGCCCACCGAGATCGCGCGGAAGCGGTCGCTGCTGGTGGTGAGGAAGGCCGAGATGTAGCCGCCCTGGCTCCATCCCATCGCCGACACGCGGTCCGGGTCGGCGACACCCGCTTCCACGAGGGCCTCGACCCCCGAGAGCACGTCCCAGGCGTCGCCGACGCCGAGGTTCCGGACGTTGAGCGCCCGGAACTCCTCGCCGTAGCCCGCCGAACCGCGGTAGTTGGGCATCATCACGACGGCGCCCTTCTTGAGCCATTCGAGGGCCGGATAGACGTAGCCGCCGACGAGTTGCGGCCGGGAGGTGCCGGTCGGGCCGCCGTGGATGATCACCATGAGCGGATACCTGCGGGCCGGGTCGTAGCCGGGCGGCTTCATGACGACGCCCTCGATCTCGGCGCCGTCCTCGCTGTTCCAGGTGATGAGTTCGCGGCTCCCCAGGTCACCCCACTCGGCCAACTGGGCGGTCATGTCGGTGACCCGCTCGGGGGCGCTCGCGCCCCGCGCCCAGCGGAAGATCTCGCCGACGGTCGTGCGTTCTTCGCCCTGAAGCGCCAGGGTGGAACCGTCGCGCGAGATGTCCGCCGTCGCGATCATCTCGGGGGTGTCGAGAGCCAGGGTCACCTCGCCGGACTCGGGATCCATCAGGAACAGTTGGCGCGCCGTGCGCTGGGAGGCGATGAAGAAGACGCCCGCGTCGTTCCACGCCAGCGCGGAGGGGTTCTCGTCGAAACCGGCGGTCAGGATGCGGGAGGCGCCGCCCGCCGCGGGGATGACCGCGAGTTCGGAGTTCCCGTAGTAGGGACTCGCGTCCGCCGAGGTGGAAAACAGGATGCGTCCACCGTCCGGGGACCACAGCGGCCCGCGCTGGCGGCCGGGGTCGGCGACGAGCGTCCGGACGGTGGCGGACGCGACTTCGACGACCGAGACGTCCGTCTCGCGGAAGGAGTTGACCTGGGGCGTGGGCGCGTGGTCGAAGGCGATCTCGCTGCCGTCCGGCGACCACGCGAACGATCCCACGTTGAAGCCGTCTCCCCCGGTCAGCCGGCTCGGCTCGGCTCCCTCGCGCACGTCGGTCACCCACAGGTGGGCCATGCGGAAGTCGGTGTCTTCGACGGCGTAGTCGCCGTAGGTCTCCTCACGCTCCTCGAAGTCGTCGGGAGCGGGATCGGTGGCGACGAACGCGACCCGCGAGCCGTCCGCCGAGAACCGAAAGGAGTTGATCCCGCCCTCGTGGGAGGTGAGCTGCTCGGCCTCGCCGCCCTGCGGGCGGATGAGGTAGATCTGCGCTCCCTCACCACGGTCCGCGATGAACCCGAGCCGGGAGCCGTCCGGTGCCCACCGCTGCCCGCTGCTGTTCCCGTCCTTCGTCCGGGTGAGCGGGAAGGGTTCGCCATCTGCCGGAGCCAGCCAGATCTCCCGATCGAACCGGTTGTTCTCCCAGTCGGTCGAGGTGACCGTGAAGGCGATCATGCTCCCGTCGGGCGAGATACGGGGACCGCTCGCCGACTTCAGCGAGATCTGGGCCTTGAAAGCCTCCACGACGGGGGACGGTTCCTCCGCGGCGGCGACCCCGGCGAGGAGGGCGGCAGCGGACAGGGTTACGAGCGGACTGCGGGGCATGACTTCCTCCCCTCGCGAACAGCGGGCTGGCAGTGAGTCTTCCGATGGTACCCGTGCTGACGGCGTCTACGGCCTGGAGCGCCGGCCTCCGGCCGGCATCGACTGCCCGGAGGCGGTCGAAACCGCGAAACGCTACCCGCCGAGCTACCGGACGGTCCCCTGTTCGCCCTGGAAGCACCCGATGAACATGTTCTCGCCCGCGGCCGCCGCATGGTAGTGATAGCCCCGGACTTCATCGCGGTGTCCCCGGCAGCCGTCCAGGTCGGAGGGTTCGGCGCCGTCCGCGTCCAGACGTCCCGCGATCGCAAATCCGTCCATGGCGTACCCGATCATCGCGGCGTGGCCATCGTCCTGAGGGACGATTTCGGCGCACCCGGTCGCGGCGTGGTAGTGGTAGCCCTCGACGGGGTTCACGTGTCCCCCGCAATCGTCGAACGGCGCGATCGTGTAGGCCCCCAGGATGGCGTGCACCGGCGCGGGAGGGCCGAGGACGACGCCGTTGAGCGCGACGCCGACGTCGCGACGGACGGGGGCAGGGGACGCCAGCGGGACCGGTTCGGTTGGAATCAGCAGTGTCTGCGACACGCCCCCGCCGTAGTAGTCGATGGAACACTCGACGCAGTGATTCCGGTATTGGGGGTCCACATTCGGGCGCGCCGCCGCCTCGCAGGCGATCTTGGTATCCGTGACGTTCACCTGGCCTGACTCGGGGTCGTAGAGGAGCCAGTTGTCGTCGCCGTAGAGGCCGGCGACATTGACGATGAAGTTCCCGTCCATCTCGTAGACCGGACCGCTACCGTCGAACCAGATGCCGCCTTCCTCCGCGGTGGAGTGGATGGTCGTTGGGCAGAAAGGACCGACGCGATGGTTGGCTGGCCTTCCTGCGATTTCGAGTCGATAACAGGAGGCCTGGGTTCCCCCGGAGAGCACGCACGATTCGGTGCCGACCGCAGCGACCAGCGCCCCGCTCGCGAACAAGTCCGGATTCAGCCCGGGAGTCCGGGTGTCGGCGCTTGGCGCTGGGCCAGCGCCGGCCGGTACGGTGGGCGCGGCGCTCGGGATGGTGGCCGTGGGGGCATCGCCACCGCAGCCACCCGCCGCGGTCAGTGCTGCGGTGGCGGCGGCAGCCACCACGGTTCTGGTGATCAGGACTGCCGACATGTGCACGTGGGACTGCTCCTTGGGATCGCCGGGAACAGCGAAGGACCTGCCGGCGTCGGAGCGCCTTCCGCATTCCTCATGCCAGCGCGACCTGAGCGCCGCGCTGCCGAACCACTACGTCAACCGTTCGTTGTGACCGCCCGGCCCACCGCCTCCGCCAGCGCCCGCCGCGCGAGAATCACGCGCTTTCCGGTGGCCCGCGCTACTGCCGCCTCCAGGGGACCGTCGTAGCCGAGGCAGTTCAGCCCGACGACGTCCACCTCCCGAAACTCCTCGGCCAGCCGTTCCTCCACCCCGCCGTCCGAATAGGGCGACGCCACCCCGATGACGCACGGGCTGCCCTTCGGTACCCGCCGCCGGGCGTCCGCCTCCTGCCGCGGTTCCGGAATCAGCATTCCGACGGTGGCGCCCGGTGCACAGGCTTCGCGAAGCGTGCGGTCGAAGATGGGGCCCGCCTTCACGAGGCCCCGCCGCTCGGGGATTCCGAAGAACGGTCCCGTGCAGAGAATCGCGGCCACGTCGCCCGCCGGGATTCGGCTCAGCAAGGCCCCCATCCGTTCCGCGACGAAGTCCTCCCCGATGATCACTTCTTCGCCGGACCGGAGCCGGGACACCAACGGCATCTCGCCGTCGCGGGGTGTCCCGGCCCGGACTTCCTGCCGCGACAGCCCGTCCAGCGCGCCGGCTTCGACCGTTTCCACGTCCGCGGCGGCGTCCCCCAGCATGCCGAGGATCTCCGGCACCACGTCCGGCCGCGGCGACTGGCCGATGGTCAGGAAGTGGACGGTTCGCATGGACTTGTTATCGGCGCGAGAGGCTACCCGATCCGCTCGCATCGCTCGCTGCATGACCCCGGGTGCATCCCGGATGCTGGAACTCGATTGTGCCCCGACCCACGGGAGGTACGTCGTGCGCGGTGCGGAGCACCGCCATACGTGTCTTGTAACCGATAGATTGCTCTTT
>JAPPGX010000002.1 GCA_028877265.1 Acidobacteriota bacterium
CGAAATCCTCACCCCCGCGCGAATCGAGAACCGGCGAACCCCGGGTTTCGTTATGTTCGGTTGACGGGGAGAAGACCGAAGCGCCGCCATTGGATTCCCCCGTACAAATCTCCGATGCCCAACTCGTCAGCCAGTGCCTGTCCGGTCATGAGGACGGGTGGCGCTCGTTCGTGGACCGTTTCCGGATGCCGGTCTGGCACATCGCCTATCGCTTCACGGCAACGCCGGACGATGCCGACGAACTCACCCAGGATGTCTTCATGCGGCTCGTGAACGTCTTGCCCAGCTATCGCCCGAGCGGAGCGCTGGGCGCCTGGGTGCGCCAGGTGGCCACCAACGTGGCCATCGACGCCTACCGGCGCCGGCGGCGGACACCGGTCCTGCTGTCCGACGAGGAGATACCGGAAGCTCCCGTGCCGGCCGCCTGGCAACCGGACGCGATCGCCGAACGGCGCGAGGAAGCCGCGCGGGTAAGAGAGCTTCTGGACCGGTTGCCGCCCGAGTTGTCGGAGCCGCTCATCCTGCGCGACCTGATGGACTGCGACTATCCCGAGATCGGGGAGCGCCTGGCCATCCCGCTCGGGACCGTGAAGTCACGTATCCACCGGGCCCGCCGGACGCTCGCGCGGGCCCGGCGCGCCCTGGGCCGCGGTGGATCGGCCGGCGTCCGCGAAGGTGGTGACCATTGACAGACACCCGTTCGAAGGACCTCCGGGACCTGGTGTCCGCGCTCGCCGCCGGGGAGCTGGACCAGGCCGAGGCGCAGCGCGTGCGGGCCCGGCTGGCGGAAGATCCCGAACTCGCCGCCCTCTACGGTGAGATCCGGGCGGTGCGCCGGGGTCTCGCCGACTATGCCGGCGGCGCGGAAGCGCCGCCGGCGGACCTTCGGGACCGCATCCTGGCCGCGACCCTGCCTTCGTTCCGCTCGCTCTACGTGCGGCGGACCCACTACTGGCCGACCTGGCTCGCCGCAGCCGCCGCGGCCGCCATGCTGTTGTTCTTCCAGCCTCCGCTCGTCCGGGGAGCGCTCGACTCGCTGCCCCGGGCATCGGACGGGGTCAGCAGCCTGCGGGCAGCCGCGAATCGTCATACGGATCGGGCGCTGGCCGAATTCGGTGTGCTCCGCGCCTCGGTTTCCTTCGCGCTGGAAGACCAGATGGACCAGTTGGGAGACCGGCTTCGGGATCTGGAACGGGCAACCCGTCACCGTGACGAGCTGTTGTCCGCCCCCGAATCGGATTCCGGCCCGGCCCCCAGCACCGACCCGCAAGGAGAAGCCGCCCCATGAACCGTTCACCGGGACTCGCTGGAGTCCTTTCCGTGGTGTTCCCCGGCCTTGGTCATCTGTACGCCGGAGCCACGGCGCGCGGACTGGCGCTCGCCGGGGCGTTCATCGCCCTCCTCCAGGAAGAACTGGTCCCCTTCGTGCTCGCCGTCTGGATCTTCGGCATCGTGAACGCGATCCGGACCGCCGAGGAGATCGTGCGGGCGCACGCCGAAGGCCGGCCGGCAGCCGTCTCGCTGGATCGGCACTGGGCCACCGGACTCATGGCCGTTGGCGTGCTCGCGACCCTCGCGCTCATTCCCGACCTCGAGTGGGCGCTGAGGTTCTGGCCGCTGCTGCTCGTCTGGATCGGGTTCCGGCTCTATCAGGGACAGCCCGTGATACCCGGATCCGCCGGTGCGCCGGCGGGGGCTGCGGGAGCCGGCGCGCCGGCCGGACGACCGGAGACGGCGCCCGCCCCGGATCCGCCTCCCGCCCCACCCGCACCGGGGAACAATCCGCCTCCCGCCCGGACCGACGAGGAGGCGGACTAGCATGGCTCGCCAGGACAACTGGTCGGGACCGATCCTGATCGTCATCGGAATCGTGTTCCTGCTGTCCAACCTCGACCTCGTCGATCTCGGCGATCTCCTTCGTTTCTGGCCGCTCATCCTGATCGCGGTCGGCGCGCGGCTGGTGTTCCGGGACCGCGGCTCCGGTTCGGGATCGTCGTCCGGCCCCCCGCCGCCCCCTTCATGACGGGTTCCGGACCTACGGAACACCCGCCGCGTTCCCGCAGTGGATGCGGCACCGCCTTCGGGGTCGGGCTGCTCGCGGTGGGCGGTCTGTTCCTCTGGGTCAACCTGACGGACACGCCGCTCGCCCTCCTGCTCCTCGACGCGCTGCCGCTCGCTGCCGTCTGGTGGCCGCTTCTCCTGGTAGCGTGGGGCGCCTCGAAGCTGGTCACGCGGCTGCGGACCGGGCGCGCCCGCCTCGGCTTCGGGGAGGTCTTGCTCCTGGCGTTGTTCGTCCTCGGCGGCACGATCTTCACGCTGGCCCAGCGCGCCATCGAGAGCCAGGGTCTGGAGCCCCGCGTGACGGAAGTACGGCGTCTGATCGAACAGCAATCGGGGTCGTTCCCCGTCCATGCATTCGTCACGGAAGAGTCCGTTTCCCTGTCGTCCGAGGGGGAGGTGGAGATCCGGATCTCGCTGCCCGCCGGCAACATCCGGGTGGAAGCGGCTTCCACCACCGGTCCTGAGGCCCCCGTACCCCCAGGTTCGGAGGCGGATGGCCAGGACGTTCCCGGCGAGGCGGGAATCGAGGGCCGGCTGCAGCTCGTGAAGCGCGTATGGGCCACCGACGAGGCGGCGGCCGCTGCCCGGGCCGAGGCCGTTCGGCTCCGGACCGGCCCCCTGGACCCCGGAACCCGCCAGTTCCCTGTCCGGGTCGAAGACTCCGGGACGTCCGAAGTGGCGCTCGAGCTGCTCGCCACCCTGCCTCCGGGAGTGCGGATCTCCGCCTTCACCGACGAAGGATGGGTGCGGGTGGACGGTCCGTTCGCCCGGGTGGAAGCCCGCACCAATGACGGTCCCGTCGAGGTCCGCGGCGCGGAAGGTCCCGTCTCGCTCACGGTGCGCAACGGAGCGGCGTGGGCCTCGGGGATCGAGGGCGCGCTCGCCATCGAGGCACGGCGCGCGTCCGTCGAAGTGGATGGAGTCGCGGGGACCGCCACGATCGATGCGGAGGGCGCTCCGGTGTGGATCACGGCGGCGGCAGCTTCGGTAACGGTTCGCGGCCGAAACGCACCGGTGGCGGTCGAGGACTCGTTCGGCCCGATCGAGATCGAGACCCGGATCGCTCCCATCCGCCTGGAACGGATCGGCGGTTCCGCGGTGTTGCGTTCCGAGTTCGGCGACGTGGTGGCCATGTCCATCGAGGGTCCGCTCGAGATCCGGACCGACTCCGCCGACCTCGAAGTACGGAGGGCGCGTTCCGGGGTGGATGTTCAGGCGGCCGGTGGATCGCTGGTTCTCGACGAGGTCGCGGGCGCGCTGACCGTGGCCAGCGGCCGCGGCGAGGTGCGGGCGTCGCGACTGTTCGGACCGGCGAGCTTCACGGGCGACGCCGGCGCCATCACCGTCCGCGGTTTCGGGGACGCCCTGTCGGTCACGAGCGGAGACGCCGAGGTGGACGTCGCCACCGACGCACTCGGTGGCGAGGTCGGACTCACCACCGAGCGCGGGGACGTCCGGCTGGCGCTTCCATCCACAGGCTCCTTCTCCCTATCCGCCGAGACCGACGGCGGCGACGTCGATAGCGAGTTCACCCTGGAGCGGCGCGAGGCGGAGGGGACGTCACGATGGGAAGGCCGCGCCGGGTCCGGCGCCGCGCGGGTCACGGTCTCGACCCGGGAAGGCGACATCACGCTGCGCGCGCATCCACCCGCGGGAGAAGCGCGGTGAGGCGTTCCGTTCCCGCCCTCGTCGCCCTGCTGGTGGTGCCGGGCGCCTTGTCGTGGGGCTGTCTTCCCGGCGTCGATCAGACGTCCGTGGAGACGATCCGCCGGCCCGGAGCCCCCGAACTCGCGATCCGCCTCGATCGGGGTTCGGTGATCGTCCGGGAACACCTCGGCGCCGAGTTCGAGATCGAGGTCTGGCGAACCGCCCAGGCGCCTTCCCGGGAAGCCGCCCAGGCGGCGCTCGAGGCCCTCGTCGTCGATCTCGAAGGCGACCCGGATTCGGGTGCCCTGACCGTCACCGGCCGCAGCGCTACGGCCGGGACCTTTCGGCCGTGGGAAGAACTCGCTCTCAGCTTGAGGATCGCCGTCCCGCCGGGCACGGCAGTCGATGCCCGGACCGGTTCGGGGAGGATCGAACTGGAAGGCCTCACCGGCCCCGTCCGGGCGACATCCGCCTCCGGCCGCATCGCCGCCAACGATCTCCGGTCGCCGGCGGGGACGGCGCCGGAACCGATCCGGCTGCGCACCGCGGAGGGCCGGATCGCGGCGCAGGGCCTCGAGGGGAGCGTCCGGGCCGAAAGCGGAGACGGGCGCATCGAGCTCGAGGGGCGACTTCAGGAGGTCACCGCGGTGACGAACGACGGGCGTATCGAGATCGACGTCCGGGGGGGCGGTCCCCCGCCGGCCGGAGAGTGGTTTCTGCGGACGGGCAGCGGCTCGGTGCGGCTCACCCTGCCCCGGATCACCGACGCCGTCGTGACGGCCGTGGGAAGGCCGACGTCGGATGACCGCCGCGATGTTTCCGACTGGCAACAGGAGGGGCCGCTGGCCCTCGCCACGCTGGGTGACGGGTCGGGACCCCGCATTCACCTCCGAACCGGTGACGGCTCCGTCCGGGTGAGGTTGGCCGGCCCGAACTGACCCGGGGGGGCGACCCGGTTCCGGCCCGGACTATCCCCGCCCGGCAGGTCAGTAGCGCGGAGCCGGCAGGGAGGAACCGGTGATCTGCCGGTAGGCGCTGAGGAAACGCTCGGTCGTCCCCCGCACGATGCGGTCGGGCAGGTGCGGCGCCGGCGGCTCCTTGTTCCAGTCGACCGTCTCCAGGTAGTCGCGGACGTACTGCTTGTCGAAGCTGGACTGGAGTTTCCCGGGCGCATAGTCGTCGGCGGGCCAGAACCGCGAGGAGTCCGGGGTCAACACCTCGTCGATCACGTACAGCTTCCCGTCGTCGTCGTGTCCGAACTCGAACTTGGTGTCGGCGATGATGATGCCCCGCTCGGCGGCCCACTCCACCCCGCTCGCGTAGATCTCCCGGGAGATTTCGTGGAGGCGGGTGGTCAGCTCCCGGCCCAGCGCGTTCGCCATGAAATCCTCGCTCACGTTCTCGTCGTGACCGTCCTCGGCCTTCGTGGCGGGCGTGAAGAGGGGCTCGGGAAAACGCTCGGCGAGCTGCATCCCGCCCGGGAGCGAAATGCCGCACACGCTGCCTTCCCGCCCGTACTCCTTCCAGCCCGACCCGTAGAGGAACCCGCGCATCACGCACTCGAAGGGGATCGGGTTCAGCCGGCGCACCAGCATGGAACGGCCGTCGAGCATTCCCTTCGCCGGCGCCAGCACGCCGGGGTACTCGTCCACGTCGTCGGTGACCAGGTGATTGGGAACGATGTGCTCGGTCCGCCGGAGCCACCAGGCGCTCAGGCTGTTCAGCACCCGGCCCTTCTCCGGGATTCCCTCCGGGAGCACGACGTCGAAGGCCGAGACCCGATCCGTCGTCACCAGCAGGAGCTGATCGCCGACGGCGTAGATGTCGCGGACCTTGCCGCGGGAACGGAGGGCGACACCCTCCAGAGAGGTCGTTAGAACTGCTTCGGCCATCGGGGAATTCTACGGAGGAAGCGCGCGGAGAAAGTGACGAAAAACAGGCCGGGCGGCAGTCTGCCCCCGGCTCTGTCTGCGGCGCGCGTTTCGCCTCGCTCCAGCGGCGCCAGCCGCTGTTCCTTCCGAACGAGCGAAAGACGAAATGGCAGCGAACCTGGGGTTCGCTGCCGGCGCTTTCGGGGGAAAGTGTGAAAGGGGGTTACCCCCGTTCACCGTCGTAGCGCGGCGAAAGCAGCGCCCAGACGCCGGATGGTCTCCGGATGGGGCCCGTAAGGCAATCAAACCTGACGGCGCAGCCCCGTTCCTGATCGCGGCCCCATCCGGGGACCGCTCGACGGGGTCCCGGAGGCCGGCGCTCCGAGAACGCCGCCAGCCGCTGTTCGTTCCGAACGAGCGAAAAACGAAATGGCAGCGAACCTCGGGTTCGCTGCCGGCGTTTTCGGGGGAAAGTGTGAAAGGGGGTTACCCCCGTTCACAAAAAGGAAACGAACAAACCGGAACTCGCCGACGTGTGCATCAGCACACGAGGGAGTTTCGGTTTGCGGCGCGAAGCGCCGGGCGGTCTCCGGATGGGGCCCAAAAGGCAATCGGACCCGACGGCGCAGCCCCGTTCCTGCCCGCGGCCCCATCCGGGGACCGCTCGACGGGGTCGACGCTACCGGCGGCGGTCGCCGCGATCCCGATCGCGGTCCCGGCCGCCACGGCGCCGCGGCGGCCGCGGCGGCAACGGCGGCAGGCCCGCCCGCTCCCGGATGATGTCCTTGCAGGAAAGGCGCGTCCGTCCGTTGCCGTCCACCTCGATGACCCGGACCTCGACCTCGTCACCCTCCTGGAGCTCGTCCCGGACGCTGTTCACGTGCCGGTCCGCGATCTCCGAGATGTGAAGCAGGCCGTCCGTTCCCGGAAGGATCTCCACGAAGGCGCCGAAGTCGACGATCGTCTTCACGACTCCGTGATAGTCGCGTCCGACTTCGGGAAGCTGGCTCACCGCGATGGATTCGATCCGCTCCTTCGCCCGCGCCGTGGACTTCGCGTCGAGCCCGGCGATGTGGATGGTCCCGTCGTCCGACACGTCCACCCGCGCTCCGGTCTCGTCGGTGATCGCCCGAATCGTCTTCCCGCCGGGTCCGATGACCTCGCGAATCTTCCGCACCGGAATCTTCATGGTGAGGATCGCCGGTGCGTACTGGGAAGTTTCGCTCCGGGGAGCGGGAATCTCGGCCGCCATGACCTTCAGGATCTCGATGCGCGCCCGCCGCGCCTGCTCGAGCGCGTCGCCGACGATGTCGAGCCGCAGTCCGGAGACCTTGATGTCCATCTGCAGCGCGGTGATCCCGTTAGCGGTGCCCGCGACCTTGAAGTCCATGTCTCCGTAGTGGTCCTCGGCGCCGGCGATGTCGGTCAGCACCCGGTACTCGTCGCCCCGCGTGATGAGACCCATCGCGATTCCGGCGATCGGAGCCTTGAGCGGCACACCGGCATCCATGAGCGAGAGGCACCCCCCGGTCACCGCGGCCATGGAACTCGACCCGTTGGACTCCAGGGTGTCGGAAACCACCCGGATGGCGTAGTTGAACTGGTCTTCGCCAGGGATCGCGGGCAACAGGGCGCGCTCGGCGAGGGCTCCGTGTCCGATCTCGCGCCGGCCGGGACCACGCATCATCCGGGCTTCTCCGACGGAGAAGGCCGGGAAGTTGTAGTGCAGGAGAAAGCGCTTTTCCCCGGAGCCGTGTACCCAGTCGAGGCGCTGACTCTCGCTGAGCGGCGCCAGGGTGGTGACCACGAGCGCCTGCGTCTCCCCGCGGGTGAAGACGGCGGAACCGTGGGTCCTGGGCAGGACGCCGACATCGCAGGACAACTGGCGAATCTCGTCGAACGCCCGTCCGTCGAGGCGCTTTCCTTCCTCCAGGATCGTGCAGCGGAGGATGTCCTCTTCCATCGCCTTGACGATGCCGGAGGCAGCGGCACGCTCTTCGTCGCTCCGGTCTTCGAGGCTGGAAGCGATGGCCGTCTTGACCTCGTCGACGGCCCGGGAGGCCTCGAGCTTGCCCGGCGTCTGCAAGGCATCCTTCAGCCGCTCGCGAAATCCGTCCGCGATTTCGGTGGCCAGGCCGGGATCCGGATCCTTCGCAACCACCACCTGTTTCTTCGGCTGGAGCCGGCTCACGAGTTCCTGCTGGATGCCGACGATGCGGCGGATTCCCTCGTGGGCGAAACTGAGCGCCTCCACCATCCGGGACTCGGGTACGTCTTCGGCGCCCGCCTCGACCATCACGATGGCATCCTCGGACCCCGCTACCACGAGATTGAGCGCCGACCGATCCAGATCGGAGAACGTCGGGCAGAGAACGAACTCATCGTCCACCAGACCCACGCGCACCGCGCCGATGGAAGTGTCGAAGGGGAGGTCCGAGATTCCAAGCGCGGCCGCCGCCCCGGTAATCGCCAGAACGTCGGAATCGTTCTCACGGTCCGTGGACAGCAGAAGACAGGTCACCTGTGTTTCGCGTCGCCAGCCGCTCGGGAACAGCGGCCGCAGGGGACGATCGATGAGCCGACAGGTGAGGATCTCCTTCTCGTTGGGCCGCCCTTCGCGCTTGAAGAAGCCGCCCGGGATCCGGCCCGCCGCGTAGAAGCTCTCCCGATAGTCCACCGCCAGCGGCAGGAAATCGACGTCGGGCCGGTCGCTTCGGGAAGCCGTGACCGCGGCCAGCACGACGGTGTCACCCAATCGGACGGTCACCGCTCCCGCCGCTTGCCGGGCGAGCCGGCCGGTCTCAATAATCAGATCGTTGCTGCCGATCCGGGTCTGTACCGTTTCAATCAACTTGTTTTCTTCCTTCTCTGGTGCCGGGAACCCGCTTCCGGTTCACGGCGTTCGGTGGCCTGAGCGGCCTCCCGGCAAATGGGCGCGCTGGAACTACTTTCTGAGGCCGAGGGAGGTGATCAGGGTGCGATACCGTTCGACGTCTTCCCGCCGCAGATAGTCCAGCAGCCGCCGGCGCCGGCTGACCATGCGGAGCAGGCCCCGCCGCGAGGCGTGGTCCTTCCGATGATCGTTGAAGTGGTCCGCCAGTCCGGTGATCCGCGCCGTCAGCAGCGCGACCTGGACCTCGGGTGAACCGGCGTCCGTTTCGTGCCGCCGGTACTTCTCGACGATGCCGCGCCGTGATGTCTGTGTGAGTGCCAATTCCCTGTTTCCCTGTTTGCCGCCAGCCGGGCCGGCGCTGCTTCGGTCTTTGCTATGCCGCCTGATGAATGCTTCGGTCTGCCGGGCTCGCTGCCCGCCGGCCAAGACGCTCGGTCTTCGTGATCACAATTCCCGGGTCGGCTGGTCGTTCGCGGCGCACCTTACCACACGGGAGGAGCCGCGTCGCGTCCCGGTCCGGAGACCGGCGTTCCAAGCCGTATGCCCCATTCGGGGGGAAAGTGTGAAAGGGGGGCTGGCCCCCCTTTCACGAAAAAAGACAGCGCGAATCGGAAGTCGCCTGCCTCGCCGGATCGGCCTTTGTAGCTCAGCCTGGGACAGCATCATGCGGCGAGTTCCGATTCGGAGGCACGAAGTGCCGTTCGGGTTGGGGGTGGGGCGCTCTCCCACCGGTTGCCTGACATCGCATCTTGAACACGCGGAGGCGCCCCACCCCCAGCCCGACCAGTGCGCGCGCCGGTCCGGGGACCGGCGATCCAGGACTCATTCGCCGCCGCCCCCACCCGTGTTCCAGACGACCACCGGGCGCCAGCCGTCAGGCGCGGCCGAAACAACGGCAATCAGCGCCGGACCACTCTCATCACCCGAATCCGCTGGAGAATCGAGGGTCGCCACCGCGCAGCGGACCTCGGCGTCCGATGGCGGGCCCCCGGCTTCGTCCCCGTGTTCCCCCGCAAGGCTGTATGGGAGCAGGCGGCCGTGCCCCAGGAGCCGCGACCCCTCCTCCGGGACGAGGAGCCGCGGGATCCCTCTCAAGGCGGCGAGCGGGTCCAGGAGACGCGCCGCGATGGCGTCGCGATCCGGCAACTCGTCGAGCCGCGCCGCGGCCGACACCTCGAAGGGCCCCACTCCGGTACGCCGCAGGGCGGCCAGGTGAGCCGCGCCGCCGAGCCGCTCGCCGAGGTCCCGGGCGAGGGCTCGGATGTACGTGCCCGGCCCTACCTGACAGGCGAACTCCGCCACCTTCCCGTCGTAGCCGAGGAGCTGGAGTTCGTCCACGCGGACCCGGCTCGGGGCCAGCCGTACCGGACGGCCGGCCCGCGCCAGCCGGTACGCCCGGCGGCCCCCGACCTGCTTCGCCGAGTAGCGGGGAGGGACCTGGTCGATTTCTCCGAGGAACTCCGGAAGCACCCGCTCGATCGCCGACGATTCCGGACAAGCGGCGGGAGCGCCCAGCGGTTGCCCGGTACCGTCGTCGGTATCGGTGGCCTGCCCGAAACACACCCGGGCGCGATACCGCTTGGCGCCCGCGGCCACGAACCGGACGAGCCGGGTAGCCCGGCCTACGCAGACGGGCAGCAGTCCGGTTGCGAAGGGGTCGAGGGAACCGGCGTGACCGGCCCGGACTCCGCCGAGGGTCGCCCGGATACGCCGCACGACCGCGAAGGAGGTGAGTCCCTCCTCCTTGTCCACGAGGAGGAGTCCGGAAGTCAGTTGTCCTCCTCGCCCCGCCGCGCGGGCGTCTCCCGGGCGCCGCCCTCCGGGGGCTCGTCGCCGGCGGTCCGGGGGCGGGCGGCGCGCTCCCGGTCGAGGATCTGCTCCAGGCGGATCGAGAACTCGACCGACGGATCGAACACGAACCGGATCTCCGGAGTGGCGCGCAGCCGGACTCTCGATCCCAGGAGGGTTCGCACCCGGCCGCGCGCCCGGCCGAGAACGGCGAGCGTCTCCTTCCGGTCGGCTTCGCCGCCGTAGACCGAGACGTAGACCCGGGCCAGGGTGAGATCTCCGGTCAGCTCGACGCGCGTCACCGTCGCGCGCCCGACCCGGGGATCCGCCAGCTCGAAACGCAGGATGCCGGCCACCTCCCGGCGGATCGCCTCGGCGACCCGTTCGCGCCTTCCCCCGGTTCTCATCGGTTGGTCCTGAAGCCAGCTAGTCCTCGACGGCGAGCCACTCGACCGCGGTGTCCGCCACCTCCGAAGGGTACGCGCGAATGGCGATGCTGCGCGCCGTCTCCAGCCGGGCGCCGACGACCTCCTCGCCGAGACCGACGGCGACCACGGATATCTCCGCCTCACGAAGCATCTCCGGATCTCCGGTTTCGGCGACCGCCACCAGGCAGCGGGCGCGCAACCGGTCCGACAGCGACCGGACCACGCTGCGCCGGTCCTTCCGCGACCGCGCGTAGGGGAGGCGCAGGCTGATGCGGAGGAGTCCCACCCGCGTTCGGGGACCGGTCACGCGATGAGGTGCCTACCGGGAGCCGGGCCGCGCGACCGTCCGCCCACCAGGTTCAGTCGGCGACCGGACTGACCTGCTCCTCGCGGAACGCCTCGATGATGTCGCCGATCTTCACGTCGTTGTAGCCGGCGATTCCGACACCGCATTCGAAGCCCTCGCGGACCTGGGCCACGTCTTCCTTGAACCGGCGGAGGCTGCCGATGCGCCCGGTGTGCACCAGCCGGCCGTCGCGGACCAGCCGCACCCGGGAGTTCCTCGGGACATTGCCCGCGAGGACGTAGGAACCGGCGACGACCCCCACTCGCGGCACCTGGAACGTGCGCCGCACCTCGATCTTCCCGAGTTCGACGATCTCCGTTTCCGGTTCCAGAAGTCCGGCGAGCGCCTTCTCCATCTCCTCGACGAGGTGATAGATGACCGTGTGGCCGCGAATCTCGACCTTCTCCTGCTCGGCGAGCCGTTGCGCCTGTGGATCCGGACGCACGCCGAAGGCGACGATGATGGACTCGGTCGCCGACGCCAGGTTCACATCGCTCTCCGAGACGGCGCCCGCGCCGGCGTGAATCACCCGGACCTTGACGTCCTCCGTCGACAGCCGTTCCAGCGCGTCGCGGACGGCCTCCACCGTTCCCCCGACATCCGCCTTCACCACGATCGAGAGTTCCTTCAATCCGCCGCTCATCTGGGCGTGCAGGTTCTGGAGGTTCAGCCGCTGGCGGCCCTCGATCAGCTGCAGCCGGGCTTCTTCCTTCTTCTCCTCCGCCGTGCGGCGCGCTTCCGCCGGCGTCTGGCTGGCCGAGAAGGGATCGCCGACCACCGGCACCTCGGTGAGTCCGAGCACCTCGCAGGGCGTGGACGGAGGCGCCTTCTTCATCCGCCGCCCCGATTCGTCAAGGAGCGCCCGCACCTTGCCCCAGGCCGCGCCGGCGCTCACCGTGTCGCCGACGGACAGGGTGCCCTCCTGAACCAGGAACTGGGCCACCGGGCCACGGCCCTTGTCCTTCCGGGCCTCGAGGACGACGCCCTGGGCGCGCCCCCGCGGATTCGCGGTGGGTTCCTCGAGCTCCGCCACGTCGAGCACCGACTGCAGCAGTTCCGGGAGCCCGTCGTGGGTCTTCGCCGACACCTTGCAGAAGATGGAGTCGCCGCCCCAGTCCTCCGGAGTCACCTCGCGCTCCGCGAGCTGACGCATCACGAGGTCGGGATCGGCCGCCGGCTTGTCCATCTTGTTCACCGCCACCACGATCGGCACCCCCGCCGCGCGAGCGTGGTTCAGCGCCTCGATCGTCTGCTCCTTGACGCCGTCATCCGCAGCCACCACCAGGATCACCACGTCGGTGACGCCAGCGCCGCGGGCCCGCATCTTGGTGAAGGCCTCGTGCCCCGGCGTGTCCAGGAAGACGAGCCGGTGGCCGTTCGTCTCCACCGTATAGGCGCTCATGTGCTGGGTGATGCCGCCCGCCTCGCTGTCGACCACCCGCGCGCTGCGGATCGCGTCGAGGAGGCTCGTCTTCCCGTGGTCCACATGACCCATCACGGTGACCACCGGAGCCCGCTCGACCAGATCCTCCTTCTTCCGGTCCTCCTTCGCCTCGCTGGCCGGGAGAGCCTCGCCAGCGGGCGTCTCGGCCGCCCCGGCCCCGGCTTTGACAAGGGTTCCCCCGTAGTGCTTGACCAGCTTGGTGGCGATCTCGGTATCGAGCGGCTGATTGATCGACGCCGCCACTCCGTGTTGGAGCAGCAACGACTTGATCACCTCGACGGTCGGGATCTTCATGGCTTCCGCGAGACCCTTCACGGTGATTCCGTCACTCAGCGCCACCGATGCAGTGGTCCGGTATTCCCGGGTCACCGCCTGGCGCAACCCCGGCGGCAGCGGGCTGTCGAATCCCTCCAGGACCTCGGGGGTCTCAGCCGGCGCCTGACGCCTCCGCCCCTTGGACCGCCGGCCCGGAGCGGGACGCTGCGCCTTGGGAGGCGCCGACGGCGTCCTCCTCATCGGCGGCGGAGTCGCCCGGATGCGCGGCGGCGTGGCCCTCCGGACCGGGCGGGTCACGGCGGGCACGATCTTGCGATCCGTGGCTCCGGGCCGGAACTCGGCGGGGCCCGAGGGTGACGCGATGATCCTGGTCTCGATGCGGCGCGGCGGTGAAGGCGCGGCCTTTTCCGCCGGTTTTTCGGCAGCCGCCGCCATTCGCTCGGAGCGGACGGGTGCTTCGACCGGCGCGGTACCGGCATCGCTCTCGCGGATCTCCGGGACAGCCGCGGGAGCCGCCTTCTTCTCCTTGGCGGCCTCGGCCGGTTCTGGAGCGGCTTCGGCTTCCTGGGCGGCGCGCTGGGCTGCCGCCTCGGCACGACGCTGCTCCTCGGCGCGCTGCTCGGCCGCGGCCTCTGCGGCCGAGAGCCGTGCGGCCTCCTCTTCCGCCTCGGCTCGCGCCTTCGCTTCGGCTTCTTCCTTCGCCTTCTGCTCGGCCTCCTCCCGCGCCTTGCGCTCGGCTTCGCCGCGCGCTTTCGCCTCGGCGGCCTCCCGCAGGAGGCGCTGCTCGGCGGCTCGCCGGATGTTCTCCGCGGCCTGCAGGCGCCGGTCGGGACGCGATGCCCGCCGCTGCTGCAGACGCAGCCGGTTCCTGACCTTCCGGGCGTCACTGTCCCGGATGGACGACGAGACGGTCCGGACCCGCAGACTGAAATCCGTCTGAAGAACCCGGAGGAGCTCGCCCGGCTCCATCCCGACCTCTTTGGCGAGGTCGCTGACCCTGACGGTGGACGGCATGAGCTAACGGCCCCGTGCCCCCGGCGCGGGCCGTCTGGCCCGCCCCGGCCGGTCGCTCCGCGCGGGGCCCGACCGGTGGTCGCGCGGTCCATGGCGCCGCGGAGGTCCCCCGCGCCGCCTGTCGGGCCCTCGTCCCGGAGACCGCGCATCCCGCGGACCGCGCCGGGGAGAACGGGAATCGCGGGAACCGCGCCCCGGAGAACGCCCATCGCGGGGGCCGCGCCGGGAAGGCGCACCATCGCCGGGACCGCGCCGCCCCCCCCGCGGGGATGCCCCCTCGGCCACGACTTCGATCGGAATGCCGATGAGTTCGGACGCGAGGCGCACGTTCTGGCCGCGCTTTCCGAGAGTGCGGGGCAACTCGGCTTCCGAGACCGTCACCAGCAGCCCACCGTCCTCACGCAGTCTCCGTGAGCCTTCTTCGCGAGACTCCTCGTCCACCCTGCGAACGTCGAGCACTTCCGCCGGGCGCAGCGCGTTCCGCGCAAACCTCTCCACCTGCTCGTTCCACAGAACCACGTCCACGCGTTCCCCGCGAAGTTCACGGCTCACCGCACGAATGCGGGAGCCCCCCGGCCCGAGACACGCCGCCACCGCATCCACGTCGGGCGCCCCGCTGGACACCGCAACCTTGGCCCGGAGTCCCGGATGACGCGCTACCGCCCGGACCCGGACGACGCCGCGACGGACCTCCGGCGTTTCCCGTTCGATCAATCCCGCCAGCACGGACGGGGCGATCCGGGAAAGGATGACCGGAGGATCGTGGGGCTCGATGGCGTGAACGGCGACCCGGATGGTGTCTTCGGGATTGAAGACCTCGTGGCGGCTCTGCTCCGCCGCGGGCAGCCGCCCCTCGACCGGTCCCAGGTTGACGATGAGATCCTGCCCCTCGCGGCGAGCGACGATGGCCGTTTCGAGCTTTCCGACGCGCTCCCGGTAGCGCTCGGCGCGGGCGAGCATCCGGGCGGCTCGCAGCCGTGCTTCGAGCACGGCGCGGGCCGCCCGCGCCGCGCTGCGGGCGGCGGTCCCGAAGGGAACGGGGATTTCGACCAGGTCGCCGGGCGACGCACCCTCGGGTGCGGCAGCGACAGCCACCTGCGTCTCGGGATCCTGGACCTCCGCCGCCACCCGCTTTCGGGCGTAGCAGATCAGGCGCCCCTTGCCGGCGTCGAGGCGCGCGCTCAGGGAGCGGCCGCTGCTCTGCGACGCGGCAAGGCCCGCCGCCTGTTCGACGCCGGCGATGATCTCGGCCCGATCGACCTCCACGGCGAGTTCCTCGATGGCGGCCATCAGATCGACGGGCGGCTCCGACCGTCGGGACGTTTTCCGAGCAGAGCCGCGTAGTCCGGAGCGAGACGGGCGGCGACCACCGCGCTCCAGGCGATTTGCCGCTCGCCGCCGGGCCCAATCAGGCAGAGGACGGCGTCCCCGTTCACCGCCCGCAGGGTTCCGGTCACCGTGTCCGGCCGACTCTCCATCCGGTGGCGAATCCGGACCCGACGCCCGAGGAACCGCCGGCACTCGTCGACCGAGTGCAACGGACGATCGAGCCCCGGCGTGCTCACTTCCAGAGTGTAGGAACCGGGAATCGGATCCTCCAGATCGAGGAGCGCCGAGAGCTTTTCGTTCACCCGCTCGCAATCGCCCAGCCCGACGGCATCGTCGGGCCGCTCGATGAAGACGCGCACCCGCCGGCCGCTGCGGGGTCCCTTGATCTCGATCCATGCCAACTCGACCTGAGCACTCGCCGCCGCCCTTCGCGCCAGTCTTTCGATGTTTGCGGTGAGATCGTCGCCCGCGTGGCGCAGGAGCAGCGGGTCGGTTTCTTCTTGCGAAATGCGTAGAGCCTCTTGAGATTGGGGAATCGGAGAAAACCCGCCGCACCGATGTGCGACGGGCCATGAAAGAAAACGGGAACGACCCCACCCCGGCCGCACCCGAACGACTGAGTATACCCCACGCCAAGATCGCCGAAGGACGGGCGATTTGCCGCCGTGAAACCGGCCGGATGCCGCCGGTTCGCCCCCCGGATTCTTGCCGGCGGTCCGTGGAAGAAGTTACGCGGCCCGGTTCACGCGGTCGCGGCCCCGGCGTTCCCGGTGACTTGCACCGTTTCCGCGGCATTGCCCGCGAGCGCGTGACCCACCAGATCTTCGGGATGCGCCTTGGTGATCTCCACGTCCACGAACCGGCCCACCGGCGCGGCCCCGTCCACGATGAGGACCCGGGCGTCCACATCGGGCGCCTGCCCCTCGGTGCGGCCGGCCGTGAGCAGCTCGCTTTCCTCGGCGGCGCCATCGACCAGCACCGGCACGACGCTGCCGACCATTTCGCGGTGCCGGGCCAGGGCGATGCCGCGCTGCAACTCCATCAGGCGGGCCCGGCGGTCTTCCTTCTCCGTCTCCGAGACCACTTCCCTGGCCACGTACGACGTTGCGGACTCCTCATTCGAATAGACGAACGCCCCCATGGCATCGAATCGGGCCGCTTCCACGAAATCGAAGAGTTCCCGGAACTCGTCTTCGGTCTCCCCCGGAAACCCCACGATGAACGTGCTTCGAACGGCGACGCCGGGAACCGCGGCGCGGATCCGGGCCAGCAGGCGCTCGTTGCTCTGCCGGTTTCCGGGACGGCGCATGTCCCGGAGGACCCGCCGGCTCGCGTGCTGCAAGGGTATGTCCACGTAGCGGCAGACCTCGGGGACCTCCGCCATCGCCGACAGCACCTCATCGTCGAGGGTCGTCGGGTAGGCGTAGAGGAATCGCACCCAGGCCACGCCCTCGACCCGGGCCAGTTCCCGCAGCAGCCGCGCCAGACCGTGGCGGATGCCGAGGTCCTTGCCGTAGGCCGTCGTGTCCTGCGCCACCAGCACGAGTTCCCGGGTCCCCGTCGCGGCCAGCGAGGCCGCCTCGGCGAGCACCGAGTCCGGATCGCGGCTGCGGAAGTGCCCGCGGATCTGCGGGATCACGCAGAAGGAACAGGGATAGTCGCATCCCTCCGCCACCTTGATGTAGGCGGTGTGGGACGCAGTCGAGCGGATGCGGGGTGTGGTGTGGTCGTAGAGCCAGGTGACCGACTGATCGGCCCGGAGCGGCGGGGTGCGGCGCCCGGAGGCGGTCAGCACATCCGCAATGCGCTCGACCTCGTCGAGCCCGATGACCGCATCGATTTCGGGGATCTCCCGGGCGAGCTCCCCCGCGTACCGCTGCGCCAGGCATCCGGCGACCACGAGCCGGCGGCACCGGCCCTCGTTCTTCAGGCGGGCCAGATCCAGAATCGTGTTGATCCCCTCTTCCTTGGCCGGGCCGATGAACCCGCAGGTGTTCACGACCAGCGCGTCGGCGCTCGCCGGATCGGCGGTCATCTCGAAACCGCGCTTCGTGAGGACGCCGGCCATGACTTCGCTGTCGAGCAGGTTCTTCGCGCATCCGAGGCTCACGAGCCCCACGCGAGGAGTTCTGACGGGCTTCACGGCGCCAGGCGGTAGAGCGTGCGCGGGAACGGGATCGCTTCCCGGAGGTGCGAGAGGCCGGACATCCAGGCGACGAAACGTTCGATGCCGAGCCCGAATCCGGAGTGGGGCGTCGTTCCGTAGCGGCGGAGATCGAGGTACCACTCGAAGGCGTCCTCCGGCAGGCCGTGCTCCTTGACCCGACGGCGCAGGAGTTCCTGATCGTGGATGCGCTGGCCACCGCCGACCACCTCGCCGTAGCCCTCGGGAGCGATGATGTCGAGGCAGAGGACCCGGTCGGGACGGTCCGCGTCGGGCTCCATGTAAAACGCCTTGATGGCGGCCGGAAAGTGGGTGACGCACAGCGGCCGGTCAAGGTCCTCGGTGAGCGCCGTTTCGTCCTGCGCTCCGAAGTCCTCCCCCGGCTTGAAACCGGTCCCCTTGCGAGCCAGGATCCCGGCGGCCTCGTCGTAGGTAACCCGGGGAAAAGGCGCCTGGATCCGGCGCAGGGGGCCCGGGTCGCGCTCCAGGATCTCGAGCTCCGCGGCGCGGTTCTCCAGTACCCGGGAAACCGCGTGACAGATCAACCCTTCGGCAAGGTCGATGATGTCCGGCAGTTCCGCAAACGCGACCTCGGGTTCCAGCATCCAGAACTCGATGAGATGCCGGCGGGTCTTCGACTTTTCCGCCCGGAAGGTCGGGCCCAGGCAATAGGTGCGCCCCACCGACATGGCCACGGCTTCGTTGTAGAGCTGGCCGCTCTGGCTCAGATAGGCCTGGCGATCGAAGTAGCGGGTCTCGAAGAGAGTGGTCGTCCCCTCGCAGGCGTTCGGGGTGAAGATCGGCGTGTCGGCGTTCACGAACTCCTGTTCCCGCAGGTACTCGCGGAACGAGTACAGGACCTCGTCGCGAATCCGCAGGAGCGCGTGCTGCTTCCGGGACCGGAGCCACAGGTGCCGGTGGTCCAGAAGGAACGACGCTCCGTGTTCCTTGGGCGTGATCGGATAGGGATCGGCGGCGTGGAGGACCCGAAAGTCCGAGGCGCGGATCTCCATCCCGCCCGGGGCGCGCGGCTCCAGGAACGCGGCGCCGACAACCTCGACGGCGCTCTCCAGCGGACAGTGCCGGGCGTTCTCAAAGGCCTCGGGGGCAACCGCCGCCTTTGCCACCACCACCTGGGCGAAGCCCGAGCCATCCCGGAAGTTCAGGAAGAGCAGCTTGCCGCTCGATCGCCGTCCGGCCAGCCATCCCCGAAGGGTGCCCGGTGCTCCCTCGGTCGCCGTGCCCGGGGCCAGTTTCCGGTGCAGGGAGGCGATCGTCGGGAGGCGCCGCTCCTTCCAGGATCCCGCCGGCGCGGGGTCAGTGGGTTGTCGAGTCATGGAATCCGCCGGGGCGGGAGTTTACGTTTCAGCCTGCGGGGATGTCCGCGAGGAGACGGCCGAGACGGCGCCGGTCGGAGCGCCCGGAGTGGCGCTCCAGGTTCTCGCGAACCATTCGCAGAGTGGGGGAGACAAAGCGTCGGTAGACGTCGTTGCCCCGGCGGGACACCTGGAAGCCATAGGTGCCGAGCGCCTTCAGGTTTCGCTGGAGCGCGACCGCGTCGAACTCGGCCAGCAGTTCGGGAGCATTTCCGCGAACCCCCGCTGCGTCCCGGAAACGGGCGACCAGGTCCGGTTCCCGGAACGGCGGCCGGGCTGCGTCGCCGGTGGCCACGTACGGGTCGCGGACCAGCGACATCAAGTCGTAGGAGCGCGGTCCGAGGCGCGAGTCCTGGTGATCGATCACCCAGAGGACACGGGGCGCGCCGGGCGCCGCGGGATTGTCGCCGGCGATCAGATTGCGCGAGTGGAAGTCCCGGTGGGCCAGCGCCACCGGACCACCGGCCGCCTCCTCCGCGAGTGCCCCGAACAGCGATTCGAGTTCGCGGCGTGCCGGCCCGCCAAGCCGCAGGCCGGCGTATCCGGCGAGGAAATGCTCGGCGAAGAACCGCAGTTCCCGCGAGAACAGCGCGGCGTCGAGCCGGGCGGAAAAGGCGCGGAAGCCGCTCGCCGCCGGCGTTCCGGCGAGGCGGGCTCCCTCGTGCTGGATCCGGGCGATGATGTCCACGGCCTCGTCGTAGAAGGCCGCGAGGCCGGCGCCTTCTCCAGCCCAGACCACCTGCAGGAGTTCATCCCCTAGATCCTCGAGAGCAATCACTCCAAGTTCCGGAGCCTCTTCCAGAATCCGGGGCGTCCGGACTCCCAGTTCCCGGTACAGGAGCGTGGAGTTCGCAAACGGCAGGGAACCCGGCGCGTACGGCTCGGCCATGACGCAGAGCACGACCGTCGCCATCCCGCGGCTGCGGTCTGCCAGCCGGGTTGAACCCGCTGGCCGAATCCGGAAATAGACCCGCTCACCCGCCTCCTTGACGAGAGGCTCGACGGCCACTTCGGTGCGGAGGTTCGGCGCGAGGCTTCGGGACCGCCGCAGAAAGACGTTCAGCCGCGTCCTGACGTCCGAACCCGGCGCCTTCGGGGTGATCGCGTCTACCGACACGGCACGACCCCCGGCGGACGGACCGGCGTCATAGCGGCGTCGCAGCGCCGCCGGCGAAGAGCGCGCCTTCGATCCGGGCGCCGGCCGGGACGGTTTCCGAGGCGGCGACGATCGATTCCCGGACCACGGCCCGGGTCCCGATGCGGACGTCTTCGAGCAGCAGGGATCTCTCGACACGCGCCCCTTCCCCGACGAGACTCCCCGCGCCGACCAGCTCCGGCCGGCGCCCCTCGGCGCCGCCCGGGAAGCGCGCCCTGGCGGCGCTTGCCGGCCGGGCCCGGGTTTCGGGAATCGCTCCTTCTTCCAGGGCGCGCAGGGAGGCCTCGAGGTAGCGCCGCGGAGTCCCGATTTCGAACCACGGAGCCCGGCTCGGGAACGCCGCGGCCGTCCCCGCGGCAATCAGACCGGGAAGGAGATCCTGCGAGAGACCTCCCGGCCCACCGCGCAGGTGGCGGAATGCCGCGGGCTCCAGCAGCCACACTCCCGAAAAGCCGAATCCGGGTCCTCCCGGTCCGCTCAACCCCGTGATGACGCCGTCCTCGCCGGTCTCCAGGCGCCGCTCACCGCGAAACTCCGGTCCCGGCTGCGGATCGGCGAGCAGAGTGGCTTCACCGCCCGCCGCCCCGTGGAAACGCGCCATCTCCCCGAGATCGAAGGTGGGGAGCGTGTCCCCATTCAGGACGAGCAGCGGTCCCCCGAAGTCGCTTCCAAGTCCGAAACGCGCCGCGGCACGCGAGAGCCCGCCCGAAGTGCCGAGCAGTTCCGGCTCGGGCGACCGCCCGATGTTGAGGCCGGGCATCCTGCGCTCGGCGGAAACCAGGAGCGGTTCGAGGGTTTCGGGATGGTGGTGGAGATTCACGACCACCTCGTTCACCCCGGCGCCGGCGAGCCAACGGAGCAGCCGGGTCAGCAGGGGCACCCCGCAGAAGGGAAGCGCCGGTTTGGCGCGGTCCCGGGTCAAAGGGCCCATCCGTTCGCCCCGTCCGGCAGCGAACACCATCGCCCGGCGGGGCAACCGGGCCGATCGTCCTTCGCGCCCGACGCCAACCACCGGCGGTCAGGCGGACAGGGCGGCGGCGCCGTCCGCGCTCTCCGGGTCCGCCGCCGCGGCGATCCAGTTCTCCGCGTCGGCCCCGATCTGCGTCGAGATCAGACGGGAGACGCCGGGCTCCTCCATCGTGACTCCATAGAGGTGCTCGCACGCCTCCATCGTCAGCCGGTTGTGGGTGATGACCACGAGCTGGGTATCCCGTTTGAGTTCGTCCAGCATGGATGCGAACCGCTGCACGTTGGCATCGTCGAGAGGAGCGTCCACTTCGTCCAGGAGACAGAAGGGCGCCGGACGATAGCGAAACAGCGCGATGAGGAACGCAATGGCCGTCATGGCCTTTTCCCCGCCCGAGAGGAGGCGGACGCTCTGCAGCTTCTTGCCCGGTGGCTGGGCCGCGATCTCCACTCCGAACTGGGCATCCTCCGGCATTCCCGGCGCGAGCGATTGCCCGCCCGGGCTCCACGCGTCGAACTCTCCGGTGATCCCCGCCGGCGCTGCTTCGCCGACCCCGTTCCCCGAACTCCCGGAGACCGGCGTTTCGTGACCCGGCGGGGCAGCTCCCTGACCGGTCCCGCTCGCCGCGTCCGCCGGCTCCTGGAGGCCGGGAGGACCGGCCGTCTCCACCAGCCGCAGCTCGGCGCGGCCGCCCCCGAAGAGTTGCCGGAATGCCTCATCGAACCCGGCGCTGACGGATTCGAAGCCCTCGCGGAAGATGCGGCGGGCCTCGCGGTCCTGGCGGCGGATGGCTCGAAGTCCGTCGGCGATGCCCTGTTCCACGTCCTTGAGATGTGATTCGGGCTCGCGCCGTTCCGTCCGCAGTTCGCGGAGCCGCGCTTCGGCAATCTCGTTGACCGGACCCAGCTTCTCGATGCGGTCCTGCACCTGGGCAATCTCCTCCGCGAGTTCCTCTCGGGATCGGCCGCGGAGCGAGGCAGGCAGGCCCGCGGCCGCGTCCGCGAGCGAACCTCCGCCGGAGCGCTGGAAGTCGCCTTCCAACTCCCGCAAGAGCCCCTGGGCCTCCTGGGTTGCCGACCGGATCCGGTGCAACCGTTCTTCACGGTCCCGGATTTCCGCCGCCCGCAGGCGCGCCGCCTCCACAGCGCCCTCGAGTCGGGTCCGCAGGCCCGCGGCCAGGCCCGTCAAGGCCCCCTCCCGGGCTTCCCAGTCCCGGATGGCAGCTTCGGTCGAGCGCCGTTCCTGAATGGCGGACGCCCGCCGCGCCAGCCATTCCTCTTCGTCGCGCCCCGCCGCGGCGCGCTCCGCGCGGATCCGCCCCAGTCGCTGGCGGTCGTCCCGAACCTGTCGCTCAAGGGCCCGCGCCCGGCCCGCGACCTCGTCGGCCACCGCGTTCTGGCGCGCCAGTTCACGGTCCGCGTCGCGCCACTGCGCTTCGCGGCCCTCCAGCTCGCGCCGGAGGGCCGC
The DNA here is from genome assembly GCA_028877265.1 of Acidobacteriota bacterium. Taxonomy (GTDB): domain Bacteria; phylum Acidobacteriota; class Vicinamibacteria; order Marinacidobacterales; family Marinacidobacteraceae; genus Marinacidobacterium. The sequence continues at coordinate 22,228 of JAPPGX010000002.1, forward strand.
GTGGGCCGCCTCCCCCTCGCCGAGTTCGCGAGACGCTTCCTTCAGCCGCGCCTCGTCGCGAGCCAGCAGCTCCGCCGCGCGGGCGTCGGCCTTCTCGTTGCCCTCCGCTTCCTCGCCGTGGCGGGAGACCTCCGCTTCGAGTTCCTGGATTCTCGTCGAGACGTCTTCGACGGTTTCCCCGTGCCGGTCCGCTTCGAGCTGGAGCCGGTGGGCGAGGTTCTCGGCCCGCCCGAGGGTCTGCCGCAGGGCTTCGACCGCCGATCGAGCTTTTTCCGCCGCCTCCCGCGCGCCGGCCGAGGCGTGGGCCAGCCGGGCCAACCGGCCCGTTCCCCGCCGCTTCCGGGCTTCGAGTTCGGCCACTTCGCGCCGCGTGCTCAAGAAACCGTCACCCGGTCCGCCCCGTCCGAACCGCACGACTCCGGGAGGGGCCACGCTGGCCCCGCCCCGCGTCACGTAGGCGCCCGGTTTCTTCAGGAAGGCCGCCAGCGCCTCCGCGAGGTCGGCGGTGACCACCGCGTCCGGAACAACGCTCTCAAGCGCCGGGTCCACCGGTTTCAGGTGGTCGCTCAGCCGATCGTCTCCGTCGTTCGCCGGCGGTTTGCGCGAGCCGCAGGCTTCCAGAAGCTCGGACACCAGAACCTCGGAGGGACCGGCCTCCTCGCCGCCGAGCTCCTCGACGAGTTCCGAGACATCGGCCACGCGGTCGATCCGGATGCGATGCACGCCGAGGAGCCGCTCCGCCGCCAACTCGTATCCCGGATCCACCTCCACCAGCTCGCCGAGCGCACCACCGGGAGCGAGTCCGCGCCGTTCAGCCGCCTCAACGACCTTCGAGGCGCTCTCCCCCAGTTGGTTGCGCGAAGCGACCAGCGCTTCGAGCGACCGGTGGCGGTCCGCGAGGGCCACCTGCTCCTTCTCGGCCAGTGCCTCCTCGTCCCGTGCTGCCTCCGCCACGGCGGCCGCGGAGCGGCGCGCCGTTTCGGCAGTCTCGAGCCGGCCGCGCAGACCGGTGATCTCGTCCTCCTGCGCCCGGACCCGCGACCGCGCCCCGGAGAGGCCCTCGGTCGCGTGATCCAGGCGAGCGGCGAGTTCCCGGCGGCTCCCCGAGAGTCCAAGTCCGGTCGCCGACAGCCGCTCGCGCCGGGTCGCGTATTGGTCCCGTGACATGCGGAACGATCGGACGCTCGCCCGCAGGCGATCCACCTCCCGCCGCTGCTCCCACAGCCGGGAGTGGGCCTCGCGTTCCTCGGCCAGCGCCCGATCCCTGGCCGCCGCGCGCGCCGCGGCCGCCTCGGTCAGCTCGGCCAGCCGGTCGGGGAACTCCCCGGCGCGGCGTTCACTCTCCTGCCGCTCGGTTTCCAGATCATCGAGCCGGGCTCCGAGCGTGGTGGCCTCGGTGTCGAGACGGGAGGCCTGCGAGGCGCGCACCTCGGCGGCCCGGGCGCCCTCGTCGAGGAGCGACAGGGCGCGAGCCCGCCGCACCCCCAGGTCGCCGATTTCCCGGGTGGCTTCACGAAGTTCGAATTCGGTGCCGGTGACCTGCTCCCGAAGCGCCTCCACGAAACGTTCGAAGGCCTGAAGGCTCCGGGACCTCCGGGCGCGCTCCGCGCTGAGGGCGTCTTCCGGGGCGGTGTTGTCGCGGATGGCGGAGAGGAGTTCCTCACGCCGGACCGCCTTCTCGGCAACGCCGAGCAACCGTGCGTGGTCCGAAGCCTCCCGGACCCGGGTCGCGGTTCGCGAGTCGCGCCGGGCCACCCGGATGAAGCGGTCCAGTTCGCGAAGCCGCTCGCGTACCCGCCCGAGCGCCTTCTCGGCCGCCCGCAGGTTCGCCTCGCTCTCCCGCCGATTCAGGCGGTAGGCGCCGAGCCCAACCGCTTCGTCGACCAGCAGGCGCAGATCGGCGGGCTTGCGGCTGAGCACTTCGTTGGCGCGCCCCTGCTCGATCAGCGCGTAGGAGCCGGGGCCGAGCCCCGTACCGGCGAACAGCCGCCGGATGTCTCTCCGGGTGCACCGGCGGCCGTCCATCTCGTAAACCGACTGTCCACTGGCATCCACCCGGCGGCCGACGACCACGTCGCGCCGGAAACCGCCGGTCGCCAGGCCGTCTTCCGGCGCGGGTGCGGCGGCGGCGCCGTTGCCCGGCGTCCCGGGCGATGCGCCGTTTGCGGCCGCCAACTCCGCTCCATTGGCGGCCGCGCCGTTTTGGGACTCCTCCGGACGCGAACTCCGGACCCCGCTGACGTGGAGCCGCACCTCGGCGACCCCGAGGGGCTCGCGCAGGGCGCTCCCGCTGAAGATGAGCTCCTTCCCCCGCGCCCGGATGGCGCTGGCGCCCAACTCACCGAGCACCCAGAAGACGGCGTCCGCGATATTGCTCTTCCCGCAGCCATTCGGCCCCACCACCGCCGTGGCGCCCTGCCCGAACTCGAGCGTCACCGGCTCGGCGAAGCTCTTGAACCCGGCGATCTCGAGCCGCTCGATCCTCACTCGCTGGTCACCTGAAGATTGTGGCTGCGGCGCTGCCGAACCCCAGCGTATTCTACGCCGTCAGCGGGCCCGCCCACAACATGTTGTGTTTCGAGGGCCGTGCACCCCCAAGATACGGTGGGTCTGCGATCCGGGTCCTTGAGCAAGAAACCGTCCGGGGCCGGAAAGAGCCGGCACTCCCCCTGGTCCGATCAACTGGGGCAAGCCTGGAGACCAGCGTTCCGGGGCGGCGCGCCGCCCGCGCCGGTGAGCTTGACGCCGAGGTGGGAGCCGCCCTTTTCGGGTCGGGGTTGCGACGTGCGCGCCGCGGAGCGCTGCGCGTGCCGGTCTGGAGACCGGCGTTCCAAGCCGTTCCGAGGAGCCGGTGGGCGGGGTGGTGTGAGCGCCGAGAGTGGGGAGGCGCCCGGCTGGCAAGGCGCGCGAGGGAGGAATACCGGGTGTATTTCGACCAAAGCGCAACGCCGAGCGAGCCGAAGGCGAGCGGTCAGCCGGGATGCTTCGTCGCTCGAACGCCACACCACCCCGCCCACCGGCTCCTAGAATCCGGGAAGTCCGCCGTGGGTCTCCTCAGCCGCTACATCGTCCGGCTCATCGCCCCCGGCGTATTCCTGGGGACCGCCGTCTTCCTGTTCGCGCTGCTGCTGAACGAACTGATCGTCAACATCGAGCTGATCGTCACGCAGGGAGCGAACCCGGAGACGGTGGGGCTGGCCTTTGCCCAACTGATTCCCGCGCTCCTGGCCGTCGCCATCCCGAGCGCGCTGCTGCTCGGGATCCTGCTGGCGCTGAACCGGCTCTCCAGTGGACACGAACTGATCGCGATGCGGGCCGGCGGGATCTCTCCCTGGCGGCTCCTCGTCCCGATCGGGACCGCGGCGGGAGCCAGCTTCGGTCTGTGCCTGCTGTTGATGCTGGAGGTCGTCCCGCCGGCGAACCAGCGGTTCGTCGAGCTGAGAGACGAACTCCTGAGCTCGCGGCTCCGCACCGAGATCGAGCCCCGCATGTTCTACGACGAGCTCCTCGACGGGCGGGTCCTGCTCGTGGGAGACGTGCCTCCGGGCGAGGACGGCTGGAGGCGCGTCTTTCTCGCCGACACCGCGCGCGCCGACGAGCCGACCATCTTCGTCGCGGAGCGCGGACGGCTGGTGACCGTCCCCGGAGAGCGTCTGGCGTTTCTGGAGCTCACCGGGGTCGAGGTCCACAATGCCGGGCTCGACGATCCGGGCCTGTACCGTATTCAGCGCGCGGAACGGATTCGCCTGCCCCTCGACGCCGAGGAGGTGTTCGGCCCGGAGACCCCGAGCGTGAGCCGTAGCGCCCGGGCCATGTTGCTTCCGGATCTCGTGGCGGCCTACGAAGGCACCGACCACCCGATCTACCTGGTCGAGATCCACAAGAAGTTCGCCTTTCCCTTCGCCTGCCTCGCCTTCGGACTGCTCGGCCTGGGCATCGGGATCCGGCCGTCGGCGGGACCGACGCGCGCCGGATCGTTCGCGGTGGCGATCCTCGTGATCCTCGCCTGGTACGCCCCGAACGCGTTCGGCGAACAGCTCGCCGGAGCGGGAGAGCTGTCTCCGTGGATCGCCATGTGGGGAGCCAACATCGTGACGGTGGGCGCCGGCATCGCCCTGCTGGCCCTGGCTTCGAGGGAGCTGCATCCGCTGGAGGCGGCCCGCCGCTTCCTCAGCCGGCTCTGGCGCTTGCTTCCCCGCCGCCGTTCGGCCGTCCGGCGCTGGCGTCCGCCGGGACTGCCCACGATCCTGGACCGGTACGTCGTTACCCGCTACGTCACGTTCCTGTTCCTGGCGCTGGCGGCGCTGCTCTCCTGGGAGATGATCGGCCTGCTGAACGCGGTGATCGGCGACGCCTTTGAGCGGGACATCGCGACTTCCACCGTGCTTCGCTACCTGGGTCTTTCGATTCCCGCGTTCGCGGCCCAGATGCTGCCGCTCGCGACCCTCACCGCGACGCTCGTGACCTTCGGCCTCCTGAGCCGGCACAACGAGGTGACCGCGTTCCTCGCCGGGGGGGTCAGCCGGGCGCGCCTCGTGGTCCCGGCGCTCGCCACCGGACTGCTCGTGAGCGCCGCGGGCTTCGGGCTGCAGGAGCGGCTGATCCCGCAGACGGCGCCGGAAGCCGAAGATACGGGCGCCCGCATCCGGGGCGAGGCCCGGCGGACCGTCAATCCGCTGGAGCGGCACTGGGGAATGGGACCCGAGGGACAGGTCTACCACTACGACGAGTTCGACGCGGACAACGTGGTCCTCAGCGGGCTGTCGGTGTTCCGGCTCAGTCCGGACAGCGCGTCGCTGGCCGCCCGCAGCTACGCGGCTTCCGCCCACTGGTCCGAGATGGAGCAGACGTGGACCGGGATCGGAGGCTGGGAGCGCGACCTCCACCGCGGCCGCGCCGCCGAACCGTTCGCCGTGCAGGCGATTCCGGACGTGTCCGTACCGGACGCCCTCCTCCGGGAAGACCTCGCGACCGACCATCTTCCCTATCGCGACCTCGAGGAACGCATCGAAACGATCGAGGCGGCGGGACACCGCGATCCGGTGCTCCAAGTAGCTCTGGAGACCAAGACCGCCCTGCCCTTCGCTTCGCTGGTCACGGTGCTCATCGGGCTCCCGTTCGCATTCCGGAGGACGAATCAGAGCGCCTGGGCGAGCGCCGCCATCGCCTTCGCGATCGCGATCGTCTATCTGGTCGCCACCCAGTTCTTCCGTTCCATCGGGAACGCGGAGCTGCTCGATCCGGTGCTCGCGGCGTGGTCCCCGAACCTCTTCTTCGGGCTCGCCTCCGTCTTCCTGCTGCTGCAGCGGCGGTGACGCGCTGCCGCGCCGTTAGCCGAAGCGCTCCGCCGGACCCAGCAGGGTGCCGGGAGGCGTCGCGGATCCGGCGGCGACGCTGGCGCCCGCTCCCAGACAGGCGCCGACGACGGGAACTCCGACGCGCGCCGTGTGTCCAAGCACCTCGATGCGCTCGACCGGGCCCGAGCGGAGGCGGGCGTCATCTCCAACCGAGGCGCCGCGGCCGAGCACGCTGTCCCGGACGATCGCTCCGGCGCCCACGCTCGCCCCTTCCATCAGCACCGCCCGTTCTACCACCGCACCGGCAGCGATTCGGGCGCCGGCGCCGAGCTCCACCGGTCCGAGCAGTCGTGCTTCGGAGTGCACGGACGCTCCTTCGCCGATAAAGATGGCCCCTTCCCCCATCTCCCCCGTGCTCGTCTCGAATCCGAGTGCCCGGGCCCCTTCCCCCGGCGGGTCTCCGCCGAAGAGAGGCACGATGCGTCCGATGACGTCCCACGGGTAGGTCAGCGGGATCCAGGGACGCCGCGCTCGCACCGCACGCACCCCGGGAGAGCGCGCCAGGATTCGAATGAGGTCCGGAAGTTCGAGTTCGCCCCGGACACTCTCCCGGACCTGGCCGAGGTGTTCGAGGTCTTCTCGCCTCAGCGAATAGGCCCCCACGCTGCTCAGCTCCCAGGGCCGTGCCGCCGGAGGCTTTTCCTGAACATCCACCAGCCAGTCATCTTCGGTGACCGTGACCGTCGCCCGGTTCCAGGGGTCGCTGGCCTCCTTGCAGAGGATGGCCGTCGGATGCTCGCTTACCCGCGCCAGGTCGTCGTGGTGGTAGAAGTCGTCGCCGTTGAGGACGAGGACCGGTCCCCGAACAGCGGCAGCCGCGACTCGCAGCGCGTCGGCGGTCCCGCGCGCGTTCGGCTGCTCGACCGGCACGAGGTGGATTCCCCCGTAGCGCGTTCCGAAGTGATCGAGGATGCGCTCCTTCTGATATCCGACCACCAGGACCGCGGTGTCCACCACTCCGCGCAACTGATCGAGCACCCGCTCGGTCAGCGGGCGTCCCCAAAGCGGCAGGAGCGGCTTCGGAAAGTCGGCGGTCAGCGGCCAGGTCCGCTGCGATTTGCCGGCCAGGAGGATGACGGCGGTCGGCCGCGGGGCGCCCGCCGTCACCGATTCGCCCCCGCTCCGGCAGCGGAAGCGCCGCTCCGCACCAGGCATTCCGATCGAAACCGGGCTGCTGGCGGCCCGCGGTGAAACGCAACGCCGGGCGCCGCCAGGCGGCGCGGTTCAGCGGGGCTGCATCGCCGCTCGAACGCCGCGTGAGTCTTGCCGCAGGCTGCTAACATGCCGCGCTCTCCCAAACGGCGAATCCCGAGGCGAACGGCGAAGATCGCCTCTCATTACCGGTCAAGACCCCAAGGCGAGGAAGGCGTCCCGTAAGCGTGCAACAACATCGCGACATGCGGCTCTTCACGTCGGAGTCGGTGACCGAAGGCCATCCGGACAAGGTTGCGGACCAGATTTCCGACGCCATTCTCGACACGTTCCTGACCCGGGATCCCCTGGCCCGGGTCGCCTGCGAGACGCTCGTCACCGCCGGCCGGGCGGTGATCGCCGGGGAAGCGACGGCGCGGAGCGGGCCCTCGCGGACGGAGCTCGAAACCGTGGTCCGGCGAACGATCCGTCGCATCGGATACACCGGGAGGAACGACGATTTCGACGCCGACACGGTCGACGTCCAGATCCACATGGGCCGGCAGACCGCCGACATAGCGATGGGGGTGGACTCGGGAGGAGCGGGAGACCAGGGAATGATGTTCGGGTTCGCCTGCGACGAGACGCCGGAGCTGATGCCACTGCCGATCATGCTGGCTCACCGGATCACGAGGCGTCTGACCGAGGCGCGCACCTCCGGCGACATCCCGTATCTGGGCCCGGACGGAAAGGCGCAGGTCACGGTGGCCTACAACGGAGCCGGGAACCCCGTAGCGGTTCCCACGGTCGTTGCATCCTCCCAGCATGCGGAACAAGCTACCGGTCGCGTGGCTCGCGACATCGAGGCAAAGGTGGTGCTCCCGGTGCTGCCGGAGGGCTTTCGCGCCAACTCGCCAGCGGTCCTCGTCAACCCGACCGGCAAGTTCGTGGAGGGCGGCCCGGCGGCCGACTGCGGACTCACGGGCCGGAAGATTATCGTTGACACCTACGGCGGGATGGCCCGCCACGGGGGCGGCGCCTTTTCCGGCAAGGACCCCACGAAGGTGGATCGCTCGGCCGCCTACATGGCCCGCTGCATCGCCAAGAACATCGTCGCCGCGCAACTCGCGCGCCGGGCGGAGGTGCAGATCGCCTACGCGATCGGCCGCGCCGAGCCGGTCTCGGTTCGGGTGGACACCTTCGGGACCGGGAGGGCGGACGACGCGGCCATCGAACGCGCCGTCCGGGAGGTCTTCGGGTTGACCCCCAAGGAGATCATCGCCCACTTCGACCTGCGGCGGCCCATCTACGAGAACACCGCCAGGGGTGGACACTTCGGACACGAAGCCCCGGGATTCCCCTGGGAGAACACCGATCGCGCGGGAGCGCTCGTCGCCGCCGTCGGCCGGTAGCGGGCGGCGGGAATGAGCAACGGGCCAGCGGACGCCCTCGCGACCCGCCTCGACCCGGCGGCCGTCGAGGCCGAGGGCTGGGACCGGTGGCGAGAGGCGCGGGCCTTCGAGACGGAGGTGGACCCCGGGGGGCGGACCCGTCCGGACGGCGATCCGCACCGCGAGCCGTTCACCATCGTCATCCCCCCTCCCAACATCACCGGCCGGCTCCACATGGGGCACGCGCTCAACAACACGATTCAGGACGTGCTCATCCGCTTCCGCCGGATGGAGGGGCGGGACGCTCTGTGGGTGCCGGGAACCGACCACGCGGGCATCTCCACCCAGACCGTCGTGCGCAAACACCTCGACGCGCAGGGCGTCGACTACCGGGAGCTGGGACGCGACGCCTTCATCGATCGGGTCTGGGAATGGCGGGAAGAGTTCGGGGGAGTGATCCTGGAGCAGCTCCGCAAGCTCGGTTGTTCGTGCGACTTCCGGCGCACCCGCTTCACGATGGACGAGGGGCTGTCGCGTGCGGTGCGGACGGTGTTCAAGGCGCTCTATGACCGCGGACTGATCTATCGGGGCAAGCGGGTGGTCAACTGGTGCCCGGTGGACCGAACCGCGCTCTCCGACGACGAGGTCGAAACGGCGCCCGAGGGAGAACCGGGCCACCTGTGGAGCATCCGCTATCCGCTCGCTGACGATCGTCGCCATCACCTCACGGTAGCCACCACCCGGCCGGAAACGCTCTTCGGGGACGTCGCCGTCGCCGTCCACCCCGAGGACGCCCGCTACCGCGCGTTCATCGGACGGAACGTCCGGCTTCCGCTTACCGGCCGCGTGATTCCGGTGATCGCCGACTCCGGGGTGGAAAGGGACTTCGGAACCGGCTGCCTGAAGATCACTCCCGCCCACGATCCGCACGACTTCGAGATCGGCGAACGGCACGGCCTCGAACCGCGGAACGTGATGCACGAGGACGCGACCCTGAACGACCAGGTGCCCGAGACGTTTCGCGGGCTCGAACGGTACGAAGCGCGCCGGGAAGCCGTTGCCGCGCTGGAGGCGGCCGGGCTTCTCGAGGCGGTGACCCCCCACCAGGTGCCGCTCGGCCGGGCACAGCGCTCGGGAGCTCCGATCGAGTACCGCCTCTCCGACCAGTGGTTCGTCCGGATGCGGCCGCTCGCGGACCGGGCGCTCCGCCGCAGCGGCTTCGAGAAGGGAGACACGGGCTGGGAAAAAGTTCGCGAGGGCGAACTCCGGTTCCATCCGGCCCGCTGGGAACAGATCTACGCGCGCTGGCTCATCGAAATCCGGGACTGGACGATCAGCCGGCAGATCTGGTGGGGACATCGCATCCCGGCCTGGCACCACCGGGAAACCGGAAACGTGGCGGTAGGGGTCGAGACACCCGCGGAGGTCCTTGCCGACCCGAACGCCTGGCGTCAGGACGACGACGTGCTGGACACCTGGTTCAGTTCCTGGTTATGGCCGATGAGCACCCTGGGCTGGCCGGACGAGACACCCGATCTCGCCCGCTACTTTCCGACCTCGGTGCTCTCCACCGACAAGGGAATCCTGTTCTTCTGGGTCGCCCGGATGAACTTCGCCGGGATCGAGATGACGGACCGGCTTCCGTACCGCGACGTCTACATCCATCCCACCGTGCTCGACGAACGCGGCGCCGTCATGAGCAAGAGCAAGGGGAACGGGGTCGATCCGCTGGCGGTGATCGACGGGGCCACCCTGGCGGAACTCAAGCGGCCGGTGGAGGAAGCGCGGCCCACCAACATGAAGGAACTGCTCCGCCGGGTGGAACGGAACTTCCCGGACGGTTTCGAGGGAGTGGGAGCCGACGCCCTGCGTTTCACGCTCGTCCGCCTCTGCTCCGAAGGACAGGAGATGCGTCTCTCGCTGTCGAAGTTCCACGAGATCGGCCGCCGCTTCCTCACCAAGCTCTGGAATGCATCCCGTTTCGCCCTCATCGCCATCGACGAGATCGAAACGGAAGGCCCGATGGGCGAGCCGCAGGCCGAGGACCGCTGGATCGTCTCCCGGGCGAATGTCTGCGCGACCGAGGTCCGCAGATCCCTCGACAGCTTCGATTTCGCCGCCGTGGGCGCCGTGCTCTACCGATTCGTCTGGAATGACTTCTGCGACTGGTACGTCGAGTTGGCCAAGGTGCGGCTCCGTTCCGGACCCGAGGCGGCACGGCGCACCGCCGCCACTCTGGGAAGCGTCCTGAACGACACCCTGCATCTGCTGCATCCGGTGACTCCCTTCGTGACGGAACACCTCTTCGCCCGGCTCCGGCTGGCCATGGACCGGAAGGATCTGTGGAACGGCGAACGGCCGGCGGCGGATCTGCTGACCCGCTCGGCATTCCCCGACGGAAGGGGAAGGCGCGACCGAAAGCTCGAAGAACGCTTCGCGGCTCTTCAGCGGCTGGTGAGCGGGGTCCGCAAACTCCGCGCCGACGCCGGGCTGCCGCCCGATCTGCGGCTTCACGTCCGGGTCGAGGAATCGCGCCGTCTTGCCGGGTTCGGCACCCTCCTGGCGGAGTGCCGGGAACCCGTCGCCTCGCTGGCCCGGCTCACATCCGTCTCCGTCGCATCGCCCGGTGATGCCTCGCTGCCGCCCGGCCCGGAGCCCGGCGCCGGCCGGGTTTCCATCGTGGATCCGGCTTTCGAAGCACACACCACCCTGGGGGACGCCGTCGATCTGGAGGCGCTGCGCCAACGCGTCGAGCGACAGCTCGGGCGTTTGGGCAAGGAGCGCGAAAGCACCCGGAAACGGTTGTCGAACCCCGGTTTTCTCGCCGGTGCCGATCCCGCCGTGGTCAACCAGGCCCGCGGAAAACTCGCCTCGCTGGACGATCAGACCGAGCGGCTCCGGGAGCTTGCCGGGCAACTCGGTGGCGGGCGCTAGCAGCCTGTGGTGAAACCCACGTGCGCGCCGAGACGGGCGAGGCGGCCGGCTGACAAGGCGCGTAACAGCCTGTGGTGGAACTGGCGTGAGCACCGAGAACGGCGAGGCGCCCGGCTGACAAGGCGCGTGAGGGAGGAATACCGGGTGTATTCCGACCGAAACGCAACGATGAGGGCCGCGTAGCGGCCCGGTTCAGCCGGGATGCATCGCCGTTCGAATGCCGCGTCCGGTTTCATTACAGGCTGTTCAAGGAGGAATACCGGGTGTATCCCGACCGAAACGCAACGCGGAGCGCCTCGGAGAGGCGCGGTTCAGCCGGGATGCATCGCCCGTCGAACGCCGCGTGGGGTTTGCCACAGGCTGCTAGGCGGGAACCCGTCCCGGCGCACTCCCTCTTCCGCATACAATCCGGGCAAGGGCCCCGGTCCCTGCTGGTTCCATGAAGTTCTCGATTGAGGCAGCGGTTTCCGTCTTGGGAAGCCTGCGCCAGAGATTCGGCCGCGTCGGGGGGGGAGCCCTCCGCAAGGGCGCCGATTGGGGGCGCGTCCTCGTCGGACTGACCGAGCGCGCGGCGCCGGTCGTGGTGATCGTGCTGATCGGGGTCGCCGCCGCCGCCGTCGGCGTGAGCGGACTCGAATCGCTGAACGAGCAGGGACGGCTCGAAGACGAACTGGCGGCGGAGATCGAGCGGCTCGGACTGGAAGCCGCCGGCCTCGAGGAGGCCATCGCGTCGCTGCGCCGCGATCCGGCGGCCTTCGAAGTCCACGCGAAGACCCACCACCACCTGGTCGAGCCGGGAGAGGTCGTGGTGTTGCTCCAGCGGCCCGGCCCCGGCGCTCTCACCCGCCGCTGACTTCGCATCCACGAATCGCCCGCCCGCGTTTCTGACGGACGCTCCCGGGAGGTTCCCGAGCCGTAGCGGCTACTCGATCCGGTACCGGATAGGAAATACCTCTCCGTCGCGATCGACCATGAGTTCGACCTGGCTCGCGGTCTGAAACCGCTGCACCAGCACCGCCAGCGACTCGGCTCCCCGTACTGCCCTGCCGTTGACCTCGAGGAGCACGTCCCCGGGGACGAGCCCGGTTTCCCCGAGCACGGTGTCGGTGGGAAAGGCAACGAGTTCGAGCCCGACGATCTCATTCCCGACCACCCGCGGGGCGACGACGGCGCTCGACAGGATCCTCGGGAGTTCCGACTGAAGCCGCAGCCTTACGTCGTCCCGCGAGAACGCTCGCTCTCCCGCCGGCGGAGGCGGAGGCGTCTGCACCTCACCCGGCGGGGGGTCCGGCGCCGTTTCGAAAGCTGCCGGAATCTCGACGGGCGGCCGGGTGTCGACCGGGGTCTCGCGGGCGGCCGAGGGCTTCCCGATCTCGGGAGGGACGAGGCTCTCCGGCAGACCCACTTCCAGCACCTCCCCGCCGGGCGCCTTCAGCTCTACGCCGCCGTCAAGTACCCGGAGGACCGTGAATCCACGATGGACGGCGCCGACCCGGAGCGCCAGCGGTCGTCCCTCGGCAAACCGCAGGAGCGCCACTCCCCCGTCCCCCTGCCGCACGACTCCGTAGAGCCGGATGGCGGGCTGTTCCGCTGTCCCGGACTGGTGCCCGCCGGCGGACTCTCCGCCCGCCAGAGCGGCCGCCAGTGCCAGGGCTCCGGCGAGACGGCGATCCAGAAGGCGCATGGAGAGGCGTTCCGCGGGAAGTGTACGGGGATGGCGGGAGCGGCATCCCGGATCCGCAGGGTCGCCGCTGCTAGACTGTCTCCGAGCACTCGGGGTGTCGGCCCGCCCTCCTGGCGGACCGGCGCTCGCCGGCGCTTCCGATCCGCGTTGCGGTAACCGGGCCACTTCCAGGCGGGGCCTTGCCTGGCGGAATTGGCCGGGCGGCCGCCCCTTCGCGTCAGAACCGTCGCCAGACCCGGTGTCTCGGCGCCGCATCGTGCTTCGGCGGATCGTCCGCCCCGCAAACGGCGCCGGGCCCTCGGGTTTCGAGTGCGAGCGCGCGCACGCCCCGGGGACCCCGAAACGGACCCCGCCGGGAAGCGTCCCGGATCCGGCAATCCGGCCAACTGCCGTCCCTCAGACACCCGCACTCCCGAACATCTCCAACCAAGACCCAACAAAGCCCGCGGAACGACCCGCCAAACCGGCCTCCCCTTCCGCTCCGCCACGGGCGGCGTCCGCCTACCCCAGGTCCCTCGCAAAGGGACTGGAACGCGCGGCGAAGGCACTCACGCGCTCATGGCCCGGCCGGTTCCTGCTCGGAGTCGGAGCCATCGCCTCCCTCTCCTCGGCTGGCGCGCTGCCCCCCTCCTGGTCGGCGGACGCCTGGATGGTGTTCGTCATCACCCTGGGCGCGGTGCTCGTCTACTTCGGGCGCGACCTTCTCGGGTGGCTCCTCTACCCCGTGCGCCGGAAGCTCGCTGTTTCCTACCTGTTCGTGGGGCTCTTGCCCGTCCTGCTGCTCACGTCGTTCTTCCTGCTCGCCTTCTACGTGGTGCTCGGATTGTTCGGCTCCTACGCCTTCCAGGCGAATCTGGCGGCCCGGGGCACCGCGTTCGCTTCCGCCGCACAGCAGACCCTGCTCGAGATTTCACCGGGCTCGGACCCGGCGGAAGTCGCCCGTGGTCTCCAGGGGGCCGTGGCGCGGGTCGCTCCGTTCGCCCCCGGAGCGGCAGCCTGGTACCTCGAGATCGAGGAGGGGCGCATCGCCCGGCTGACCGGTTCGGACCCCGGAGGACCCATCCGCCGGTCCGATCCATTGCCGGAGTGGGCCCTCACGCCGTACGAGGGTGTGGTCCAGATGGAGGACACCGAGTGGTTCGGCGCCGTCTATCCCGGGCTCCGGGGGGACCGCCTGGCGGTGGTTCTGGCTCCGCTCGCGCCGCTCCTCGAGCAGAGTGCGCGGGAGGAGGACCTGATCGTCCGGACCGTCTGGGCGCTCTATCTCGGAGATCAGAACGAGGAACCACCCGCTCCGGCCCCGCTGACGGGAACGGACAACGACCGCTTCACGATCGACTGGGACGAACCGCTGTTGCTCGAGGCCGTCCCCTGGGGTCCCGGGATGGAGGGAGGCACGGTCGTGGTGGCCATCGGCTTCGCCCCGATTCACCTGATCCAGGGGACGACCGGCGGCCTCGCCGAGTCCGTGGCAATCAGCAATCCGGACTGGCGGAGCGGTCTGCTCCTGGTGCTGGGCGGGCTGGGCATCGTCTTCGTGCTCATCGAATGCGTCGCGTTCGCCGCCGGGCTCCGGCTCGCGCGCTCGATCACCCGGTCCGTCGAAGCGTTGAGCCGGGGGACCGAACTCGTCCGGGGCGGGAATTTCGGCCATCAGGTACGCGCCGCGTCGCCCGATCAACTCGGAGAGCTCGCCAGCTCGTTCAACATCATGACGGCCAAGATCGCCGACGACATGGGGCGTCTCCGGCGGGCGGCGGTACTCGAACAGGAAATGGAAACCGCGCGGCAGTCCCAGTCGCGCCTGCTCCCTCCCGAGGGATCCGTCTCCGTGCCCGGATTCCTGGTGTCCGCCGTCTGCCGCCCCGCAACCGAGGTCGGGGGGGACTACTACGACCTGATCCCCCTCGGACCGAGTCGGCTGGGGGTGGTGATCGCCGACGTCTCAGGCACCGGGACGCGGGCAGCGTTCATCATGGCGGAACTCAAGGGCTTGATGCTCGCCCTCAGCCGTATCCACGAGTCCCCCCGCAAGGTGCTGGTGGAGGCGAACCGGGTACTGCACACCGCACTCGATTCCCGGACCTTCATCACCATCACGTACGCGGTGTTCGACTCGGCGGAGGGGCTGGTGACGTTTGCCCGCGCCGGGCACAGCCCGCTCCTGCATCTCGTCCAGCGGGACGGCCACTGGCCCCGCTCGGAAGCGCTCGCTCCCCCGGGGCTCGGGCTGGCCCTGGATCCCGGGCCGGTATTCGACGAAATCCTCGAAGAGCGCTCGGAACGCCTCCAGGGGGGAGAAACCTGGCTCTTCTTCACGGACGGCGTGTCGGAGGCCATGAACGCGGAATCCGACATGTTCGGGGAGGAACGGCTGATGCGGCTCCTGGAGGAGGGAGCGGCCCTCACCCCGGCGGACCTGCAGCGGACGGTGGAAGACGCGGTCCTGGAGTTCACCGGCGCCGAGACGCACGCGGACGATCTGACGATGGTCCTGGTTCGGGTGGACTGAGATGGCGCGCAGACGAAGACGGCGGGCGCCGGCATCCGCCCACCGGCCGGTCCTCGAATTCGCCCGGGGTCTCGGGTACCGCTTCCGGGACCTCGAGCTTCTCGAGGAAGCCCTGACGCACGGCTCCTATCGAAACGACCACGCGGTAGCGGACTACGAGAGGCTGGAATTCGTCGGCGACGCGGCGCTCGGACTCGTGGTGACCGAGTCCATGCACTTTCAACGGCCGAACTGGGACGGGCAACGGCGGCAGGAGACCAAGTCGGAACTGGTGAGCAACCAGTCGCTGGCCGCGGCGGCCCGCGCCCTCTCGCTGGACGAGGGCATTCGCGTCGGCCGCGGGCGGAACGCCGGTGAGGAAGTCCGATCTTCCGACCGCATCCTCGCCAACGTCTTCGAAGCCGTACTTGGGGCCGCGTATCTCGACGGCGGGATGCCGGCGGCGCGCGGCGTCCTGGGGGTGGCCTTCAGGCAGAAACTGCAGCGGCTCAGGCTGAAGCCGCCGGAGGGCGTTCCGGGATGGCTCGATCGGGCCGGCGGCGGACTTCGCTCCATCGCTCCGCTCGGCATCCGGTTCGCCCGCCGCCTTCTTCTGCTTCGCAAGCGGGTCGAACGGGCCCTCGGATACACCTTCGCCGATCCCGGGATCCTGACCGCGGCGCTCGACGCGGACAACGGGGGCGGGGAACACGCCTCCGGGAACCGCCGCGGCAGGACGCGGAGAACGAGGGGGCGCCGGAGCTCGGCGCCGCAATCCCCGGGGTCCGCGCGAGCCGCCCAATCGGTGAGCCGGCCCGCGCTGCGCTTCCTCGGGCGGGACGTCCTGCATCTCGTGCTGGCCGAAGCGCTCCACCACCACTTTCCCGAGTGGGACGAAGGGAGGATGACCCTTGCCCGGATGCGGCTGCAGAGCCGGGATTTCACTCGTACCTTGAACGAGCACTGGTCACTCGGAAACGGGGACGACGCCGCGGCCACTGCGGAGGCCGTAATGGGGGCGCTCTATCTGGACGGCAGCCTGGGGGCCGCGCGCCGGGCGCTGGGCCGGCCGTTCAAGACCGCCCTCGAAGAACTCCGGAATCCCGACCTCGAACTCCTCGACCCCAAGACGCTGCTCCAGAACCGCCTCGCCCAGGCGGGCAAGGAAGCTCCCAGGTACGAGCCCAAACGCAGGCCGCGCAGCTCGCGGAGCGACGGGGCAGTGTCCGTCACCCTGCGCTTGGCCGATGGACTCGTCGAAACCGGAGTTGGCCGTGGCCTCAAGGAAGCCGAGAAGGACGCCGCGCGGCGGGTCCTTGAACGGCTTGCACGGCGGTCCGGCCGGCGACGGAGCCGAACGAGCCGGGGATCGGTTGCGAGTCCTGGCGAAGCCCGCGGGAACGATCCGCTGGAGGCCGCCGCCGCGACCGAAAACCCGAAGGGAGCGCTGCAGGAGGCGCTCGTGAAGAAGGAAGGTCGACTCCCCGTGTATCGACTCATTTCGGAGAGCGGTCCGGAGCACGAAAAGACCTTTGTCATGGAAGTGCTCGCGGGCCGTCGTGCGCTCGGAAGAGGGGTCGGCCCCAGCAAACGCAAGGCCGAGGCCGAAGCGGCGGCCGCCGCTCTGGCCAGCGGGATCTGATCGGTTCCTGCCGGAGCGCCCTGCCGGCCGGGTCCCACCGGCAAGAACCGGACTTCCCCGCCCCCGCCGCTCACCTCGCTTTTTCCACCGGCGGCCGAGGTGCGCCGGGCAGGGGATCGGCCCGGAGCCGCGCCGTATACTCCGCGCTCCGCGCCGGCGGGGCGGCGGCGGCAGGGAAGGAACCGCCAGGAACGACCGGAAAGGCAAGGGAAAGTTGGCTGAGCGTCTGAACTTCGATCTGAATGAGGAACACCTCGCTACGGAGTCGCTGGTTCGCGATTTCGCCACCCGCGAGGTGGCGCCGCACATCCGCGAAAACGACGCCGCAAAGGTGTTCGATCGCAAGATCCTGACGGGACTCGGGGAACTCGGCATCCTGGGGATATCGGTTCCCGGGCGCTACGGCGGTGCGGGGCTCGACTACATCTCGCTTGGGCTCGCCTGCGAAGAACTCGAGTACGTCGACACCTCGCTGCGGGTCATCATGTCGGTGCATGCAGGTCTGAACTCCCTCTCGCTCCTCGCGTGGGGCAGCGAGGAGCAGAAGGACCGCTACCTGCGGCCGCAGGCTGAGGGGAAGCAGATTGCCACCTACGGACTCACCGAACCCGACGCCGGAAGCGACGCCGTGGGGATCCGGACCACGGCGCGGCGCGACGGATCGGACTACGTGCTCACGGGCGAAAAACACTGGATCTCCCTGGCCGAAATCGCCGACAACTTCCTGGTGATTGCGTGGACGGATCCCGACAAACGGGCTCGCCGGGACCATTCGGGACTGTCGGCATTCATCGTGGAGCGCTCCTTTCCGGGCTTCGAGTCGGGGAACATGACCCACAAGTGGGGGATCCGCGCTGGAAACACCGGCTGGTTCCGAATGCACGACGTGCGCGTCCCGGCCGGGAACCGGCTCGGGGAAGAGGGCGAAGGCTTCAAGATCGCCATGTTCGCCCTCGACCAGGGCCGCTACACCGTCGCCGCCGGCGCCACGGGACTGATCCGCGCCTGCCGCGACGAGAGCGTGCGCTGGGCGCGGTCCCGTACCACCTTCGGTCAGGAGATCGGCAGGCACCAGCTCGTCAAGCAGATGATCGCGAACATGGAGCGGGACTACGAGGTGAGCCGGCTGCTGTGGCTCCGGGCCGGAGAACTGAAGAATCGCGGGCGCCGCAACACCCGCGAGACTTCGCTGGCGAAGTGGGTCTCGACCGTCGCCTCCGAAAGGGCCGCATCGGACGCCATCCAGATCCACGGGTCCTACGGGTACTCCGACGAGTATCCCGTGGGGCGCTTCTGGCGGAACTCCAAGGGCGCCGTGATCTACGAGGGAACCCGGGAGATCCACACCCTGATGCAGGCCGACTATGCCCTGGGCTACCGGCGGGACCGCCCCACCCGGGTCAGCCTCCCGGCGCCGGAGGATGATTGAGCGGCGGGACGATGGCTGACGGCCCGGTCGCCGTCGCCGGTCCCCACCTCGTCCGCACGGTGGAGGAGGCGGCCATCGCCTGCGCCTCGACGATCGGTCAGGGAGACCGCCACCATTCGGACCAGGTCGCGGTTTCCGCCATGCGCCGGGTCCTCGACACGGTGCCCGTCCGCGGGCGGATCGTGATCGGCGAGGGAGAGCGGGACCAGGCTCCCATGTTGTGGAGTGGAGAGCGGTTCGGCAACAGCGGGGACGGAGCCCCCGAACTGGACATCGCCGTGGATCCCCTCGAAGGGACGAATCTCTGCGCCACCGGCGGACCCGGGGCCATCGCGGTGCTCGCCGGTTCGGAACGCGGGGGACTGCTCACCGCGCCCGACGTCTACATGGAAAAGATCATGGTGGGTCCGGCCAGCCGGGACCTCCTCGGGGACGCCATCCGGCTCGAGCACTCTCCCGAACGCAACGTGGGCGCGATCGCCGAGGCCGAGGGCCTCCCCGCGAGCGAGATCACCGTAGTCGTGCTCGAGCGGCAGCGGCATGAGGAGTTGGTCGCCGGGCTGCGGCGCGCCGGCGCCCGGGTGCGCCTGATCGGAGACGGCGACCTCTCCGCCGGAATCCTGAGCGCGATGCCGGGTTCCGGAGTTCAGGCGGCCATGGGATCGGGCGGCGCCCCGGAAGGGGTGATTGCGGCGGCCGCGCTGCGGTGTCTCGGCGGCGGAATGCTCGGGCAGCTCCTCGTGCGGAACGAAGCCGAGGAGCGGCGGCTCGTGGAGACCGGGGTCGCGGACGCGGGGCGCGTGCTGACCACGAACGAACTGGCGCCCGGCCGGAACCTGATCTTCTGCGCCACCGGCGTGACCGATGGCGCCCTGGTCTCGGGGGTCCGGTTCAACCGGGGCACGATCGAAACCCACACCCTCCAGATCACGAACGGTCCTCCCGAGCTGACCCGCATCACCCGTCGCCGGCGCCACGGAAGGCCCGCAGAATCGGACGATTCCGGCGGAGTGGGATTGGCGCGGTCGGGGTCTGTCGTTTAGGCTCTCTCACGGAGGGAGCGTCCCTCCCGTAGTTCCAATTGCAACGGTTCTGAGTCCGTGGAGACCGACCCTTCTCTGATTGAGGCGCTCGTCGCCGCCTTTGTTGACGACGGCCCGGAACGAACCTACTACTACGACCGGGACACCTCCCGGATGGTCAGCGTCGCGGAGGACCACGAAGACCCCTCGACCCAGGAAATCGTCTGGCAGTTGGAGTCCGACATCCGGGGGCGTTTCGTCCCCGTGCCGAAGCCCCGGCTGGAAGACACCCTGAGCGAGCAGGACGCGTTTGTCGAGTCCCTCCCGGAGGGAGACATGCGGGGGCGGCTGGAAGCTCTGCTCGAGGACGATCCCGACGGCAGCAAGCTGGCGCGGCTCGTCAATCGCGACCGCGATGTCCGGCCGGCCTGGCGCAGGTTCCGCGCGGCGCGCGCCCGGCTCCAGGCGTCGGAGTTCCTCGACCGGCTCGGGTAACGCGGTTCGAGAGCCGCAGCGTGCCGACACCCCGCCCGGCCCGGACTGGCGAAGACCGAACTCCAACGGTTCCGGGGACAATCGGACGGAATCTGGCATAGGGATTGCGGCATTACGCGGTGGCAGCCTCGGGGAGGTGGCCCATGCACGAAAGAGCGAACAGGCGAAACAAGGTCCTCCGGCATTCAGGCATGTTGAGCCTGCTGCTGGTCTTCGGCCATTCCTCGGTAGCGCTCGCGCAGTCCGACGAGGAAACCGGGCGGTCGTACGCCTACGGGAACCTCAGCGTCGTCGACGGCGACGTCTGGCACCAGCGGGCGGACGACTTCGGCGCCCACGAGGCCGAAAGGGGCAGCCCCTTCCTGCCCGGCGACCGCATCTGGACCCGGGAGCCCGGACAGGTCGAACTGCGCTTCGCGGGCCGGGTCACGGCGTGGATGGACCAGGGGACCAAACTGGACTACGTGGAGGGGGACAGCCCGCACCGGCTCGGGTTCTGGACCGGGAGCCTCCTCGTGTGGCTTGGCGGCGATGCCGACGTGGTCGTGGAAACACCCGGCGGCACCTTCTCCCCGCAGGGCGAGGGTGAGTACCGGACGGACCTGCTGGAGGACGGCCGCACGGTGCAGTTCGTCGTCTACTCGGGTATCGCGACGGTAACCACCGAATCGGGCTCGGTGCTGGTGGGGTCCGGTCAACGGACCGTCGCTTCCGAAGGCGCCGCACCGGCGCCGCCCGAGGAGTACCTGGGCAACGACCACTTCTACGCCTGGGCCGAGGACCGTCAGCGGCGTTTCGTCACCACCGCGGAAACTCACTACGACGAGCTTCCCGACGAAGTCAGGGAGCACGCTCCCGATCTCGAGGGACACGGCCGCTGGCACCACGATGTCCATCTGGGATGGGTCTGGTATCCGACGGTGACCGCCGGCTGGGCGCCCTATCGGCTCGGACGATGGGCGCACACGCCGTTCGGCCTTACCTGGATCTCCTACGATCCCTGGGGGTGGGCCCCGTATCACTACGGCCGGTGGGGACACGGCCCGCTTGGCTGGTACTGGCTGCCGGGTTCGGTGTGGGGCCCGGGCTGGGTCTCCTGGAGCTATGGATACGACTGGGTCGGTTGGTCGCCGCTGGGCTATTACGGCTATGCGGTGTATCCGTTCCGCGGGTACTACGGCTACCACGGGTACTGGCGGGAGGGCGATTCCTTCTTCTCGAATCGTCCTCGCGTCCGGCGGGGACAGATTCTCGGCAAGGCCGTGCCGCGCGGTTCCGTAAACCGCCAGGCCTGGAGTTTCACCAGCAAGGACGCCATCGGGCGTCCCGCCTCGCGGAACCGGCTGGCGGCCTCCACTCTGCGCAACGTCGAAAACGCCCAGGTCCTTTCCGGAGGCGCGGTACTCGATCGCGGTCTGCGTCAACGCGCGATCGGGGAAACCGCCATGACCCGGTCGGCGAAGGCGACCACCCGACGGCTCTCCAACTCGCGGGCTCCGACAACCTCACGCCGGGCGGTGGCCGACTCCACCCGCAGCACTCCCCGGGCGCAGCGGGTGGCCGTTCCTCGGAGCGCCGCGCGCGCGCGCAGTGCGCGGTCGGCCTACGCAGCGGAGAGGGACCGCGCGACCTTGTCCCGCGGCGTATCAGGACGGGACCGGAGCAACGGCGGCGCGGAAGCGGGCCGGTCCCGGGCGACGACCAGAGGCCGAGCGACAACCGGACCCGTAACGGCCGGACGCCGAACCGGACGGCCGTCGGCCAATCGCGGAGGCGCCGCGACCGGGAATCGCCCGGCCGCCTCTCCCAGGCCGCGCGCCACCGGACGGCCGGGCAACAGCGGCGCCAGACGGCCTTCAACGGTGCGGCCCGCTTCTCCCAGGAGTGGGGCCTCTTCCACAGGCCGCTCGGGAACCTCCCGAGCCCGGCCGAGCGGGGCTTCCCGGAGCCGGCCCAGCGGGGCTTCCCGGAGCCGGCCCAGCGGGGCCTCCCGGAGCCGGCCCAGCGGCGCTTCCCGGAGCCGGCCCAGCGCCGGCTCCCGGAGCCGACCCAGCGCGGGTTCCCGCAGCCGTCCGAGCACGGGCTCTCGTAGCCGGCCCAGCGCGGGTTCCCGCAGCCGGCCGAGCGCGAGTTCGCGCAGCCGTCCAAGCGGTTTCTCCCGTTTCGGCGGCGGTAGTGGAGCTTCCGCCAGCCGGGGCGGTGGATCGGGTTCCAGCGGTGGCGGCGGCGGCAGCGCGGTCAGCCGTAGCGGCGGCGGTGGTGGC
>JAPPGX010000153.1 GCA_028877265.1 Acidobacteriota bacterium
GGGCGCCCCCCCCCCCCCGTGCCGGTCTGGAGACCGGCGTTCCAAGCCGGTGCGCCATCCGGGTGGTCAACAGTACGCGGGTTCGACGTTCCAGCGCCGTGAGGGCGGGCTCGTGACGTGAGGGCGTGGCCCCCTACCGGGTCGCCGTCATCATGATCTCGACCTTGATGCCGGCGCCCATCATCTGGGTTTCCACCGTGGCGCGGGGAGGGAACGGCGTTCCCACGACCTCCCGGTACACCTCGTTCATCGCGGCGTAGTCGCGCATGTCCTCGAGGTAGACCATCGCGTCGTCCACGTCCGAGAAGCTCAGCCCGCCGGCCTCGAGCGCGGCGCTCAGCCGCCCGAGCACGGCGCGCGTCTGGTCGCCGGCGTCCTCGCTCCGGTCCGGTCCCGGCGCCACCATGCCCGAGAGGTAGAGCCGGTCGCCGGCCCAGATGCCCGGCGAGAGAGGGCTGCCCGAGCGGGGGCCGTCCGGGGCCAGGACGCTCCGTTCGGCGCTTGAGGCCACACACTGCACCTCGGCCGTGAAGAGCGGGTTCGCGAGCCGGGCTTCGACGGTGGCCCGGGTGGGGGGATCCTCGGGGAAGAACTCCCGGTAGGCCGCGTTCATTTCGCCGAAGGTGCGCGGGTCATCGAGGAACACCCGGCAGTTGGCGACGTCCGAATAGTCCATTCCTCCCGCTTCGAGGACCAGCCCGATGTTCCCCATGATCCGCTGCATCTGTTCGGTCACGCCCCCGCCGACCGGCTGGTAGGTATCCGGGTCCCGGGCGGTGGCGCCGGCGACGAATAGCGTGTCGCCCGCCTTGATTCCCCAGGAATAGGGAAGCTCCGGGCTCTTCATCGCTTCGGGGTTGATCACCTCGCGCTCGACTCCCTCCTTCACCGCCACCATCGAGATCTCGACGAGCGCTCCCGGGATCGCGATGCCCGCTTCGACGGTGGCGCGCGTCGGGGGATCCTCCGGGAAGTACCCGCGATACACGCCGTTCATCGCCTGGAAGTGCCGGACGTCCGAGAGGTAGACGTTGACCGCCGCGACCCGCGAGAAGTCGAGCCCGGCGCTCTCCAGGGTGGCGCCCAGGTTGTCCATCGTCTGGCGGACCTGGGCCTCGATGCCGCCCGGCACGAGATCGAGCGTGCCCGGAACGTTGCCGAGGGCGCCCGCCAGGTAGACCAGGTCGCCGCTCTCCCGGTACTCGGAGAAGGGGAGACCGAGGTCGCCGGTGGCGGCCGGTGCTTCCGCCTCCGGCTCGGCGCCGCCACCGCAGCCGAGGGCCATGAGAAACGGGACAGATGCTGTAAGGAATCGGATCATGGGAAAGCCTCCGAACGTCTCGAAACGGTGCGCGATGATACATTCGGGACCCCCTTGCGGCCCCGCGCGAAGCTGCTCCCGCCGCCCCACCTCCGAATCGTCCGGAGTCGGTGATGCGGGCCGGCCGCCAAACCTTGCACGCCGTTTTTCGTTCCGGACCGGGTGGCCGCCTCGGCGCCGAAGGGGTGTGCCTCGATGCGGCGCTTGCCCAGGCGGGAGCCGGGACCCCGGCCTACGTGTACAGCTCCCGCGCGGTCGTGGAGCGGTTCGCCGCGCTCCAGGAGGCGCTCGCGGGTACCGGGCACCTGGTCGCGGCGGCGCTCAAGGCGAACGCCCTGCCGGCGCTGCTGACCCCGCTGCGGGACCTGGGGGCGGGCGTGGAGGCGGTATCGGCGGCCGAACTGCTCGTCGCCCACGGACTCGGGTTCCGCGGAGACCGGATCGTGATGTCCGGGGTCGGCAAGACCCCGGTGGACCTCGAGACGGCGCTTGATCTCGGGGTGCGCTTCGTCTCGGTCGAATCCCGGGGAGAGCTGGAGCTCCTGAACCGCCTGGCGCTTCGCCGCGGCCGCCGCGCCCGCGCGCTCCTCCGCCTCAATCCCGAGGTCGATGCGGCGACGCATCCGAAGATCGCCACCGGCACCCGCACCGCCAAGTTCGGGATGGCGGCGGCGGACCTCCTCGCGCTGGCATCCGGAGCCCGCGACTGGAGGGGCGTGGAGATTCTCGGGGTCCACGCGCACGTCGGGTCCCAGATCCGGGAACTCGCCACGCTGGCGCGGAGCGCCGAGCGGCTGGGAACCGTCTTCGCCGCACTCCGCGCCGCCGGTCTGCCGGTGCGGGTCGTGGACGTCGGAGGCGGGCTCGGCATCCCGCAGCGCGACGGCGAGGAAGACACCCCGATGTCCGTCTACGCCGCCCGGGTTCTCGGGACGCTCCGGGAGGTCCTGGACCGGGAATGTCCGGATGCCGACCCCACGGTGGTCTTCGAGCCGGGACGGGCGCTCTTCGGGCCCGCGGGCGCCCTCGTGGTCCGGGTCCTCCACACCAAGCGGACGGGAACCCGGGAGTTCTGCGTGGTGGACGGGGGCATGAACGATTTCCTGCGGCCGGCGCTCTACGGCGCGTGGCACCGGGTGGCGCCGGTGGAACCGCGCCCGGGACCCGAGCGGCGCTTCGACGTGGTGGGCGGGGTGTGCGAGTCCGGCGACGCGTTCGCGCGGGACCGGGCGCTTCCGCCCCCCGAGCCGGGAGATCTGCTCGCCGTGCTCGACGCCGGCGCCTACGGCTACTCGATGGCTTCGAACGTCAACCTGCGTCCGCGGCCCGCGGAGGTCGTGATCCGGGACGGGACTGCGGTCCTGGCCCGGCCGGCGGAGACGCCCGCGGACCTCGCCGCCCGCGAACTCGGCGCCCAGCCGGCGGGGATCCCGGCATGAGCGGGAGTTCGCTGCCCCCGCCGCGCTACGCGCTCCTCGCGGTGCTGGCGCTCGTCACCATCCTGGCCGCTGTTCGGTTGGCCACCACGATTCCCGATCCGGCGGACTTCCTCCTGGCTCTCGGCCTGGTGGCGCTCTTCACCCCCCTGAAGGCGCTCATGATCCGCTGGCTGGAGGGCCGGCGGCCCTACCAGTCGGCGTTCGCGGCGTCGCTCTTTTCCGCCATCGTCGGCATGGTGTTTCGCGAGCCGCTGAACCTCTGGGCGCTGCTCTTCCGGAGCACGATGCTGACCGCGGCGCTCGAGACGCTGCCGCTCTTCGCCATGCGGACTTCGGATTCGCCGGTTCGCGTGTTCGTGCTCTCGGGCTACATGAGCGTCGTCGTCCACCTGCTGTCCGGGGGCTTCGTGCTGCTGTCGTGGCGGCCGCTCGTCGGCGGGCTGATGATGGTGGGAGGGGTGGCGGCGATGTGGCTCCCCCTGTTCTTCGGCCGCTTCCGGCGCACCGGGGTCCCGCGCTAGCCCGCGGCGTGTGGCCGCGCCCGTCCGGAATGCCTGGACGACCGGCTATTCGCTCTGGCCGGCGCGGGCCGGTTCCGGGGCTTCGGGACGCGGTTCCCGGCGGGGACGCCGTTCCTCGGCGTCCTGGCGGATCCCCCCGACGGCCATCAGCAGGGACTCCACGTCCCCGTTCCCGAACTCTCCGTCGGTGGTGGCGGCGGCGACCACGGTGGCCGCGCGCCAGACGTGCCGGAATCCGACGCGCCCCTCGCGGTTCAGCTCGGTGAGGGTCTCGAACGCGGCGTCGATCTCCGCCTGGCGGCCGGCCGCTTCGTCCGCCAGGGATTCGTGGGCGATCTGCCGCAACTGCTGGATGGCGGCGGCGCGCTGGGGCCCCGGGTTGGTGAGGTAGCCGAGGTACACGAAGAGTCCGACGGTGATGAAGAGCCCGGCGATCATCGCGAGCGCCAGAAAGACGAAACCGAGACGGCGCGAACCGGAGGGCACCTCCCGAAGGTCCTCTGCGATGCTGAGCGCGCCGGGGGGCGGCGAAGGGAGCCCGGTCTCCTGCGGGGTATCGGACGCCGGCGCCGCGGGTTTTTCGGCCGCCTGGGCCCCCAGGTCGCGCAGGTAGAGGAACACCCCGATCGTCAGGATGCCCGCCGCCGGCACCAGGATGCCGCCCGGGATCCAGAGGGGGTCGCCCAGGGTGTCGATGTCGGTCAGGTTGAAAAGGAGGAGCGCCGCGACGTTGTGGAAGAGGTGGATCGAGATCGGGACCAGAATGCTGCGGGTGGCCATCGCCGCCAGTCCCAGGACGAGCCCGGCCACGAAGTAATTGGGCAGCAGCAGGCCGTGCATCACGGTGAAGAGCAGCGCCGACACGACGAGGGCGCCCCCCCTGCCGAGGGGCCGGAGCCCGGTCAGGATGATGCCGCGGAAGAGCAGTTCCTCGGCCAGCGCCGCCCCGAAGCCGATGCCGGCGAGCCGGATCAGCCAGGAGAACAGACCCTCCGCGCGCACCAGTTCGGCGACGGTCTGGACGAGTTGCTCGTCGATCGGGAGGAACGCCCGGCTCAGGTTGGCGAGCTGGTCGCTGACCACGAAGAGGGAAAGGGCGATCGGAACCGAAAGGAGGAGTTGGCTGTTCTTTGCGGGCCGCAGCCGGAACGCGCGGTAGGGATTCAGCCGGAACAGCCGGATGGCCGCGAGGGCCACGAGCAGGGTGACTCCCGGCGTCGCCAGGATAGCCACGTCGAAGGGCAGTCCGGTCCGCGCGATGACGACCCCGATGAGGATGATCGCGACGAAGGTGGCGGCGAAGGTGGCAAGCACCTGCGGGACCGTTGCGAGGCCGGGTGTCTTCTTCACGAGGGAGTGATTCGGGTGTTACCTTGACAAGTTGTGGACGTGGTCCGACGGAATTCCTGCACGGCGCCGAGCGCCGTCGGGGAGGGGTTTGGGGAGGGGTGTCCCCTCCTGTCCGAACCGGACACATGGGTGACAGTTTGGACCGGGCACATAGGT
>JAPPGX010000068.1 GCA_028877265.1 Acidobacteriota bacterium
GATGTGTGCCTTTTTCAGTGCCCACTTCTGTGCAATTTTGCATGCCCGGTAACACTACGGTCTATCCCCGCACACGCGGGGGAGCCCTTTTTGCGCCCTTGAGCCACGGATACGCATGGGGTCTATCCCCGCACACGCGGGGGAGCCGCCGGTCCGGGGTCGTCATACGACCTCCGTCAGGGTCTATCCCCGCACACGCGGGGGAGCCGTACTGCGTACGCCGGGCGGATCATGGCGCAGGGGTCTATCCCCGCACACGCGGGGGAGCCACGGTACCGCCCCACCTTCACGCTCACGCCCGGGGTCTATCCCCGCACACGCGGGGGAGCCCATGCGGATTGACCACGTCCTCCCATCCACGACGGTCTATCCCCGCACACGCGGGGGAGCCTCTGACATTACGGTCCGCGCCTCCGATGGACTGGGTCTATCCCCGCACACGCGGGGGAGCCGGGTCCACGCTTACGGAGCGAGTCCTGAATTACGGTCTATCCCCGCACACGCGGGGGAGCCTTCCCCTTCCGGGTCTTTTTGCGTATGACGACGGGTCTATCCCCGCACACGCGGGGGAGCCCACAAGCGGAGCCGCTGCACCTTGTCTCCACAAGGTCTATCCCCGCACACGCGGGGGAGCCAAGCCTATCTAACCTCCCGACTGACCTACGGGGGGTCTATCCCCGCACACGCGGGGGAGCCCCCCACCATCTCCCACTTGCCCCCCGAGAACGCGGTCTATCCCCGCACACGCGGGGGAGCCTGAAGGCGGTTCTACCCGTGGCCCGGAAGATCCGGTCTATC
The DNA here is from genome assembly GCA_028877265.1 of Acidobacteriota bacterium. Lineage (GTDB taxonomy): Bacteria > Acidobacteriota > Vicinamibacteria > Marinacidobacterales > Marinacidobacteraceae > Marinacidobacterium. The sequence continues at coordinate 799 of JAPPGX010000068.1, forward strand.
CCCGCACACGCGGGGGAGCCTGCTCTGGTATGGCGAGACCGGGGTGACCGCGGGGTCTATCCCCGCACACGCGGGGGAGCCGGGTTGTCCGCCAGTCCCGTGCGATCACTGCGGGGTCTATCCCCGCACACGCGGGGGAGCCACCAGAACCCGCCGGCGGGTTCTCCGAGCGTTGGGTCTATCCCCGCACACGCGGGGGAGCCTTGCACTCGCAGTCCCGAGACGTGGTGGCTTGCGGTCTATCCCCGCACACGCGGGGGAGCCTGATCCCCCGAGAGATCTGGGCTTCGGTCGGGGGGTCTATCCCCGCACACGCGGGGGAGCCGTCCCGATGGTGAACCCCGCGGTGGAGCGTGCGGGTCTATCCCCGCACACGCGGGGGAGCCCCAGTCTGATGGCTGGGGAGAAGATCACGATTGGGTCTATCCCCGCACACGCGGGGGAGCCCGTCTGGATCGTCTTGGCCGGGGACGGGTCGGGGGTCTATCCCCGCACACGCGGGGGAGCCTGATCCGTCCTCGGTCCACGCTCGACATTGACGGGTCTATCCCCGCACACGCGGGGGAGCCCCCCTCTCGGAACGCCCCGCCGAGATTCGCCACGGTCTATCCCCGCACACGCGGGGGAGCCTCGCAGGATGAAGTGGACGTCCGGATTGAGACGGGTCTATCCCCGCACACGCGGGGGAGCCCGCGTGATCGCCCGGCAGGCCGTCACCGGCAAGGGTCTATCCCCGCACACGCGGGGGAGCCCTGACGTGACTTCGATGTTGAAACCGTGGCTTCGGTCTATCCCCGCACACGCGGGGGAGCCTCTTATATTACAAGTGACTGCAAAGATGGTCGTTACACGGAATCGAACGAGAATTTCTGGCGCTTACTCTCGTCTGGCAAGCAGGATTCCATCAGAGTCTACGATTTCTTTCGGAGCCTCGCCCAAGACTTCGATCTGGAGATGCCCGACCGCTTTGGTATCCCGCCAGATCAACACGAGAGAGCCGTTACCCAGTGCGGCCCACCAATTGGACAGGACGTTCCACATTCGTGTCCGGACACTTGCGGACAGGTCCGGAGCGACATATACGCCCGGCGCGATTTCCAACATCACGGACGCGAGGAACCCGCGATACCGGTCCTCCACATTGCGCGTGACGACAAGGGCCATGGGCATGTCACAGTCACGTCCTTTCGGGTGATTCGGGAAACAGGGATTTTATCCGGGAGATCATTGACGGAATGACCTGTTCCCGGACCAGCGCGCGCCCCGTAAGCCGCCTGGTCACGCGCTCGATATTCTCCATTGGCCGGTCTGTGACGCGCTTGGCTGCCTTAAAGGCACAGGGAATCGTGATGGTGTCACGGTAGAGATCGGCAATATCGAGCACGAACGACTGGCCGGAGTCTTCGTGGATGAACCCCAGCTGCGGGATGGTGGCAGTCGCCGAGACGGCTATGGCTGCTGCTGCCTCGACGGCACTGGCCGCGTGGTTCAGTGCCTGATTTGGCAGATCATTCTTCGCTGGACGTGCCCGGTCGTACACACGTCCCCGCCACTCGACGCCTACCCTATTGGCGACCAGACGATATGTCTCCTTCATTCTCGCGCCCTCGATCCCGCGCAGCACTGTGATGTCGCGATGGGGCACCACTTCTCCCATTCGCCAGGCGTACATGCGACGAGCTACGTGAACCCGGGTGTTCTTTCGGGCCCAGGCACGCGCTTGCGCCCGGGCGACTCCCGATCGATCGGGAATCAGGGGCGGTGCGGTATAGCACCGCACGCCATCATCACCGACCGCTGCGAGAGCCGTGCCATGGCGGGCAAGCAGACGGAAAGCATCGTGGCTTACTGTCGACCCAGGACCCAACAGGATCAGCGAGATTCCCTGAAACGGTATGGCATAGTGACCGGGTCCAAGTGGGTCGTTTTCTGCCGCTTGCGGACCTCGTTCGAAGGAGAGGGTTCCGTCCCGGACGGTCAGGGCGCCACGTGAAAGCCAGAGCAGCCCGTGCCGATCGGCGTGCGGAATCCTGGCCGTCTCCAGACCAAGCCGTCCCTTCAGCATGGCAACTAGGAACGCGCGGGCGGCCGCAACAACAGCATGCCGTAGCCGTAGGCGCGATGACGGCCGAGTCCGCGCCGCAGGATGTCGGCAAATCTGTCGGGTTCCGTTACGGACAGTGTGCCGTGGACGGTCGCATCCGGTCCTTCCGGCATTTGGCCGGAGCCCCGAACCGCACGGCTACGCTGAAAAGCCGCGAGGTTGCCCGCCTCGAGGCTCGCTGCATCGCCTAGGCGCTCGGCGAGCCATTCGGCGTATACGGATTCGCGTGTCACACCGTGCTTTGCGCCGGCAGTGTCCGGATCGGCCCAGCCCTCCGGAAACCGTCGAACGACCTCGAGCCGGTAGGCGTCCACCTCCTGTCCTTTCCTCATCACCCGTCCGCTCTGCGGGTCCCTCAGGTCGCGAGCCAAACGGCGAACAGGACGCAGGCGCACATCGAAACCGAGACGCCTGCCCGAGTTGAAGCCCTCCGGCATCGGCTTCGACCTGAGCCGGCGTGTATCGATCACGGTTGCGCAATCGGGCGGTGCCACCGCCTCCGCAGTCTCACGGAGCATCTCCGCGTCCGCATCCGCGTAAGCATAGAGGGCCGCGGCACGGCGGCGCCCGGAGGCGAACAGCCGGAATGGTTGCAACACGCCCCTGCCGAACATGGCGGACAGCAGGATATGGAGGGCGTAGCCGTCGTCGAACCATCCCCGGCGAACGAGTCCCCGTTCTCCCGCCCAGCGGTTGAAGTCCCGCCTGTCGATCGGCGCGTGGACCAGGTGCGTTGTCATTCGCTGCCTTGCGGAGCGGCGATATGGCCTTCGCACAGTCGCCGGGCACCTCCGTGAAGCCCGCTCAGCCAGTTCCGTTCGTCCGTCACGTCCGTTGTGAGGTACGCGCCGTCCGTACCCTCGGATTCGGGCCAGAACGCGAGGTGCGAGGACGCCGCGCGCGGTGCAATCTCCCGTAGCGCGGCGCGGGCATTCGCCGCTCTCGCCACCCAGCCCTGGAAGATGGGCGAGGAAGGGAGGCACGACTTGCGTCCGACGAAGAGGGTGCGGGCCGGCCGGTCGAACGCAGCCGCCACGTCGTCCAGTGCCGGCGACTCGTCGGCCGGATCGAGTCTGAGCACGACGGCCATCCGCACATCGGTGTGATAGTCACGCCAGCGCTGGTGGGCGCCACGAAAAGTGGCAAGTCCGCCTTGGCGTCCCACCGGTCGTCCGGTCGTGGTCCACGCCCGGTCATTGCGGGTGAGCTGCGCGGTCTGATAGTCGGTCAACCGCGAAAGCCCGGGATGGTGTTCCCACAACACACCGAACACGATTCGCTCCTGCAGCCGCTGGTGCTCCTGGCGCAGCGCCCGCGTCCATCCCATGGCGTTCGCTAGGAGGCCGGTCATCATCGACTGGGACGGGAAGTCCCGAATCACGCCGTGGGCGTCGATCGTCTCACCCCCGAAGGCCGCTAGCGGCGCTCGTAGCCGCAGATGCATCCACCGCATCAGGCGCTGCCGGCGCGCATCGCCTCACCCGACCAACGGGCCAACCCGGGGAGTGAGACCGGGTCCGCACGCGGCATTGAGGCCTCTTCGCTGAGGCTCATCAGCCGACGCGATTCCCCCGTCTCGTAGGCCTTGTCCAGCCTCTCGAGGTGGATCCGGAGCCGCTCTTCCGCTTCCCTCGTGACAGGCCTGCAGTGTTTACGAAACGCCTCGGCCAGGCTGCGCGGCTGCCGGTCGCCAGCTTCCACCAGCACCCAGCTCGCGTAACCGTACGGCGCGGTTGGCCCCAGCTTGGCTCCCGGGGATACCGTTGCGATCAGGTGCACCATCCGGTCGGCGACCGACCCGGCGAGCTCCGCGTCCTGGCCGAGATTGCGAAGCAGCGTGTCCCGGTCGATCACGACGTAGCCGTAGAACAGACCGCACGTCAGCTCGGTCTCCCCGATGTGGTCGGCACCGGCATCATCCTCGATGCGGTGTAGGTCGTCGACGACCGTGAAGTAGTCGCTCTCGCTTTCCTCGGCGTGAACCGTGAACGCGTGTGCGACATGGACGGCCGCGTCGATGTTGGCCTGGACGTCCGACGTCACCATCCGGCCGAAAAGGGCGGCGGCGATCCCGCCCGGCATCGAGCAGTTGTCACGCATCGCCTTCATGTTCAACGTGGACTTCTTGGCCCATTCGCGGGCCGCTGCCCGGGCCCCCTTCGGATCCCCACCGTGGGCCTCGGCAATCTTCCGGGCTTCATCGGCCAGGTAGGCGATCTCGGACTCGCCGAGCAGGAGCGGCTGCCGGTTCGACCGTTTGTCCCCCTTCAAGCCGTAGATGGCCTTCTGGAACGCAGTCTCGATCGCCTCGACGGTATCGGGGTCGTGGCCGGCGTCCCCGAGTGGCTCGATCACCCGGCGGGTGACGATTTCGCGGGAACGCACTCCTGCGGAAACGCCGTCTATCCGTTGGAGCGCGTGAACACTGTCCGACTTCCTCCAATGCCGCTTCAGGCACTGGGAGGAGACGCGCGTACGGACCTCGCCCCCGTACGTGATGCGCTTCGCGAGACCCGAGTCGTCCCGGTTCAGCAGTGCGGCCGGGTAGCCGCAGAGGCTGTGGATCTGGAGGAATCGAACGTCAGCCATCGGTGTCGGTCTCCCTGTCTTCGGATTCGCGCCGCCGTACCGCGGCTTCGGCGCGATAGTAGTCGCGGGCGATCCGGCGGCCGGTCTCGCCGCCGAATACGATGAAGTGCGCCAGCGTCACGAGATCGCACCGGTTCTGTTCGCTTGCCGACAGCCAGCGGCAGAGCCGGACCGAAAGTCGCCGGCGCATGCGGGGCGGGGCGGTGAGCAACCGGGCCAGGCGCAGCTCGGACAGGCCTGCGGCATAGAGCGTCCGCCCGAACGGCACGGCAGGATTGTGCGCCGATTTCCTGGATTCATCCCGCCCGCGCGGGGTCAGGATCGCAACCGCTTGGACCACGGACGCCCACGCGGGTTCCTGGCGTGGCGTCAGGTCCGGCGCCAATTCGGCCGTCAGCTTCCAGAACGCGGCTGCGCCCGCGCCGTCCAGCGGCCCGCGGCGCAGCGCGGCGGCTGACCCGGGATCCAGGCGTGCGATCTGGAAGGCCAGCTTCGGGACTGCCTTGCGCAGGTTCCACACCGGACCCGGGGGTCTTTGCGGGGCCGGCATGGTATCAGGCCGCATGGTCTTCCTCCTCTGCCGTCTCTCGATCCCCGACGAAGATCTCGGGCTGATCGCTGAACACGCCCTGCCTGGTCCGAAGCCGTTGCCAGAAGATGCTGTGTGCCCGAACCCGGCTCCGGTGCCGGCGGATTGCCGGGCAGGGTACCGCGCCTATCGCCTCATCCAGGAGATCGCTCGCGGACGCGATCATCCGCCTGGCGAACCCGGCTCGGATGCGGTCCCTCTCCGCGTCCCCCGAGGCCAGGAACCGTTTCTCAAGGACTGCGAAGTACTCAGAATCCGCCACCGAGTCCAGTCGGCGCATATAGGGACCGGCGAGCGCCCAGTGCGTCGCATCCACATCTGCGGCTGGTCTGCCACCGCTCGCCGCAACCCCGATGCCCAGCCGGAGGGCGCGTTGCACCTCCTGGATCTCTTCCAGCTGTGCGGCGGCGATCTGCGCCAGCGTGTCGCGATCAGCGCCCCCGAAGAGGGATGAAGCCACCTTCGGGGCAATCGAGATGTCGGTGCGTTGGTAATATCCGTCCGTTTTTCCCTGACCGCCCGCGACGCCCCGGGCGACCAGCCGCCAGCGTCCCCCTGCAGTCGAGCCGACCTGCATGGCAGCAGGCAGGCGGAATTCGCCGCTGCGGAAAATTAGGTTGTAGAGCCTGTCGTAGCGGAATCCGGCGCTGGTGAGCGACAACGCCTTGCCTTCCATGCTCACCGGGGTCCAGAAGTCGCCGAGGTTGCCCTTGGCTGCCTTGGCCGCGATTCGGGCCAGCTTCGATCCGGCCGTCCGCGCGGCGATCTTTCCGTTGGTGCGGACGAGCCGGACCCGGCGGCAGATCTCGATGAAGTAGGGGTCGAGCGTACGCAAGTCTAGGGCCTGGGTACCGTCCCAAGGTTCCAGCCACGTCAGTGCCAGACCCCCAGTCGGGTCGAAGTACATCTCGTACCTCTCGAGCAGGCGTGGTCGCCCGGATAGCATCCGGCCGATGTCGCTGAAGAGGTGGCTCCCCAACCCTCCGTCAGCGGGCGCGAGGCCGAGGCATGGGCGCGCCGAGAACCCGCCGTTCATACGCGCGATCCCGTAGTTCCCCGCGCCGAGGAAGCCGGACATGGTTTGCAGGTCGACCAAGGCGAACAGCCAGTCATCGGGCTTGCCGGCGGAAGCGACCGATGTCTTGACGTCGTGGTTCTTCGCGGTGACGAGGAGGTCGAGGTCGTCGGCGGTAGACGTGCGCCGACGGTACTCGGCTAGGCCGCTTGGTGCCGGGCACTGCATGAAGGCGGGCAGCGCTGCATTGTCGACAACCAGGCGCCAGGGCTCGTCGTCACTGAACTCCGGTGTCAGGCCACGCAGGAGCGCCTCCCAGTCCAGACGCCCGGCAGGCAGGGTTTGGTGGCCGGCCCGGTGCAGTGCGATCACGCCGAGCTGGGCGAGGAATGCATGCCAGGCGTGGCGCTGATGGGGCCGTAAGGCGGGATAATCCGAGACCTGATCGGAGGACAGCGCATCGTACACGCCGGGAAGCGACATCGCCATCGTCCCACCGCCGCCGAGGCGAACCCGAACCAACGGGTCCCGGAGCAGGTTGTACATGTCGAATCTCCTGCTGGACTGTTTCCCTGCATGGGTGCAACATAGCATTAAAGAACTTATCACGCTATAATTATCACGTCAACTGTGCCGGACCCCGGTCCGGTCGTAGCGGAACCGGTAGTCTCCGATACGGAGCGTCAATCCGTCCGGCATCACCTCGGCGTGCGCGCCCTCGATCTCGTCTCTACCTGGTAGGCTGCCTCGGAACATGTGCGCCGGAAGGTTGAACGTCTGGACACGTCTGCCGAATGGACCCGGCACCGGTTCCGGAAGCGTGATCCGCGGTCCGTCCTCACCCAGGCGCGTTCGTATGTTCTCGTCAGGGTCGGGGAAGACAAACCGTTCATCGAACGGCTCCGTCCGCGTGAAGGCATGCTCTCGGGCAACCCCCTTCTCGGCTGCCGGGAGGCCAAACGTCTGCTGTTCGTGGTCCAGCCAAGGTCCGCCGAGTTCGTTGGCGAGGTCGGTTAGCAAATCCGGATGCGTCGCGCATTCGACCAGGTGCCTGTTCATCTCCGGAATGGTCCAGACCGGGTGGTCCGTAATGAGGCGGCGGGTGGCCTCGATGCCAAGCAGGTTCCGGTAGACACTGCCGCGATTCGAGATTCCGAGCCCGTGGCTGAGAAGGCCACCGCCGAGCCCGCTCTCGAGACCGGAGTCCGGAACGACCACCACGCACCTCGCCCTCTGAAATCCGGCGGGCCGGTCCGTGCGCGCGTGCCGGTGCAGGCGGCCGATCCGCTGAAGGAGCACATCCACCGGGCAGATGTCGGTGATCAGGAGATCGGCATCGATGTCGAGAGACTGCTCGAGTGTCTGGGTGCCGACGGTGACAACCCCGCCCCGCGGTCGGCTCTTTCCCAGCGTGGCCTCCACTCCAGCGTCTAGCAGTCTCCGATCTTCCGCGGCGAAGCGACTGTGGTGGAGGGCGGCCGTCCCTTCGACCCGGAACGACAGTTCCTCGCCACCTCCAGCGAGGACGGCGTCGAACACCTCCTGGGCGCTTGCCACGGTGTTCCGGATCACGAGTACCTTCGCGCCCTTCCCGGCCGCATCGAGGGCTATCCCGGCGATGCCGGCCGGTGCGCCAAGGACCGGATCGAGGCGGACCACTACCTCTTTCGTCTGCGAGTGAGTCGCGGCAATCGCCCGGATTTGTGCATCTCCGCCTCTCGACACGAGCGTGAGGGCCGGGTACGGAACTGCCCGGGCCTCGGTCGGGCGTATGTGGCCCGCCCGTGCCTTCCTCGTGGCGATCCGCGTCCGGGCGACTGTCCCGAGCGTCGCCGACATGAGCAGCGCATGCCCGCCAAGATGCAGGTGACCGTGCAGGACCGCGCGGAGGATTTCGGTCATGTACGGATCGCTGGCATGCACTTCATCCACCACCAAGAGGCTCCGCGAGAGAGCGGCGGCCCGGAAGTGGGCCCACTTGATCTTGAGGCCCGCGAGGAGAGCCTGGTCGATCGTTCCGACCGCCGCTGTCGCGCTGAGGTACTTCCGGGCGCTTTCAGCAGACCAGCGCGCGAGGCGCACCTCCTCGTCCGGATCGTCCTCCCAGAACACCTCGAACCTGCCGGTCCGCCGACCTGCGGTGTCGCCGACCCGAAGATAGCCGGGAACCGCGAGCACGGTCTCGGCACGCTGATCCCCCGGAAAGAGTCGAGCCAGTGCGCGGGAGACCCGAGTGTGCAGCTGCTTGGCAGCCGCGCGGGTCGGGACCGCGAAGTACAGACCGTCCACGACTCCGGCCTTCCATAGCGCGGCGAAGCGAAGAATGGCTGCCTCGGTCTTCCCGGAGCCCGTCTCGCTCTCGACAATCAGAAGCGGGTGGTCGAGAGGGGCTTCCGCAGCAGCGACCTGCACCGGACGGGGATGTTCGTGACCGAACATCGTCCTAATGCTGACGGGCGCGGACCGTGCCGGCCACTCGCTTCTGCGGAACCCCTTCCGCCTGACGGCGTCTTCCGCAGCGCGGCGTGACCGGTCGATATAGCCGGCGTCCGCGACAGGTTCGGGCCCGAAAAACTCTTCGTCCGATCCGATCTGATCCGCCAGCGCAACGGTTCCGGCGAACAGGTGTGCTAGCTCAGGTGTGTCAGGCAGCGGCGAACCATCGACGAACGCTTCGGGAAACCAGAGTCTGGACCGCTCCCCCAGCAACCTCGCTGTAGCCGGCGGGTCGTAACCGGCGACGGGGTCCCATACCCGGGGGCCGCGGCCCGTCACCATCGGCCTCTGTGCAGGGCGGCCGTGGTGCGCGAGTGCGGCGAGAAGCAGCGGATCCACGGCGGGACCCCACGCGCGGTAGTGGTCGAAGAGTCCGGCGGCCGCACATATGCCGTCCGGGGCAAGGAGTGCCATGCCGATATGTCCGCACGCTCGCGGCACGCCGGCGAGTCGCGACCGGTCCGGCACCTTGAACTGGAATCCCGAATTCAGCTTCCCGAAATCGTGCAGGAACGCCAGCACGGCGAGACGGGCCGCTGTCGTACTCGTGAATCCTGCATGGCCGGATGCCAGGACGAACCGAGCCCTGAGCACCGGGTCCGCGAGCAGCGCCTCGAAGCACGCGGCGACGTCCGCGCAATGGTGCTCAAGGCGGTGGAACCGGTCAGCGTCCTGGTATTTCCCCCACGCGTCCATGATTGTAGCAGTTGAAGTTCAACCCCCGGCCCCGGCCGGACACATCGCACCATAGCCGGCTGTCGCCGTGATTTCTTTCATCGCACTCGACTTCGAGACCGCCAGCCATGATCGGGGCAGTGCTTGCTCGGTAGGTGTGGCAGCCGGACGGAACGGCCAGGTCCACGTCGTGCGCAACTATCTCATCCGGCCGCCCTCTCCTGTCTTCGCGTTTACCGGAATCCATGGACTCACATGGGAAGATGTGCGTGGCGCACCAACCTTCGGAGAGCTCTGGCCGACCCTCCGGACCTGGTTTGACGGTGCCGATTTCGTCGCCGCTCACAACGTGGCATTCGACAGGAGCGTCCTCCGTGCCTGTTGTGCGGCCAGCGGTGTCGAGCCGCCGCCGGTGCCCTACGTTTGTACGGTCCAGCTTGCGCGCTCGCAATGGAACATCTACCCGACACGGCTTCCGGATGTATGCCGGCGGCTCGGCATACCGCTGCATCATCACCGTTCTGCGTCAGATGCGGAAGCATGCGCACGAATAGTGCTGACCGCCGAGCGTGAAGGGTGGCATCACCGCTCGGAAGGGCGGTAAGGGCCTTCACGGCAACCAGAGTCGCGATAGGGCCACAGCAGGACTCGTGGCGATTCTCGACTCCATCATTCCGGCGCCAGTATGGAGGCCTAGGACGACGGATCGGCGGTGTGCATCGCGCTCCGGGTACGCGAGGGCATAGCACAAGAGGGGGCGCGGAGGCTGGGATATCTCCGGATTGGAGTCACGGATGAGCCTCCGTATGAGATCGTCGTCGGCGACCGAGTGGTTCTTGCCATTAGCGGCCGGATAACAGAGAATCTGCCCGATTCTGCGTGTCAGTGTTTACGATCACCTGCAATACAAGGATTGCGTTGCGTGCACGGGCACAAACCTGTGCGGATTGTCTAGATGACATGATAGCCTATGGATCCCCCGCGTGCGCGGGGATAGGCCGTAGAGGGCGATGAGTTCGTTCTCATTGGCAGCGGTTGCCCCGCGTCTGCGGGGAAAGATCGGCGAGATTAGCGATTTCGTGGCGACGCTCGGAGCTCCCCCCGGCGTGCGCGGGGATACGTTTCACGCCGTCTGCGTCCAGTAGGATCGGTCAGGGTTCCCCTGGTGTCGTAAGCGGCCGCGGCAGGTGCTCTGGTCTTGGGCCAATGGCACTGTCGCCGGGGACCCCCCTGGCGTTACCGATTCCACCGGCCACAGCCTCTTGTCGCACAGGCCATGGGCGTCTACAGCCTACGAGCAGCACCGATCCACGCTAGGATCGGGGTGTGACTGACAGAGGGAAGGTCGGGAATCGGACAGCCCTCCCCGAGGATCTTCCCCCCTGCCGATTGAGGCAGCGATCCCGGGACTTCCGGAGATCGAAGCCCGCGCATCAGCTCAGCGCCGCCATGTGTAGGGGGAGCGGGATGAACCGGCTCATCGCTTGGATCTACGGCTTCCGGTTTGGCGTTCAAGGACTTGCCACCGGTATACTTATCTAGGCGATCCCACCGCGGGAGGAAGAACGTGTCAGACCCCGCCGTGGGAGCTGTCCGTGACCTCGACTGTCTTCGTCGCACCATCGCCCGCCAGCGCCGCCAGAATGGCCGCCCGGTCTTCCCGTGCCCGATTCATGATCCGGGCCTCCATACGCTCCGTGCGCTCGCGCAGACGGGCCTCCATATGCTCTGTGCGCTCGCGCAGACGGGCCTCCATACGCTCCGTGCGCTCGCCCAGACGGGCCTCCATACGCTCCATGCGCTCGCCCAGACGGGTCTCCATCGCCACTCGATCGGCGCAGGCTTTCGCTTCGACGTTCTCGATCTTGGTCTCAATGTGGGGGAAGTCATTGGTCGCTAACTTGTCCGCCAGCGCCTTCACCTCGGCACGCACGTCGTCCGCCGCTTCCCGAGCCGCCTCCCGCATCCACGGACGGAAGATGCGTCCCAGAGTCCACAACAAGGCTGCGAGCGACGCCGCGGCACCCGCTATCAGCGCCAGCCACCGGAAGACTTCGGACCAAGTCATCGGAAATCATCCCAGCCGGAGCGGTCCCGCATACCATCCTCTATCGCCGGCTGCGCGGGGGCGCTGACGTTCAGTCCGCTGGTGCTGGCCTCGCGGCACAGTGCATGGTACAGGTCCGGGTCTATCCGAAGATTGTAGGTGGTAAGGCCGTTTTTTCGGCATCCCGCCTGCGCGGCGGTGGTTCTCTACCAAGACGTTACCTCAAGTGCGGTTGCAAACGGCCTGTTCCACCTGTCCTGTGTGACACTCCGGCATGACGAAACGTATGGGGATTGGGTGCCTGCGCCAAGCGCAACGCTCGCAACCCGAATCCTACCCGACCAATAGGCCTGATCTCCCCCGGTACGCGTCTAGTGCCATTGCACCCGCCTCGTGTTTGTAGATGTTGGCCAGCAGCCCGAACGGCTTACGAGCTGCCCTGCCGAAGATGAACAGCGACTCCTCTCCGCCCACTTCGTACCACCGTCTGTGGATCTGGTAAGGCTGGGCAGAACGGTTGCCGTCGGCTTTTCTCCTGAACGTGTGGATGACCCTCCAGCTGGTCAGGGGGGTGAACGCGATGTCCTCGAGGTGGACCTTCGCTACCGACACGGTCACGATCTGGGGTTTGAGCTCCTCGAGAAGCATGTGCCAGAGCGGGCCGCCGTCGTTCTTGAGTTCCGCTCGATCAGCCGCGTCGAGCTTGTTCCACGTCGGATTCGTCGCGACGGGGGAGCAGATGTCGGTGTGGAGTGCCGTCGATGCCCGGCTGCCGTAGTAGTAGCTCGCCTCCATCCCGTTGAGGAGCGGCTCGTAGGCGCTGAACCACGCCTTGTACGGATCGGTCGAGAAATAGGCGGACATCGCGTCGAGGTAGCGGGACCGTTTCCCGCCTGAGCTGCGCTCCGCGATCGGAAAGCGCGAGAACGGCCGGTCGGCCGGAAACTCCCAGCGGGAGGGATTCAGTCCGACCGTGAGCACGCGGAGAGGCGAGGCCCGGTACGCGTCCACGTCGCCGAAGAAAAGGATCGGCATGGCGGGCTGGACGCACCAGGGCCGGGCAGCGACGCTGTCGAATGCCCGGCTTGCCCGGATCACCGCTTCGGAAAGGCCCATCATTCACTCCGGATCATGGTTGGCAACCCCGGTGCCGGGCTGCCCTCCCACCAGAAAGTAACACGTTCGCAGGGAGGGCGTCACAGGACTCTGCTGCAGGACGACATAGTGTTGCGCATGCTGGCGGCGGGCGACTTTCCAGAGCATCGGACTTTGTGTGAGTTCAGCGAGTGGCACCTGGAGGATTGCCGGGCGGTGTCCGTCGAGGTGGTTCGTCTGGCAGGGGCTATGGAGCTGGAGGGGCCGGCTGCCGGTGGACGGCACGAAGTTTCGGGCGAACGCGAGCAAGCGGAAGCCGATGACGCACGGCCGGGTGATGAGGGAGGAGGTGCAGCGGGCGTTGCCCCGGTCGCTGACGATCTTGGTCCGGCGATTCCGTCTATCGGCACGGACCTCATGCAGGGGATGACCGCCAGTCGTGCCGGGCCGCAAGTGCATAGAGCGCATCAGTGGCGCATACCCGCAGCAACTTTCGCGCCACTGTCGGGCAGAGCCTGACCGCGGACCGTTTAGCTGAACCGCGGGGATTGCATGCACCACCCCAAACCCGCATGGGCGTCGGGAGCAGTACATCCCGCCTGCCATGTAACGTAATAGCCGCGCCGGCAGTGCCGGCGAGCGTCCCCGCCGCCCCCCATACCATTGTCCGGCCCCCGTCGGTGTACGACGGTCCGGAGGCCAAAGCGGGTGTGTGGACGCATTCTTTTCGGTGCCGCAGTGCCCGATTCGGTACGGTGAGTGGCGAGGCTCACGCCGAGTTCGCGGGAGGTGTGCTACCAGAGACCTGCGAAGCGGTCTGGCCTTTATAGGCGCTGGGCTCAGACAACACGGCGCACTTCATGTACAAGCACCAGATCGCCTGCCAGCGCTGGCTGGCCGAATCGGCTTCCTCAACCGGTAAGCCGAAGCCTTTCGCGTCCGAGCCGGAAATCACCGCGCCGTGGGTTTCCGGCGTCCCGGTCCGGGGGTCTTTCAGGGCGTTGAACAGAGCTGTGACTTCGTCCTCCGAGCGATCCGGGACCGATGCCAAGGCTTCCCTGACCAGATCGTCGGTTCGGGCGAGCTGATCACGTGCCTGCTCCGCCATCAGCGCCGCTACGGGGTCAAGCAGCGTAGCGTGAAGCGGATAGGTGCCGGGAATCTGCCGAATGCTCGCCTCTGCCCTCTCGAAGGTAGCGATGACCGCGCGTGCGGAGGCGAGCGATCCGTCGGCGAAGAGGAATTGTGGGTCCACAGGGCCGGGATCGCTCGTTGGCCCCATGCACATGCGGTGAGCCTCCAGCACGAGGAGCGTGCCCCCGCTCTCGGCCTGATCGGGCACTATAGATCGTGAACTCCCGGGACCGGGTCTGGATTTGGCGAATGAGCCGAAGCGCGGTCTCGCCCTCAACCGTCCACCAATCGGGAGCACTCTTGCCCCCAGCACCGATACCCTCCCTGCACCTCGACCCAGGTGTTCGGCATCGGCCGGAATCAGCGTTCGACTTCGTCGGAATAGGGACCAACTCGGCACGGGGCGTGCACGCGGCTGCCCACGTGGCTCCGCCAGTGTACGATCCGACAGCGGCTGAACCGGAGTCCATCCGGGAGGCTGACCTGTCGGACAGCTGCGCCGCGGTCATCCTCACGGCAACCACAGGTACGTACCGGGGCGACCTTCGGCGGAGGCCTGCGACATCTCGCTGACGGCGAGAGCATAGGCCGCAGCTGGACCTGGCCGGTGAGCGTTCCCTCGACCCCGATCCACCTGAGGTCACGCTGGATCACGATCCGAAGACTCTCCTTCGGGACATGGGATGGACAGCTGCAGGAGATGGCACGGTCATGCGATTTCGAGGGGAGGCAGCCTCTTCGGGGCGGCGCTCGACGTGGCCCTGGCAGACACCTGCGCGGCGACGGGGTGCACGAAGTGATCGCTCCCTCAGCCCGGTCCGCGCGGCAGCGGTTCCCGCCAGGCTATCTGCCGAACGAGTACGAGAAGTTGACGGCCGGCAGACAGCATCCTCCCTCATCATCGCCCTGTGCACCGAAGACTGCGACCTCGGTGTTGAAGCGGTCGCCGATGACGCGGATCCCTCCCGAGAGCACAACGCCCAGCGCGTCGGGGAGCACATAGTTCTCGGTGATGAGCTTGACCCGGCGACTGACCCTGGTCTCGCCGCCCACCATGAACGCCGGCTCGTTCACGAAGTCGTCGCCCGAATAGAAGTAGCCGAGTCCCGCCGAGAGCGCCCTCTCATCGTCGCCAAAGGTGCCCACCCCGTATGCGATCCCGACGACCTCGTCATCGAAGAAGAAGGCGAGCGTCCCGAGCGAGGCCTGCACCGTGGGACTCCGCACGACCTGCACCTTCGGGGCGATGTAGACCGGTTCGAATTCCCCGAAGAGCACCGGCGCCCCCGCCGCTATCGTGACTCGGTCGGTGAGCCCGACCGCGGCGAACGGGAGGATGACCAGGTAGGTGCCGATGTACGATTCGCCGCGGGCGAGCGAGCGCCCGGTGGAGGTGAAGAGCAGCCGGGTGCTGCCCGGATCCTCGCTCCAGAACTCGCCGTCGCGCACCCTGCCCCGGGCCGGACGAAGCTGTTGGATCTGGGAACGGTCGATCTCCAGCCGCCCGCCGCCCACGGTCACGAGAACCACCAGTTCCCCGTCCTCGTCGAGTTCCGCGATGCGCGCAAAGACCTGGGAGCCGTCGGCCAGCTGGATCTCATATACGGCATCGCCGGGACCGGGGATGTCGCGCGTCGTCTGACCCTTCCCGGCCGCCGGCGGGAGAATCGCGGCCAGCGGGACGGCAACGGCAAAGAGAACCCTCCGGACCGGCGGGATGGGTGAGATCGGCCGTCGGATGTACATGGCGCTTCCTCCTGCTCAAGTCGACCGAGGCGAACGGTGCGGGCCGCGCCCCGGCCATCCCGGTCGGCGGGTTCGCGGGGAGTCCGGTCGGGAGATCCGGAATGTAGCCTGGCGACGGCGTTTCGTCCCTGCCGTCCGGACCGTGTCCTCACGCCTGTTCCGGCTCTTCGCAAGCGGGCGCGGGAGCGTGGTCCGGCGCACCGGCTGAGCGACTTGGTCGTCGCGGTGGACCCGGGCGTGCTCCGCGCACCGTCCGGTCCGTCTTCCACGTCGGTCCGGGACGAGGTCTCCGGGCCGGCTCCGTCAGCTGACGCGAGTACAGGACACCGGATCCGTCGGGCGCACGCCCGCAGGGCTCCCCCCCCGCCAGATGGGCGAGCGGTCCGGGGTGGCGGGAATTCGCCGGATTCTCTGCTCCGCGAAGGTCCGCAACCGGTCGACGGTTCGGAACTTGCCCACCGAGGGAGCAGGACCGTCCCCAGGATCGCGGCGCCGCGGCCCGCTCGAGTCCTGTCGCTCGGTGAGGGTCTGCCGTCGGTCCAGCGTGGTCACCTGATACGGCGTGAGCCTACAGCGGAGATCGCGCATGCGTCGGCTCTACAGATGCGGGCTGTCCATGCCGGCGCCACCGCCGCGGCGGGCGCATCTCCGGTGGCTCCATCAACGATCCACCCCCTCCGCCAGCGGGGACGGCGGACCCACCACCGTCGGGATTGGCGACGACAGCGCCGTATATCTGAGATGGAGATGCGGAGATTGGTGATCCTCGGGGTTGGCTGTCTGCTCTTCGGGGGGTGCTATTACCCGGAGACCCTCATCGGTGTGCTGTCGGACGGGAGTGTGGTGTTCCGGCCTCAGTGGGATTCCGCCGAGCCCGTTTTCCTGCCGGACTTGGTCGCTGCGGGATCGAGATTCACGGTCGTCGTCTACACGAAAGGCGGTGGCTGCATCAGTTTCAACAGCACCCGGGTGGACATCGAGGGCAACCAGGCGACGGTCACGCCCTACGACACTTTCCACACACCCGGCAGGAGCAGCGGATGCGACACCTATCTGACGGCCATCGAGCATGAGGCCACGATTCGGTTCACGCGAAAGGGTCAGGCAACGGTCCTGATCCGGGTCCGCGAACGTGAATACCGTCGGGACGTGCGGATCCTGCGTCGGACCGTTCATGTCTACTGAACGCTTTCTGAGGGGAGGTTTAGATGCGGAGATCGCCGGTTCTGGCCCTGGCCCTCGGGCCTGCCCTGATCGCGCGCCCGGTGATGGGCCAGGACCCGGCGCGGGACGACGATCTGCATTGGGCCAGTGGCATCCTTATCGGCGGTGTCGCGGGCACGGCCGCGAGCACGATCAGCGCTGCCGGGCTCTGCGTCCTGGCAGGTCTTGATGCCGGCAGGTGCGGCGTGGATGGGGTACAATACGGGGTCTTGCCTGCCCTGGCCTCCGGATTCGGGCTCTCCTATCCCGATCGCGCGACCGGGAAGGGGCGGCTTCGTACCATGGCTCTGGGAGTGGCCGGCGGGGTCCTCACGGTGCTGGGCGTCTGGGTGGCGGTGCGACTCGATCCGTCGGTCTACATCGCATCCCCAGATCGTGCGCAATTCCTCCGCGCTGCCTTCTGGGGTGCGGGCATCGGGTTCATGAACGCCACGGCCGGATTCCACATCCCGGCTTCCCCCCATTCATCGACCGGATCGCGCGACCGAGGGAACGCGTCCCCGATCAGGCTCGGGTTGGCGCTTCGCCTCCCACTCCCCTAGCAGGGCGCCGATGTTGCCCGGGGCAACGCCGAACGAGGCGAGGATATCGGACAACTTCCAGCCAATCGGCCGTATGGCTGCGTGGACAGGAACGCCGAACCTGCTCTCCGACTCCAGCTCGCTTCACGAAGGAGACCACCGGGGGTTCGTGGGCGCGGGCGAGGCACATGTCGTCCCGGATGTTGCAGCTGGCGTGTACAGGATATGGGTAAGAACCACCTAAGACCTTACATTTCAAGGAGTTCCGACCACTAACGACCGGAAACGGAGGGCACCCGGACGGTGCGACGCCATCATACCGGAAGCAGGCCTCGTATCCGAGACTTCCATTGTCGGCCATGAGGTCGCGGTAGCGGGGAGCAGGCGGCCCTCCGGTCCGCTGATGATCTCGCGCATCTGGTCAAGGGTGTCCAGCCTGAGATCGTGCCGCATCGCGAACTCGTTGACGTCTCGGTGGAGGCGCTTCGGTGAGAACTTGTGTTACACACCTTTTCGCCCGCGCTTCACCAGCGCCCAGAAGCTCAGGATCCCGTTGGTGCGTGCCTGCCCGCGCACATACTCACCGGTCGAGCGCCCGACCCACTCACGGTTGGCGCAGCCCGGGCAGGCTCGGTTGCCGTCCGTGTAGACGGTCGAGCCGTCCTCGGTGACCCGGTCGACGAACCCTTGCGAGGTCTCCTTGTCCGTCTTGCGGGTGACCTGCGCAGACACCCTGGCCGTCGCCCGGTCCTGTAGGCCCCGCGCGGCCAGCCCCGCCACCCGTCAAGCGTTGTCGTCGGGCGGGGCCCCGAAGAGGTTGATCCAGGCGATCACTTCGGGCCGGAGCGTCTTTGAGAGGTGGATGGCGCGCGCGACTTCGAACACGGACATGCCGCCGGCGGAGAGCAGCCCGGGGAGGTCCCAGGGGTGGATGCAGGCGAAGACGTGCCATGCCTGGTCGCGCTCGACGGGCGTCATTCGCTGCGAGCGGAAGATGCCGGCGAGGCGGTCGCCGCCCGCCCGATCCGGGTAGCCTGCGAGGTGGGCCCCGGAGAGGTGGGCGAAGAAGGCGTGCACTTCGTCGGCGGAGGGCGCGGGGTCGGGCACGGATCTGGCCCGGGGGTGGCCGAACCAGGAGAGGGGCAGCGGGGTGCGGGACCGGCGCGTGAAGTCCGGGTCGCGGCAGAAGTGTCGAGGCGGTCTGTCCGGTCCTCCGATGAGGGCACCATGCTCGCCCAAACCCAGTTCGCGGGGGTCGCCTTGTCAGGATGCAAGACTCGACGGCGCGGCGCTCGGCGCGGGCGTACAACTCCTCCCGGGACGGCACCGGTCCCGGTCCGCCGGACGGCGGATTGAAGTACAGATGGCGTATCTTGGCGATGTCGAGCACGGTCAGCGCTCCCACGTCGGAGGGGGGCGATGGGGCCGGGCCGGGGTTCGAGAGAGAATCTCGCGCCATACCTGGGAGCGGACAAACGGAGCGGGTCCGCGGCTTCCTCGGTGTATGCGGGCCGGATCAGGGGCCTCTGGCCGCTTCAGTTGAGCCACTTCTCCGGGAAGGTCTCCAGCTCACGTTTGAGTTGCCGGAGATCGGAGACATCGATGTGCTCGATGGCGGCCTTGACCGCGGCTGGGTCGTGACGGCGGGCGACGGCAAAGTCGTAGAGGTCGCGCGCCAGTAGCTGTCCCGAGTCAAGCATCCGCCCCCAGAGCTTCTTCGCGAGGATCTCGGCGTCGGTCTCGAGGGGCACCCGGGTGCCGGCGACCGTATCGCCCGAGCGCGGGTCGCCGGTCTGCGGGCCGCTGGTGAAAAGTGTGACCTCGCCGCCTCCCTGGAGGACGATCCTGGTGTTCCAGCGGTGGACGGCGAGCACTTCGGGCGTACCGGCGCTCTCCTTGACGGTGCGCTGGAACGCGTCACGTCGCTGCCAGAGACGCCTGCACGCGTCGCTTTCGGTGAAAAAAGGTCCACGTCGGTGCTGTGGCGGTGCGCCCAGCGCATGGCCAAAGCGGTCCCGCCGCCGAGTTGCGCGGCCAAGGGCTCGCGCACCGCCTCGAAGAGCTGGCGTGGTCCGTCCGGCAGGTCGTATTCAGCCAAGGGCCAGCCAGGCGTCGTGCCCGTGGACACGGCGGGCGACAGGAAAGAGGCCGACGAGCCACCAGACGCCAACGCTGTCAGGTCCCGCGGAGGCAGCCCCGCCGTCCGTCAGGTGTCGTCGTTGGGCGGAGCCCCGAAGAGGTTGATCCAGGCGGTCACGTGGGGCCGAAGCGTCTCTGAGAGGTGGATGGCGCGTGCGACTTCGTACACGGACAATCCACCCGGGTAGAGAAGCCCGGGCAGGTCCCAGAGGTGAATGCAGGCGAAGACGTGCCAGACCTGATCGCGCTGGACGGGCGTCATGCGTGCCGCGCGAAAGATCCGCGACAGCTCGGCGCCGCTTGGGCGACCCGGATAGCCCGCGAGATGGCCGGCGGCGAGGTGGCCGAAAAAAATCCGGACCTCCTCGGCCGAGGGCGGCGGATCGGGTCTCGATGTGGTACGGGGGTGGTCGAACCAGGGGAGCGGCAAGGGTGTGTGGGACCCCGGCGCAAACTCCGGATCCCAGGTGAATCGGCGAAGCGGCTTGCCGGGCCCGCCGATCAGGGAGCCGTGTTCGCCGAGGGCGTCCTCGCGCGGATCGCCGCCGGACAGGAGACAGCGCTCGACCGCCTGGCGCTCCTCCCGGGCGTAGAGCTCCTCGCGGGAAGGAAGGCGCTCCAGATCCGCAGGAGGCGGATCGAAGTAGAGGCGGCGGATCTTCGCGATGTCGGGCATTGGTCCCGGGGGGCTATATTTCGGCGTTCCTAGGCGGGAGGGGTGCGGTGGGGGTGCGCCGGGGTTCTGGAAAGAATCTCGCGCCAAACGACGGCTGCGGCAAAGCGTGCAGGGTCAGCGGCCTCCTCGCGGTAGACGGGCCGGATGAGCCGACGCTGCTTCGCGCGGCCGCCCCAGCCATGGCGAAGGTTTTTCAGCTCGGTGTGAAGCTGACGCAGATCGGAGACGTCGATGGCACGCATCGCGGCTTTGACGGCATCCGGTTCGTGGTGGCGGGCGACAGCGAAGTCGTAGAGGTCTCGTTCAAGAAGCTGCCGCGGGGTGTCGAGCATGCGCCCGGCCAGCTTCTTGGATCTCGGCGGTTGCCTCGAGTTGGACGCCTGTACCGCGGACGGTATCGCCGGAGGATGGCAAGCCGGGAAGCATGGGGCCGCCGCTGAACAGCGTGACCTCGCTGTCCTGGAGAAGGATTTTCAGGTTCCGGGGCCGTATGCGGGCCGCAGTTAGAGGAATCCCTCGCCGCTTGAGGTCGCGCTCGAGAGATGCCCGCCGCTCGTACAGGCGGGCGTAGGGAGCGCCATCGGTGAAGAGGTCCACGTCGGTACTGTGGCGGTGCGCCCAGCGCATGGCCAGCGCGGTCCCGCCGCCAAGGCGGACGTGCCGTTCGCCGCCGAGGTGCGCGGCCAGGGGCTCATGCACCGCCTCGAAGAGCCCGGCCGGACCCTCCGGCAGGTCGTATTCAGCCAAGGCCCAGCCAGGGGTTGTGCCCGTGCACCCGGCGGGCGGAACCAAGTAGTCCGACGAGCCACCGGACGCCAACGCCGATGGGAATGAACCATCCGACGGCCACGGGAACGGCGAGCCGGCCGAAGAGGCCGACGACCAGCGTGGTCAGGCCATGCCGTCGAAAGGGTTGTAGGCGATGGATCCCGACGGTTCCGGAGAAAAACGAGATGACGAAGGCGGGGAGCATGGCCCCGGAGAGAGCAAGGGTAGTGCCGGGAGGAGCGTACTGGCCGGTCATGGCGTGGTCCTCGCTCTCCCTGCTGGCGGGGAAGGGGATCAGATCGGCAATCTAACGTCGGGGTTCCGGCATACGCAGCCACGGCGGGGCGGGCCACGCCCGGGCCCTATCCCCGAACTTGCGGCCCTCATGCTTCCGCCGCGGTCCGACCGACTTGGAAGCGCCTGCCGGCAGAATGGGAAAGAGGCAGATGTCACCAGATACGGAAGAGGGCCCGGATGTCTCCCCTCGCATCCTGCGGATGCCCGAGGTCGAGGCCCGCACCGGTCTCTCGCGCAGGACAATCCGGACGCTGATACGCAAGGGAGCCTTCCCCCGGCCGATCCGGCTGAGCCGCCGCACCGTCGGCTTGCTCGAGTCTGAATTGAACGCGTGGCTTCTGGAGCGGGGTGCGGGCAGCCGCGGCGGCGCGGAGTGATCCTGGACGGGGGCCAGTCGGGTTTTCCGGGCGGCGGGACACGGTGCGCAGGAGGCAACTGCATGGAGACCGGATCACCGACCGGACGATCCGGGCCGGGAGCACGGGGAAAGACTTCGCCGGCGTAGACGGGAGCAGCCGTCCCGCGCATGCCGGGACCGACCGGCACACCGGCCTCCCGCGGTCCTTCTCGCCGCCGTCACCTGATCCCGCACGCGGCCTCTCCGGGCAGCCCGCTCCGGAACACAGCCCGGAGACCGCCATCGTCCGGTCACCGCTTCGCGGCACGCCGCTGCGCCGGACGAGCTGGCGACGCCGTCCCCAGCCTGTCGGTGGCGGGTCCGCCCGCGTCGTCCTGACGGCCTGACCGGGGTGGCCGGTCTCCGCCGGCGCCGCCGCGGAACGGCGGACGGACTCCGCCTGCGGCGCCCGCCGTCCGGCCTCTCCGGCCGGCGTTTTCCGTCCCCCCGCGGGGACCCTTCCGGACCTCTCCGCCGCGCCGCTGGCGGAACGGCGGAAGGGCTCTTTCGCCTCCTCGGACCGGCTCGCCGCTCCTCGGACAACCCCGTAACTCCTGTTTCTTGACGGATTTGCGTGACTTTCCCCAGCGTCCTCCTCATGGAGACGCCGGGTCAGTCGACGGTGAGCGGGATCTTCGTGGAGATGGTCGAGGAGTTTCTCGGCCTCACGGGGATGCCCCCGGGTGTGTTCGGCCGGCAGGCCGTGGGCGATCCGGGCTTCGTGCGCCGCCTGCGGAGAGGCCGCTCCTCGACGCTCCGGACGGTCGACCGGGTCGTGGCGTTCATCGAGGCGTGGGTTCCAGACGAGGGCGGAGACCTCGCCGTCTCCGGGCCCGGCCGGCTCCGGGAACGCCTGTCGAGTGCACGGAGGGTGAGATGGGTGGAGAGGGAACCGGAAGGGGCTGTCCCCCCCGTGCGCATGCTGCGCTTGCAGACGGTTCTGGACTGCACGGGACTCTCGAGGAGCACGCTCTACGAGCTGATACGGGAGGGGAGCTTTCCGAAGCCCGTCCGGCTGGGCGCGCAGGCCGCCGGCTGGTACGAGGCGGAGGTGGACGGCTGGATCCACGGCCGGGTGGCGGAGAGCCGGAGCGAGGCCGGCCCGCCGCCGGACCCGGCCGATTCCTGAAGGAGGGGGCGATGGGAGGATCGAGGGAAGTGGCGAAGGCAGCTCTCGCGCTCTGGTGGCTCGTGCCGGCTGCGCTCCTGGCGCAGGGGACGAGCCCGTGGGTGGATGCAGTCAACGAGCTTGAGACGCAGTTCACCGGCCCGATCGCTCGGGGGCTTTCGCTGATTGCGATCGTGATCGGGGGGCTGATGTTCGCCTTCGGTGAGGGGGGGAGCAAGCGGACGCTCGCCGGGATCATCTTCGGTCTCGGGATGGCGATGGGCGCCGCCAACTTCCTGGCCTGGCTCTTCTGATGCGGGGGCTCAGGCGCTGGCCCGGGTACGCGGCGCTCAACCGTCCGCTCACGATCCTCGGGGTCGAGCGCCGCGCGTTTCTCCTCGTGGCGACGCTCGCGCTCGGGCTCTGGAACGCGACTGGCTCGCTCCTGGCGGGGGCGGTGGTGTTCGCGCTGGGATGGGGGGCGGGTTGGTTCGCGGGCCGCAGCGATCCGGAGATGCTGGCGGTGCTCCGCGCGGGGGCCGGCTATCCGGCGCGCTTCGACCCGGGGAAGTGGGCCGATCGTCCGTGGCACCTCGTGATCCGGAGCGGACGGTGAGGATCGCGGCCGAGCTCAGGGACCATGCGGCGGCGGGCTCGCTTGCCGAGGAGCTTCCCTACTGGGGGTGGCTCGCGGACGGGTACACCTGCCTCACCCGGTCGGGGGAGCTCGTGGCGGTGGGGTGCCTCTCGTCCGCGGTGACCGACGGGCGGCCCCCGGAGGAGATCGACCGCGTCCTCGGGTCCTGGCAACGGCTGCTCTCGGGGCTCGATTCCGACACGCGCCTCTACTTCCATCTCCTCCGGCGACCGGTCCTTCCCGCGGCCGGGGAGGGCGGGGCATCGGGGATCGCGGGGCTCTCGCAGGAGAGGCGCCGCGCCTTTCTGGCCGGCCGGGTCCAGCGGCTGGAGGCGTTCGTGTCGTGGGCGCACGACCCGCGTCTGCGGCCGGCCGCCGGGGGATCCGGCGTCCGCTCGCGCCTCGGGGAGTGGTTGCGCCGGAGGCATGATGCGGCCGCGGCCTACATCGCCTCCGAGATCGAGGCGGCGGCCGGCCGGTTCCGCGGGATCGTGGACGCGGGCCGCGCGCTCGTCGGCGAGGAGACGCCGATCCGGATCCTCGGTCCCGCGGAGGGCTCCCGCTTCCTCTCGGAGCTCGTCAACCGTCCGGGCACGGTGTGGGAGGGCGCGACGGGAAGCGGGATGAACTGGCGGCTCGCGCTCTCGGAGCTCGAGGCGGAGCGCTCGCATCTCCGGCTCGACGGGGAGCCGGTGGTCCTCTACTCCCTCCTCTCCCCTCCCGGACGCGCGCATGCCCACCTCCTCCGGGAGCTCTACTGCCTGGACTCGGTGATGACGGTTTCGCTCGAGTGGCGGCCGTGGACGATGGAGGCGGCGAGGCGCCGGATCCGCGGTGCGCAGCGCCACTACTTCGCGAAGCGCTACTCGATGACGGCCCACATGCGCGAGACCGAGGGCACGGCCGCCGCGATGGTCGACTCGGCCGCGGCAGCCGAGTCCGACCGGCTGGGCGATGCGCTCGTCGAGCTCGAGGCCGACGGCGTCGGCTACGGGGAGGTCTCGCTCACGGTGGCGCTCCATGGGGAGCTCGGCCGGACCGGCCGGCTGGAGGGGGATCTCCGGCGGCTCTTCGCCGCGCACGACGCGAAAGTGATCCGGGAGGCCTACGGCCAGCTTCCCGCCTGGTTCTCCCGGCTCCCGGGCCAGGCCCGCGCCCGGCAGGTCAGGAAGGTGTTCGTCTCGGCGGGGGTGGCCGCCTGCCTCGCGCCGCTCTTCGGGCCTCCCCGGGGGAGGGAGCGGAGCCGGCATCTCGGCCGGGAGTCGCTCGCGGTGCTCGAGACGCCCTGGCGGACGGCCTACCACTACGACCTCTTCGCCGGCGACGTGGGCCACACGCTCGTGCTCGGCGCGACGGGCTCGGGGAAGAGCTTCACGCTGAACTTCCTCCTGGTCGAGGCGCTCCGCTACGACCCCCGGGTCCTGATCCTGGACCTGGGCGGCTCCTACCGGTGGCTGACCCGGTTCCTCGGGGGCCGCTACCTCGAGCTCTCCCCCGGGGAGGCCGAGCCCGCGCTCCGGCTCCGGCCGTTCGCGCTCCCGGCCACGGCGCGCACCTACCAGTTCCTCACCGGGTGGGTGCTCCGGCTGCTCCGGATCGGGGGGTGGGAGGCTTCGGGGGCGGACACGAGCGAGGTCCGCGCCCGGGTCGAGGACCTCTACGCGCTCGGGCCTGGGCGCCGGCGGCTCGGCGTGCTCGCGGGCTCGCTCCCGAAGGCGATGTGGCCGGCGATGAGCCGGTGGACGGAGGGCGGCGCCTGGGGCGCCTGGTTCGACAACGCGGCCGACGGGGAGCCGGACCTCGAGTTCGCCGACTGGCAGGTGATCGATCTCGCGGGCGCGGCCGAGCACGCGGATCTCTGCGACGCGGCGCTCGCCTACCTCCTTGAGCGGATGCGCCTCGAGGTGGAGGACCCGGCCGAGACCGCGCGGCTCAAGCTCATGGTGGTCGACGAGGCGTGGCGCTACCTCGCCGACCCGGCCGTGCTCGGCTACCTGGCAGAGGCGGCCAAGACCTGGCGGAAGAAGAACGCCGCGCTCGTGCTCGCCACGCAGTCGGCCGTGGACCTGACGGAGACCTCCGGCGCCTCGGCGCTCCTCGAGTCGATCCCGACGAAGCTCTTTCTCGCCAATCCGGCGCTCCCCGATGAGGTCGGGGCGCTCTTCCGGCTGAACGCTTCGGAGCTTGACCGGATCCGGGAGCTGGCCCCGAAAAGGGAGCTCTACCTCCGGCGTCCGGACGAGGCCGCGGTGCTCCGCCTCGAGGTCGATCCCGAGAGCTACTGGCTCTACACCTCGTCGGCGACCGACGCGGAGCGGCGCGCCCAAGCCGTCGAGCGCCACGGGCTCGACCGGGCCCTCGAGGTACTCGCGGGGAGAGACGATCCCGCCCGCACCTCCACATCCACCTGAGGGAGCTCAACCACGATGGGAACCCGAACGGCACTTCTCCTCCTCACGATCCTCCTCCCCCCGGCACATCCCTCGGGCGCCGGTGCGCAGGAGCCGGATGGCGATGCCTTTCTCCGTGTGACGGTCTCCGCCGGGGGCGAGGACCGGATCCACCGGCTCCGGACCCGGGTCCGCCACACGACGGTGATCGTCCTCCCCCCCGGGGAGAACATCCTCGACTTCGTGGTCGGCGACGCGGAGTACTGGCACCTGACCGGGGCGGCGAACGTCGCGTTCGTGAAGCCCCTGGCCCCGGACTTGGGGACGAACATCGCGCTCGTCTGCGAGTCCGGGCGGATCTATTCCTTCCTTGTCTCCGAGCGGACGGGCGAGGTGCCCCACCTCCTCGTCCGTCTCGAGGCGGCGGCCGGGGAGGGGGCATCCCTCGACGGGGGGGAGGGGCCGGCGTTCGTGGCCAGGAGCGAGGTCGCGGCCTACCGGGAGATGGCGGCCGGGGCGGCCGAGGCGGCGCGGGAGGCGCGCGCGGGCGCCGAGGCGGAGATCGAGGCGTTCCGCGCCGCCTACCCGACACGGCTGGCGTTCGACTACCGGCTGGACCTGGAGGCTGCCGAGCGCCCCTTCCTCGTCGAGGCGATGTGGCACGACGGGGAGTTCACCTACCTCCGCTCGCGGGCCCAGGAGTCGCCGGCGCTCTACGAGCTCCTGGACGGGGAGCCGTCGCTCGTCGCCTACGACCTGACGGCCGACGGGCTCTACATCGCCCGGCATGTGCTCGGCGACGGGTGGCTCCAGATCGGCGACGAGCGGATGAGCTGGCGGTTCGTGCCCCGGGAGAGGTTCCGGTGAGCCGCTGGAAGAAGCTCGTCAGGCCGCCCGAGGGAGCGCTTCCGGGCGGGCTCGTGACGAAGGCCGGGGTGGCCGTGACCGCTGTGCTGGTGGGCGGGCTCCTCCTCTCGCTCGCGGTCGGTGGCGGGGGCGGTGAGGAGGCCGCTCTCCCGGTGGCCACGCCGGCCCAGGCGGTCGGCGAGGGGATGGGGCGCTCGCTCGAGGACCGGATCCGCCAGGAGTCCGAGCGCCAGGTGCTCGTGGCCGCCGCCCAGGCGCGGGCCGACGAGCTGGAGCGCCTGGAGGAGGGGGGAGCGCTGCCGCCCGCGGGGGCCGGTGAGGAGGCCGGGATTCCCGGCGACGGCCCCGGGATGAGCGCAGCCGAGGCGGAGCTCCGCGAGTCGCTCCGGCTAGAGGAGGTGGAGCGGCGGGCCCGCTCGCTCCGCTCCCTCCCCCTGGCCGTGTCCCGAAGAGACCCGGACGCGGGCGTGGGTCCTCCGGGACCCGCCCCCCGGGAGGCCGGCGATCCGCCGGCCGCCGGGGACGACTCCGTCGCGGGCGCCCTCGAGGCGGCGCTCGCGACATTCGGCGGGTCCGCCCGCGCGCTCGAGTACGACCTGGCGGCCGAGGAGCGGCTTCTCGCCGCGCTCGGCGCCGCCCCTCCGTCCCCCGCCGTCCCAGGTGTCGCACCGCCGCCTGCCCCCTTCCGCCCGCCCGCCGATCCACTCGACCCCGCCCGGTTGGTCCGATCGGCCGATCCTCCGGGGTGGGAGCGGATCCACGAGGGCTCCTTTCTCGAGGCGGTTCTCGTCACGCAGCTCACGGGCGAGTTCCCCGGCCCCGTGCTCGCCATGGTGTCGGTCCCCTTCCACTCGGCCGACCGCCAGCGGGTTCTGATCCCGCGCGGGACGCGGGCCGTCGGGACCGCCGGGGCCGTAAGCAACCGGGACCAGAGCCGGCTCGCCGTCGCCTTCCACCGCCTCGTCCTTCCCGACGGGAGCTGGATCTCGCTCGAGTTCGATGGCCTGAACCAGGCCGGCGAGAGCGCGCTTCTGGACGAGGTCGACCGCCACTACTTCTCGACGTTCGCCGCCGCCGGGGCCGTCGGCGTCCTGAGCGGGCTCACCCTCGCCGGTGCCCCGCCCTACGGGCTCCAGGCCGGTATCGGCCAGGGGCTCGGCCAGGGCGCGCTCGGGATCCTCGACCGGTTCCTGAACCGGCTTCCCACGATCACGATCCGCGCGGGCCATCGGCTCCGCATCTGGCTCACCTCCGACGTCCTGATCCCGAGGCCCGGGACCCGGCCCTGACACGAGAAGGAGCATCCCATGCGCCACCGGACCCTCATTCCCCTCCTCCTGGTTCCCGCCCTGGTCCTGACGGCCCCGGCTCCGGCCGACGCGTTCCTCGGGGCGATCAGCGGCGCGGTCCAGCGCGCCCAGATGATCGTCAACCAGGCCACCCAGATCGCCAACCAGGTGCGCCAGATGCGGACGATGACCCGCCAGCTCGACGAGCTCGAGGACCAGCTCGACTACATGGAGGAGGTGGCCCGCGGCGAGGTCGGGGCGCTCGGCGACCCGTTCACCGAGCTCGCCGCGGGCCCGCTCGGGCTCGTCACGGACGGCCTCGGGTGGGGAGCGGAGTTCAGCGGCGCGGCGGGCGAGCTCGTGACTGCCGTCCGGGGGATGGGCACCGGGACCGCGCTGACGGACCACTGGCGGGACATCCGCGACCAGGCCGACGCCGTCTCCGAGGCCGACGTGCTCGAGCTCTACGGGGACCAGCCGCCCGCGGCCTCGACCCGCGCCGTCGGCGACTACCGCCGCTCCCGCGAGGCCGCCGACCGGCAGCGCGTCCTCGACTACGCGACGATGGACGCCGCGGCCGCGCTCACCGCCGCGGTCGCCGGTGCCGAGACCTCCTTCGGGGAGCTCGCTGCCAACGGGAACCTCTCGGACACCGCGCTCCGGCAGTCCGGGGTCGCGGCCGCCCTCACGCAGGGGCGCCTGGACGCCGCCGTCGGACAGGTGCTCGCCTACCAGGCCGCGGGCGAGGCGCAGCGGACCCAGGAGGCCGAGCGGGCACGGCTCGAGCGGCTCGCCGCCTGGCGGGAGGCGCGGCTCCGGACCAACCGGACCGTCGGGGAGATGCGGAGCTCCGCCCTCCTGAACCGGGAGGGCCTCAGGAACGGGCTCCTCCTACGGCTCCCCTCGTTCTACATGGGCGGCTAGGCCCCGGGAGCGTCCGGCGTGCAGATCCCGCCCCCGCAGACGGTCGACCCGAATGTGCCGGCCACGATCCCGCCCGACCGGCTCCAGGACTTCAAGGGGTTCCTGGACATCGTGCTCGAGACGGTGATCGGGAACGCCGCCCCCGACGTCCTCGCCCTCGGCCTCCAGCTCTGGGCCGGGCTCGGCGCCGTCACCGTCGCCTGGACGGGGCTCAGGATCGCCTTCAGCGGGAGCTTCGAGCCGTGGGCGCTCGTCCGCCTCGTCCTCGCCGTCGCCATCCCCCGGACGCTCCTCCACTACTACGCCCTCCCGATCCCCGGCGTCGGGCTCTCCTTCCCGGCCACCGTCGCCGGCGGCGGAACCTGGCTCCAGAACCTCTTCATCTCCGATGTCGTCTCGGTCGGCTACACCGAGCTCACCGCGCTCCTCCAGGCGTTCGCCGGCGCCCTCGGCGACGCCTGGTCGACGGGGAGCCTCCTCTCGGTCGTGACCGAGGGGGTCAGCGTGCTCCTCTCCTCGCTCGTCACCCTCGCGATGGGCATCCCCCTCGTCCTCGGCCTCCTGGCGCTCTTCAGCCTCACCTACGCCCAGGTCATCTGGGCGCAGGTGGCGCTCGCGATCACCGTGCTGCTCGGACCCGTCTTCATCCCCTGGCTCCTCTTCGAGCCGATGAGCTTCCTCTTCTGGGGATGGTTCCGCTCGCTCATGACCTACACGCTCTACGGAGTCGTCGCCGGCGCCGTGCTCCGCGTCTTCATGGGCGTCGGGATGGGCTACGTCACCACCTACACCGGGGCCCTCATGGGCACCGGCACCGCCGATCCGGCCGAGCTCGGGCTCTGGGCCGCCGTCCTCCTACCGCTCGTCGTCTCCGGACTCCTGGCCGGCCTCAAGGTGGGCGAGCTCTCCGCGATGCTCGTCTCCGGCTCCGGCTCCGTCGGATCCGGGATCACGGCGCTCGTCGTCCGGGGGGGCGCGAAGGCGGCGCCCGCCCGGGCGGCCGCGGGAGCCGCCGGAGGCTGAACCCATGAGAGAACTGCCATGACACCTGAACCCGACGCGGGCCGCGAGTACGCCGAGATCTGGGGCGAGGCCGTCCAGGCGAACCGGAAGCTCCGGACGCTCGCCGTCGTGCTCTCGGGGGCGTGCCTCGCCCTCGCCTTCGTCCTCGTCCGGCTCGCGCTCGCCGGGCCCCCGAGGCCGATCGTCGTACGGGTCGACGAGGTCGGCCGCGCCGAGGCCGTCGCATACGAGGCCGCGACCGCCGAGGCCGACCCGCTGGATCCCACCACCAAGTACTTCCTCAACCGGTTCGTGGCCGACCACTACTCCCGCCGCCGGGCGACCGTCGAGGAGCAGTGGACCCGGAGCCTCCGCTTCCTTTCGACCGGGCTCGCGAATGCCGCCTTCACGAGGGAGGGCTCCGATGTGGCCGCGGTGGCCGCCGGCACCGCCGGCACCGAGCTCCAGGTCGAGGAGGTCGTGCTCCGCATCCACCCGGCCCCCGAGCCGCCGCACGGCGCGACGGCGGACTTCGAGCTCGTGCACCTCGCGGGCGAGGAGGAGCTCCGGCGCGAGCGGTGGTCGCTCACCCTCCGCTTCGAGTTCCTCGAGGCCATCCCCCAGGAGCTCGTCCTCTACAACCCGATGGGGCTCCTCATCACCTACCTCCAGGCCGACAGGGCACTGGTTACCGGGGAGGAGCGGTGACCGGGACCGTCGAGGGGAGGGGAGAGCCGCTCCTCCGGTTCGGATGGCCGGAGCGCCACGCCGACTGGATCGCCCTCGTCTGCCCGACCGGCGGGTTCTTCACCCGCGCGCAGCTCGCCGCCTTCCTCGGAGTCGGCCTGCCGCAGGCGGCCCGCGTCGTCCGGAGGATGTTGGAGCGGAAGATCGCCGTCGAGAGGGTGCTCGAGGGCCGGAAGGTATGCCGCATCCGCTCCAAGACGGTCTACCGGGCGCTCGGCCTCGATCCCCAACGTGGGCGCTGGCGCATAGGAACGGAAGCGGTCGTGGTGCGCCTCCTCTCGCTCGACTACGTGGTCGATCACCCCGGGCTCCCCTGGCTCCCCACCGCGACGGAGCAGGTCCGCGCGTTCGAGGCGGCCGGGATCAAGCGGGAACTCCTCCCGAGCCGCCTCTCCGGAGGCCGTGCGCCGCAGCGGGTGCTCTACTTCCCACGCGCGTTTCCGGTCGCCTTCGGCGGCGGTCGCGCGCTCTTCGCATTTACCGATCCGGGCTATGCAAGGATCAGGCCTCTCCGGAAGTGGGCGGGCGGGCACCGCCGCCTATGGGAGGCTCTTCGCGCGCGGGGCCACCGGGTCGAGGTCGTCGCCATCGTCCGCGCCGTGCGGGAGCTCCGGCGGTCGCGGAGGGCTCTCGACCTCTGCCGGGTCCCCGACCCGTCCCCCTCGTCCGGGGAGGGCCGGGCGGCCCGCAGCGAGCGCAAGCGGATCGAGCGTGCGATCCTCGAGGGGAGCGACGAGGCGCTCCCCGTGCCGGGAGACATCCAGTCGGGACTCAGGAGGATCGCGGCGCTGCGCGAGATCGAGCGGAGCGTGAGGGCCTGGCCGGAGATCGACGCGGCCGCCGTCTGGCGGTCGAGCCGGCTCCCCGGAGGATGGTGCTGAGCGCCGGCTCCGCGCGCACCGCCGGCGTCGTCCGGCGGCGGTCGCGCCTCGTCCTCGCCGGTCTCGCGGCGTCGGCGGCCGCCGTCCGCGCTCTACGGGCGCCCTTCCCCGCGCCGGGCGAGAACCCTTTCCTGGATCTGGTCGGGTTCCACGATCCGGCGATCCACGCGGCGGTGCGCGTCTGGTACCATGCCGCGCCCGCCGTCGCCGTGCTGCTCGCCGGAAGCCTTCTCATCTCCGTCTGGCGGGTCTGGTTCGAGCCCCGCGTCCGCTCCCGCGGCCGTGGCCGGCTCCCCTCCTGGCCCGCCTCCCCTGAGGATCCGGAGCCCTCGCTCGTCGTCGGGGAGCTCCACCACCCCACCGTCCTTAGGGAGGGCGAGCGCCCCTCCTGGCTCACCATCCCGGAGGCGGGGCTCTACACCGGGATCCTCGTCGTGGGCGCGGTAGGGTCCGGGAAGACCTCGGCGTGCATGCATCCCTTCGCGACCCAGATCCTCTCCTGGCAGGCGGGGCGGCCCGACCGCCGGGCTGCCGGCCTCGTCCTCGAGGTCAAGGGGGATTTCTGCCACGGGGTGCGCCGGATCCTCGAGCAGGCCGGGCGGGGAGAGGACTACATCGAGATCGGGCTCGGTGGGAGCTGGCAGTGGAATCCGCTCGATGATCGGATGCTCGACACCTATTCGCTCGCCTACAGCGTCTCGACGCTCATCAACCAGCTCTTCGGGAAGAGCCGGGAGCCCTTCTGGCAGCAGGCCTACACGAACCTGGTCCGGTGGATCATCCAGCTCCACCGGCTCCTCCCCGGGGAGTGGGTGACTCTCCGGGATGTCTACCGCTGCACGATCGATGCCGAGCTCTTCGCCCGGAAGATCCAGGAGGCGAGGGATCTCGCGGCCGAGGCGTGCCCGGGAGAGGCGGTGATCACGCGGGAGGACCTGGTCGCCGCCGCCGGGGCGCTCGGCAAGTGGAGGTGGGAGTCCGACCCCGGGGCGGTGAAGCTTCGCTGTCGCCTGGACCCTGAGCTCGGGGAGAGGCTCGCCGAACTCGGGACCCCCTTCGAGGTCGCGGCCCCCGCGGCGGGAGCCGGAAGCGAACTCAGGGAGGAGGTCGAGGCGATCGAGCGGTGGTACCGAAACGACTGGACGGTGCTCGACGCCAAGCTCAGGACCTCGATCGTCGAGGGCATCAGCGTCTTCCTTTCGCTGTTCGACGAGCCCGAGGTGGCGCGTGTCTTCTGTCCGCCGCCTCCCCGGCCGGGTGAACAGATGTATATGGACAGGGGCCGCGCGGCCGCGGGGCCGCGTGACGTGGGCGAGGCCGCAGCCGCGGGTCCGCCCCTCCCCGGGCTCAGGCGGCGGCTTCCCCCGCTCGGGGAGCTGATCGAGTCGGGGAAGGTGCTAGCGCTCAACATGCCGGCGGGGGCGAACCCGGCCCTCGGCAGGGCGATCGGCGTCCTCCTCAAGAACGCCTGGATGCAGGCGCTTCTCCGCCGTCCGGCGGCGGCTGCCCGCCGTCCCCGGCGGTACATGCGGCCGGCAGCGTTCATCTGCGACGAATATCAGGCATTCGCCACCGTGGGCCAGGACGATCCCGGGGGGGACGAGAAGGCGTTCGCGCTGACGCGGCAGTGCCGCTGCATCCCGATCGTCGCCACGCAGTCGATCTCATCGCTCCGCTCGGTGCTGCCCGGAAACGACGCTTGGCGGACGCTCGTCCAGACGCTCAGGACCCGGATCTTCCTATCGCTCTCCGACGAGTCCTCGGCGCGGATCGCCTCGGAGATGTGCGGGAGCGTCATGAGGACGCAGCCCTCCTACACATTCAGCGAGACCACGGGCCGGCCCGAATTCTCCCTCCTCTCGGGGCGCCCGGGCGGCGGGCGGGGGACGATCGGCACGAGCAAGTCGTTCCGGACCTCGCGGGAGCCGGTCTTCACCCCGCGCGAGTTCTCGCTTCTCGACAACTGCCAAGCGATCTGCCTCCCCTACGACGGGACGCGCTCGCTCCCGGCCCGGCGCGTCTACCTGAAGCCGCACTACCTCCCGAGGGAGAAGGGCTACTGGCGGCTCCGCGAGGAAGGGCGGCTCTGATGCGGGCGAGCGGGATCGGGCACCTGAGGCCGTTTCTTCCGGGGCTCGAGGGGGTGCTCGACGACCCCGAGGTCTCCGAGCTCATGGTCAACGGGCCGGGGAACGTCTGGGTTGAGCGGGGCGGGGCGATGGAGCCGGTGGATGCGCCCGCGCTCGATGCCGCGGCGCTCTACCGGGCGGCGATCCACATCGCCCGCCCCCTCGGGCTCGATCCCGCCTCGAGGCCGGTCCTCGACGCGAGGCTCCGGGACGGCTCGAGGGTCGCTATAGCGGCGCCCCCCGCGAGCCCGGAGGTGGCGATCACGATCCGCCGCTTCGGGGGCCGGGCCTTCACGGCCGCCGACCTGGTCGGGATGGGATCGCTTCCGGAGGAGGTGTACCGGGCGGCCCGTCACGCGCTCCGCTCGCGGCGGAATGTTCTCGTCTCCGGAGGCACGGGGTCGGGGAAGACCACGCTCCTCGGCGCGCTCATCGGGCTCCTCCCCGAAGAGGACCGGATCGTCGCGATCGAGGACACCCTCGAGCTCCGGATCGAGCGGCCGAACTGCCTCCGCCTCGAGGCGGGGGGCGGCCCGGGGGAGGGGCCCGCCGTCTCGATCCGCGACCTCGTCCGCCACGCGCTCCGCCACCGGCCCGACCACATCGTCGTGGGCGAGGTGCGGGGCGGGGAGGCGGCCGACCTCCTCCAGGCGCTTAACACCGGCCATGGGGGCTCGCTCACCACCGTGCACGCCAACAACGCCCGCTCCGCCCTCTCCCGGCTCGCGAGTTGCGCGATGCAGGCCGAGGGCGCTCTCCCCTGGGAGGTCACCTGCCGGGGGGTGGTCGACGGGATCGCCCTCGTCCTCCACATGACCCGGCGCGGGGGGCGCCGCTACGTGGAGGAGGCGATCCGGGTGCAGGGCTACGACGCGGCCGGGAACCGCTGGATCACCGAGGCCGTCGGGGAGAAAGCTCGCGCGGCGCGAATACCGGAGGAGGCGACGTGATGCGGACGGAAGGCGGGGGGCGGCGGATACGGGTCGGGACGCTCGGGGAGTTCGACCTCGAGCTCGCGCGCGACGGGAGCGAGGCGCTCGAGGTGCCGGCGGAGCTCGCCGCCGAGTACGGGCTCTTCCCCGAGGAGGTGGGCACCGAGGAGGAGATCGCCGAGGCGGGAGCGGATCCCGGGTCGGTGTGGGAGGAGGAGGGTGAGCGATGAACCCCGAGGAGTACCACCGCCGGTTCGCCGACGCGATCATCGGGCAGATCCGGAAGGGCACCGCCCCCTGGCAGAAGCCGTGGGGGCCGGGCGAGCGGATCCTCCCCTCGAATGTGGACACCGGCCGCCCCTACGCAGGGGGGAACAGCCTGCACCTAGCCGCGGTGGCCGAGGCGAAGGGCTACTCCGACGTCCGCTGGGGGACCTACCGCCAGATCCAGCTCAGGGGGGGACAGGTCCGGAGGGGGGAGCGCGGCACCCGGATCCTCTCCTACCGCGACCACCGGAAGGTGGCGGTGAAGGACGGGCGGGGGCGGCCCGTCGTGAACGGGGAAGGCAAGCGCGTCTACCGTCGCGAGCGGCTGGCCACCCCGGTGGTGCGGCAGTACACGGTGTTCAACGCCGAGCAGGCCGACGGGCTCGCGCCCCGGAGCGCGACCCCGGCCGAGCCGCTCTGGAAGGTGCACCAGCATGCCGAGCGGGTGCTTGCCGATCTCGGGGTCCCGATCCGGCATGTGGCGGGCGACCGCGCCTTCTATTCGCTCGAGAAGGACGAGATCACCCTCCCCGAGCGGGGGCAGTTCCCCTCCGCGAACCACTTCTACCAGACGGCGCTCCACGAGCTCGGCCACAGCACGGGGCATCCGGAGCGGATGAACCGCGCATGCCTGATCGTCGGGATGACGGAAGGGTTCGGCTCGCCCGCGTATGCCAAGGAGGAGCTCCGGGCGGAGATCAGCGCGATGATGACGGGCGAGCGGGTCGGCGTGGGTCACGATCCGAGCCGGGGGGCGGCCTACGTCGAGGCGTGGGTCGCGGCGCTCAAGGAGAACCCGAGGGAGATCCGGCGGGCCGCGGCGGACGCGCAGCGGATCTCCGACTATGTGCTCGAGCGTAGCCGGGAGCGCGAAGCCTCACGGGAATCGGTTCCCGCGGCGGCCACCCGGGCCCCGGCCACCGAGCCCGTTCTCCGGCCCGGGCGGCCGCTCCCGATCCCGGAGCGGAGCTTCTCGAGAGGACGCTGACGACCAGCTGGAGGAGAGAGGACGATGCGCGGACGCACGATCGGAGGAGACCCGCGGAGGACCGGGCCGGAACGGC
This sequence comes from Acidobacteriota bacterium, assembly GCA_028877265.1. Classification (GTDB taxonomy): domain Bacteria; phylum Acidobacteriota; class Vicinamibacteria; order Marinacidobacterales; family Marinacidobacteraceae; genus Marinacidobacterium. The sequence goes on from JAPPGX010000068.1 coordinate 36,548, forward strand.
ATCGTCCGGACCCCGCTCACGAGAAGGAGGTCCGCGAACAGGAGCCGCGGGCGGCGGAAAGGGAGAGGCCGCTCACCTTCCGGGAGCGCTCCGAGCGGGCGCTCGCCGATGTCGGGATCTACTGCCTCGTCCCCTTCGGGGAGCTTGCCGACGCCCACTTCGGCGGCCGGCACCGCGCGGCGAGGCGCGCGGTCAACACCTGGATCCGCGAGGGGCTCGCGCGCGAATTCGCAGGCAAGGACGCGGGAGGAACCCCCTACGCCCTCTTCACCTCCACCGCGAAGGGCGCGTCCGTTCTCCGCGATCTCGCCGAAGGGCAGGGTATCGACCCCGGGCAGCGGTTCACGTACACCCTCAGATTCCGGCGGGAACAGCTCGCCCACGACGCGGCCGTCTACCGGGCGGCCCGGAGGGAACGCGAGCGCCTCGCCCGGGGCGGCGCCCGGGTCCGACGCGTCCGGCTCGAGCGCGAGCTCAGCGGCGCAGTCTACGGACGGAGCGAGCCCGCGCGACACAGGCTCGGCCGGCGGGCAGCCGAGGCCGAACGGCACCGCGCGGCCACCGAACTCGGCCTCCCGGTCGACCCCGAGGGACGGGTTCTCTTTCCCGATGTCCAGATCGAGTACGTCGATGCCGCCGGACGTAGCGGGCGCGTCAACGTCGAGATCGCCTCGGACCACTACGCCGTGCAGCATCTCGGGCCCAGGGTCGCGGCGGGATTCCGGGTCCACGCGAGCGGGGTGCGTGCGGAACGCATGCTTGCGAGCCTCCGTTCGGGAGGGACGGAAATCTAAGCCCGCCGGTGCAGCCCTGGAGGATCAGCGCGGGGCTCACCGCCGCGATCACGGGCGCGACCGTTCTTCTCGGCGGGGAACGGCTCGACTACCTGGCTCCGTTCCGGCGGGCGATCCTCGCAGAGCACGGTGCCGTGATCGGCGTGCACATCGGCTTGGGGCTGGTTGCGGTTGCGGCCGCCATCTATGTGGTCGCGCGGGCAGGCGGTCTCGCAGACCTCGGGCGGCGCGTCGACCTCGCCGAACGGTCCGCGCGGCGCGGGGAGGGGGACCACGGGCTCGCCGACTCGCTCCGGAAGGATGCGGAGGGGGAGTGGGAGTGAGGGCGGCCGCCCGCGCGGTCGGGTTCCGAGAAGCCGTCATTCATGGCAAGGAATCTTCCAAGTCGACCGCGACCGCACGATCGGCTGCCGACCTTGCCGATCGAAGACATCTGATTCCATCGCGCGCAAATGGAGAAAAAGCCGCTCCGTATGGTAGGCACGTGAGTCCCTGGGGACGGGAAACGGGCCGTGGCCATCAGCTGGACCCGCCGTCCGATCGACGGCTCGATCCTAACCCACCCGGGTGTCTACTGCCGGCGAAGCAGCGAAACGGAGTGGGATGAGGAGACGCTCTGGCGCACCTACAGCACACTCACCGACGTGGAAGCCGTCTTCCGGTCGCTCAAGTCGGAACTGGGTCTGCGACCGATCTATCATCAGAAGCCGGTGCGTGCCGAGGGCCACCTCTTCATCACCGTGGTCGCCTACCAGCTCGTCCAGCTCATCCGTGCCCGCTTGCGTGCCCGGGGGCATCGCTCGAGCTGGACGACGCTGCGCCGCGTCCTCGAGGGCCAGCACCGCGTCACCGCCACCTTCGCCCGGCCCGACGGACGCACACTGCATCTGCGCCAGGCCACCCAGCCGGAGGCCAGACAGCGGGCGATCTATGAGGTCCTCGGCGTCGATCCGCAGCCCGGAGGGGTGATGAAAACGATCGTCTGACGGGGTATCACAAACCGAACAAAGTACGAACAAACGGAGGAGTGTAGTGCCCTATTGACCTTTTTCGCACCCGTAAATGACGCCCCACCAACCACATAAGTTTTTGGATGTTAAACTTGGGCTGGCGTGTCAGTGTCGGATGGAGTCAGGTCTCCGGAACGGAATCGCTCCGGCCTCAATCAGCTCAGTGCTTCCTCGGAGGCGGGGGCAGGGGAGTTTCGATGGCAGCCACCCCTTGTTGGTCTTAGGCTGCGGTGCGCGTTTGTCTTTGCCGTTCATTCTCCCAGTACTCTCAGGCGCTTCGCTCGGTTCGCCAACGCAGCAGGGGATGGCCTGCACCGACCTCGGGCATTTTAGACGTGGCGTTGTCGACCCGCGTCGTCAATTCCTGGAGCTGTTTCAATATCTCGGCGTTCTGCCCCTCGTTGATCTCGATGGTCAGCCAGAGGCTCCGCAGCTGCTCGTACGAGTACCCGAGTTCCCTGCGGCATTCCAGTGCTCGTGAGATTTTGGAGTCGGAACGGTAGACAAACGGGACGATGCTACCGGCGATCGTGCCGAGCGCAAACGCCCAGGCGTAGTCCGAGGAAAGCTGGATGAGGGCCAGCGTAACCATGGCGAAAGCCGTCGTGACCCCGGCCATCACGCGATTAAGCCTGACCTGCTGGTTAACCAATTCGCCGTAGTAGCGTTGCAACCGGTCAGTCTGGACCATTTGCGCCCAGACCTCGTCTCTGACTGCGGACTTCACCGGAATGAGGACCACCCCCCTCTGTCGTTGGTTGAAGACTGGATGATTCCCTCATAGCACGTCGGGGCCTACCCCGGAAACGGTGCGCCGGGTGCATTCTACACGCCGGTGGTTCGATCCGTCCACCGGTTCTCGCTTGCGGGCATCAGCGGGAGGTTGGAGTATCACGTCTCGTCCGTAGCCGGTGCGCGCCGCGCCGATGGCGACGGATGGCCGAAGCGGGTCCGATGGGATCGCGCAGGTCGCTGAGGGTGCGTCGCGGGTCGGCTGTATGCGGCGTGCGCCTGGTGAGGAGTCGATGGGATGGGTATCGAGCGAGTCACGCTGCGCCAATACAGGGCTGTAGAGGAGGGCATGCCCTATGGGGAGGTCGTCCGGCTGCTCGGTCGCGAAGGCACACTGGACTCGCGCACGGACGGTTCGGATGGGCCGGTCGTCGCGAGCTACCACTGGTGGAATGACAACAAATCCTACATGGAGGCGGCCTTCAAGAACGACCGGCTCGTCTACAAGAACCAGTCGCGGCTGGGACAAACCGGGACCTCGCCGGACCGGACCGCTCAGCCACGGCCCGCGGGGGCCAGATTCGAGCGTATCCCCTACGTCACGCTACGCCAGTTCCGGGCCCTCAAGCGGGGCATGAGCTACGGGGAAGTCGCCCGGTTGCTCGGTCGTGAAGGCACGCCGGATTCGTGCACGGACGGTTTCGACGGGCCGGTCGTCGCGAGCTACCACTGGTGGAACGACAACAAGTCCTACGTGGAGGCGACCTTCGAGAACGACCGGCTCGTCTACAAGAACCAGTCGCGGCTGCGGCAGGTGGATCCACGGCGGTTGCCCCCGCTACGCCTGCGGGGCCTCGGGGGCGACACCGGCTCCAGCGGACACGACGCCGATGTAGCCCACCGGCACGACGCTACGCTAGCAGGGGCCCGCAAGTTTCTCGCGACATGGGTGTCGATTGGCGGCAACCTCCTCCTCGCAGCCCTCTTACTCTGGGCGCCCGGGCCAGGCGAAGGACCACCCGAGCTTACGGGGGTCGACATGTGGCTGCCGTTTTGGGCCGTGGTGGGTCCCGTCCTGCTGGTAGCGGTGGCACACCTCGCCATCGATCCTCTGAACGGGATCGTGGTGGCTATGGTGGGCTTCCTGTGCGGACTGCTCGTTATGGCCGTGTTTATTCTTTCGACAGAGGGGGACCCCTTGGGGGTGGCGATCCTCTGGTGGATCATCTTCCTGATCTGCTGCTGGTGTTTCAGAAGACCAGTGTATGATGACGTCACTGTCGTCACATTCGCCGGTTACCCCGGATTGGTGTCGCTTGCAGGTGCGGTGTTGGCCCTCATCTGAACCATTCCCGATAGGGACCGCGCCTCCGGTCTCCAAGCCGCCGAAACGTGCCCCGGGACCCGGGCACCGCTTGCGGCCAACGCGCCGCGAGCCGGCCGGGCCGCCCTCCAACTCCCGAAGCCTCGGCCTTGGCCAGGCTCTTCTTGAATTTGTCGAGCAGACCCTTCTTGCGCTTCGTCATCCGGCCTTCCTCGGGGCTACGCTGTCCGCCGGGCGATGGCCTCCCGGAGTCCCACGAGGAGCCCCACGAGGTGGGCCATGCGCTCCCGGAAGGCGGACAGATCGTCACGCAAGGAGTCCGTCTTGGTGTCCAGCTTGGAGTCCAGTTTCCGGATGTCCTGCCGTAACCAGGCGAACAGGCCGATCAGCAGCACGGCCAGGGCTGCGACAGTGCCGATCTCTGCGTCCATACCTTCCCCTTCGAGAGAGAACCTCAGGAAACCCAGCCTACCGCCTCGAGGCCCACAGTAGGGGAGGGAGAATCAAGGCCCGGATTCGGAGTCGCCCGTCTCTGGATGCCACTGAACCGCTGCCATGATCCGGGCTTCCATCGCCGTTGTGTCCTCTCGCAGCCGGGCCTCCATGCGCTCGATGCGTGCGTCCATACGGTCGAATCGTTCCCCGACACGGGATTCCACTGCTTCCCGGTCGGCGTGCGCCTTCGCCTCGCGCTCTCGATCTTGGCCTCGACGTGCCGGAAATCGTTGCTCTGCAGTCGCTCGTACAGGCTATCCACCGCGACCGCGGCCGCTTTCTCCACCGCCCGCGAGACCGTCCGGTCCGAGATCCGCGCCCACATCACCACCGCGCCGACCACCGCCGCCAGCGTCGTCAGCAGCGTCGTCAGCAGGGGCAGATCGTCGCCCAATCGGGCCAGGTCATCGGCGATTCTTCCGGCTGGCTGTCGCCTTCATGCGGCGACGGACCCGAGCCAGCTCGGCGCGCAGTGCTTCCCGTGTGAACCGGCTGGCGCTCTGGCGCGTCTCGCCAGCGGCGCGGAACACCTCTGCCTTCAATTCGGGCTCGATCTTCAGGACCAGTTTCGTGATGGCCATGGGACGCTGGAACACCTTTCAGGGGCGATCAGTTCATCAAGTGTACAAATGCTAACAGCCCGATATCGGGGAGCGGGAAGAAGCTCGCCGGCCGGTAGGGGGGCTCACCGCTCGAATTCTCCTCCACGCTCCGGATCTCGGGGAGACCGCTGGGGCGTGGGCCTCGGCCGGGGTAGCCCCGGAGCCATGCGACCAGGTCGGACCGGGGGAGATCGGCGACCTTCCCGAAAACCTCCCGCCGCCGGCCCACGGGACCGGACCGCGCGCGCACTCGGGGGCTCCCCTCGGGGTCCGGGCTACGGGTCAAATTCGGAAGCAGAGCCCCAATAAGTGAGTACGGTGAGCCCCGTTGAGGCACTTTCGTAGAATTGGATGTTCGGGCCGTCGTCAAGGCGGAGAAGCTCGGGGAAGTCGCGTTGGTCCGTAACCTTGATCCAGCCCCCGCCCTCGGGATCGACAAACGCGTGGTGGGCGCCAAAGAGACCGCCGCCTCTGTAGATCAACTCGCGGTTCTCCCGAGTGGCCCACCGATAGGCTTCTCCATCCCATACGACAGTGATGCGGTTGTCGTCGCGGGCGGAGCGGTTGAGGATTTCGCGCTCGGCGAAGTCCTGATTTGCCGCGACGCGCGAGTCTGGCAGGGCATCCAGCACGACGCGGGCCGTCTGCCCCTCCACCGGGACGACGGGGGCGAGCAGGAGAACGGCCAGCAGCCCCGCTATGTTGCGCCCGCTCATTCAGGAATCTCCCTCGGAGCCGGGGCCGCCGCCTTCCCTTACGGAAGGGGCTGCCAGCTTGCGCACGCCGTCCGCAAGGGGGACGCGCTCCCGTAACTACCCAGGCACTATGGCTTAAGTGGTGTGCTGATGTGGTGATAGCTGGGTGGCGGGTGGTGCGGTTTTCAGTGGCGCAGTTGTGGGATCAGCTGAGATGGGTCGGCGTCGGCGAGGGTGTCGAGACACCCGCCACCCCAAGGTTGGTGGAAGCGGTGGCCGTGAGCGCGCCCCGCGTGACGATCACCGAATTGTGGCGGTGTCCGTGCCCGTGGAGGAGCATCCAGAAGCGGTTGCGGCGGCAGATGCGACCGTGGTGTCAGCCGAAGCGCACGTCCAGGCCGGTGCGGCGCTGGGGTCGTCACCGGTAATCCCAAGCGTGAACTCGGCCGTCTGGCCCGCCTGGACGGTGTCCGCGGCAGGCGACAGGACAGCGGTGAGCGGCGGCGCGGTGACCGTGAGGCTGGCGGACGCGCCGGCTGAGAACCCGCCCCGCGTGACGCCCGCCTCGATGGTGGTGGTACCGCTGCCCGTTCCCTTGGCGGAGCATCCAGTGGCGGTTGGGGTGGCCAATGCGACCGTGGTGTGTGCCGCAGAGCACCCCCAATCCGGTGCGGCGGTGGGGTCGCCACCGGTGATCTCAAGCGTGAACTCGGTCGTCCGGCCCGTCTGGACGGTGTCGGCGGCGGGCGAGAACGAGGCGGCGAGCGGCGGCGGTGGAGGCGGTGGGGCGGGACCGGTCGGGGCAGGCGTTTCTGATTCGGAGCAGCCTACAGAGAGTAGGAGTACGGCTGATGCGGTCGCCTGGAATGGCAAGACCCCTCGCATGGGGAGTGTGCTGATTTCTGTGTAAATGGCTATGGAGTAGACTTTGTTAGCTG
>JAPPGX010000156.1 GCA_028877265.1 Acidobacteriota bacterium
CCCCCAGCCCCCCCCCCCCCCCCCCCCCCCCCCCCCCCCCCCCCCCCCCCCCCCCGAAGAATGGTGGCGTGGATCGCGGAGCGATGCGCGCCACCGTCGCGTGGGCGAAGCGCCCCGCATCCGAAGAGTCGTGAGAGCTTCGGGTGCTCATTGCCGTGGTAGCGGAGCGGGGCGCTTCGCCCGCGCGACGCTAATGCATCGGCAGGCGGTCGGGTTCGGGACCCGCGCCGATGGTCGGGGCGGGGCCGAGGTCCGGGAAGATGATCGGGATGGTTTCCTCGAGGCTGGACACCAGATGGATCTGCAGGGCGTCCCGGATCTCGTCCGGGACATCCTCGAGCAGAGTGCCCTCGTTCAACCGGGGCAGGATCACTTCCTTGATCCCATAGCGATGTGCCGCGAGCAGCTTCTCCTTGATCCCCCCGACGGGAAGCACATGGCCGGTCAGGGTGATTTCCCCGGTCATCGCCAGTTCGGGCCGGCACACGGTTTCGGTCAGGACCGAGATCAGCGCCGCCACCAGCGTGATTCCCGCCGAGGGGCCGTCTTTCGGCGTTGAGCCTTCCGGCACGTGGAAGTGGATGTCCGACTTCCGGTAGAAGCCCGTCTGGATCCCGTAGGCGGCGCCGTGCTCCCGGACCCAGGAAAGGGCGGCGGTCGCCGACTCCTTCATCACGTCGCCGAGCTGGCCGGTCAGGGTCAGCCGGGTGTTTCCCTTCATGCGGGAGGCTTCCGCGAAGAGGAGATCTCCTCCAATGGGCGTCCAGGCGAGTCCCACGGCCACCCCCGGCACGCTGACGCGTTCCACCAGCTCTCTGGACAGTGAGGTCGGCGCGCCGAGCAGGTCGCTCACGACTTCCGGAGTGACCTGGAGCGGTCCCTCTTCGCCTTCGGCGAGCTTGCGGACCGCCTTGCGGCAGATCTTCGCGATGGACCGCTCCATGTTGCGGAGTCCGGCCTCCCGGGTGTAGTCCCGGATGATGAGCGCGAGCGATTCGCGGTCGAAGATCGGCTGGTCGGTTTCGTCGTCGAGCCCGTGGTTCTCGAGCTGGCGCGGAATGAGGTGGCGCGTCGCGATCTGGATCTTCTCCTCCTCGGTGTACCCCTGCAGGTGGAGGATCTCCATCCGGTCCTTGAGCGCGGGCGGCACCGGATCCATCATGTTCGCGGTGGCGATGAACAGGACGTCCGACAGGTCGAACGCCAGGTCCAGGTAGTGGTCCCGGAAGGTGTCGTTCTGTTCGGGATCGAGGACCTCGAGGAGCGCCGAACTGGGATCGCCCCGGAAGTCCATCCCGAGCTTGTCCACCTCGTCCAGCATGAAGACGGGATTCCGGGTGCCCGCCCGCACGAGGCCCTGGATGATCTGGCCGGGGAGCGCTCCGATGTAGGTGCGGCGATGGCCCCGAATCTCCGCCTCGTCGCGGATCCCTCCGAGGCTGAGGCGGACGAACTCGCGGCCGACGGCCTTGGCGATCGACCGGCCGAGGCTGGTCTTGCCGACGCCCGGCGGTCCCGCGAAACAGAGGATGGGTCCCTTCTGGTCCGGCTTCCTCTCCCGGACCGCCAGGAACTCGAGGATGCGGTCCTTGACCTTTTCGAGGTCGTAGTGGTCCGCTTCGAGGATGTCCTTGGCGCGCGGAATGTCGTACTTGTCCTCGGTCCGCTTGTCCCAGGGGACCCGGACCAGCCAGTCGAGGTAGGTCCGCCCCACGGTGTACTCCGCGGAGGCGGGAGGGATGCGGCCGAGCCGCCGGAACTCCCGCAGGGCTTCCTTCTCGGCCTCCTCGGGCATCCCGGCCTTCTCGATCTTCTCCCGGAGCTCGTCCATCTCCTTGGTGGAGTCGTCGCCCTCGCCCAGCTCCTTCTGGATCGCCTTCATCTGCTCGCGCAGGAAGAACTCGCGCTGGGTGCGGCCGACCTCGCTCTTGACCTTGGACTCGATGCTCCGCCCGAGATCGCGCACCTGCTTCTCCCGCAGGATCGCCGCGTAGGCGAGACCCAGCCGATCCTCGATGGACAGCGTCTGAAGGATTTCCTGACGCATCTCGGTGTTCAGGCTCGGCAACTGTTCCGCGACGAAGTCGGCCAGTTGGCCGGCGCTCCCCACGCGGGCGAGCTGGGTCTTCATGACCTCCCGGGCGCGGGGGAAGAGATCCGTCTTGATCATCTCCTGGAGCTCTTCGCGGATCTTCCGGGTCAACGCTTCGAACTCCACGGTCTTGTTGGCGCCTACCGTCCCGTCCAGAACGCGGATGTCGGCGCGGACGTAGGGCTCCGTCTGCACGATCCGCTCGACCCGGAACCGGAAGCTGCCCCGGATCACGATCCGGACGGTCCCCTCGCGCATCCGGACCTGCTTCTCGAGCCGGGCGGCGGTGCCTATGCGATAGAGATCGTCCTCACCGGGATGGTCCACCGAGTCGTCCTTCTGGGTGAGGACCGCGAGCATCACCTTGCCGGTGCCCGACGGGTCGGCCTCGGCGGCTTCGCGCGTCGCGTCGCGGAGCATCTGGATGGTGCTCTTGCGGCCGACGGAGAGCGGCAGGAAGGAGTGCGGGAACACCACGATGTCCCGGAGGGGCAGTACCGGCACCATGCGGTGCACCTGGCCCTGGGGCGAGCCTGATTCGGTTGGGGCGCCTTTCACCGGATCGGACATCGGAGCGTTTCTCCCTCGAATGCGGGGGGTATCCGGCTGGGGCCGGAACCCGGAGAGTACGTCCCGGCAGGCGCCGGGACGCGCCATGAGCCTAGCACGCGGGACGAATTGCTGCGTGACACGTTGTCAACATCATCATAAGAATATTAGTGGGTTCTTGTTATATTCGAGTCAGCCAAAGGTGACCTCGTCCGGAAGCTCGTTCACGTCGTCGGGCTGGATGGGAAAGTGCTCGGAGAGGAAGCCTCCGATGCGGCGCACCCCGTGTTCAAGGCCGTCGCCGATGCCGTTTTCGCGGATGTGGCTCGTGATTTCAAGCGCGATCTCGTTCCAGGCTTCCTCGCCGACCTTTTCGTTGATCGCCCGGTCGGCCACGATCTCGAACCGGTGGGACCGGACCGCCAGGAACAACAAGACGCCGGACCCGTCCTTCGTCCGGTCCACCCCCAGCCGGAAGAACTCGCGCACCGCCCGCTTGCGGGCGTTTTCGAGTGGCAGGAGGCGCGCCACCACGTGGACCCGCAGTTCGCCGGAGGTTTCTCGCTCGGCTTCGGAGATCGCGTTCGCGATCCGGTCGAGGTCCTCCTCGGACAGGTGGGAACGGAGGGGCTTCGGAACGCGCATGGTCAGGCCGGAGGGAGTCTTTCCCGCATCACCAGCTCCCGCTGGCGCCGCCCCCGCCGAAACCGCCGCCGCCGCCGACGAAGCCGCCGAGGCCACCCCCGAAACCACCGCCGCGGAACCCCGGAGAACCCCAGAGCATGCCGCCGCCGCCGGGGATTCCCGCGTAGCCCCAGCCGCTGCGGCTGCCGGCCGTCGCCCTGGTGAAGGCCGTGGCGCCGAAGCCGGAAAGGAGGCCGAGCGGCACCAGCCAGAAGAGGGAGCCGACGCCGATCATCAGGAAGCCGAGCAGCGCCGCGATGCCGCCCCCGGCGGCCGCGGCGCCGGCTGGATGAAAGGCGTTTCCGATGTAGCCCAGCAACTGGAGCAGCAGGAGGGCGCCGACCAGAACCAGGGTCGAAACCCCGCGCCGCGCCGGCCGGCGTCGTCCGGCCGGGTTCGTTCCGGCACCGGCTCCCTGGTATTCGCCCCGCGCCGCCTGGGCGACGGCGGCCGCGGTGGCGCCGAAGCCGCCCGCGAAATCCCCGGCCGCGAACCGCGGCGCCAGTTCGTCACGGATGATGCGTCCCGCCAGACCGTCGGGAATCACTGCCTCCAGGCCGTATCCGACCTCGATCCGTGCCCTGCGGTCGTCCCGGGAGACCACCACCAGGGCGCCGTTGTCGGTCTCGGCCTGCCCGATCTGCCAGGCCTCCGCGAGCCGCAGACTGAAGTCCTCGATGGCGCCGTCGATCCGCGGAACGCTGACCACGACGAGCTGGACCGAGGTCTCGGCTTCGAGGCGGGCGAGGAAGTCCGCGAGCTGTGCTTCCTCGGCGGCGGACAGCAGGTCCGCCTGGTCCACGACCCGGCCGGTCATTTCCGGCAGTGGCGTCTCCTGGCCGAAGGCGGCGCCCTGGACGGCGAGGCAGAGGACGGCGGCGCCCAGCGCCCGCCGCAAAGACCGAAGCGTCAACGGCTGAAATCGACCTCGGGCGCCGTTTCGGCGCCCTCCTCGGCCTCGAAGTAGGCCGCCTCGCCGAAGTCGAAGAAGCCGGCCACGATTCGGGTGGGGAAGCCGCGCCGCCGCGTGTTGTACGCCTGGGCCGCTTCGTTGAAGCGCCGGCGTTCCACCGCGATCCGGTTCTCGGTGCCCGCCAGTTCATCCTGGAGGCTCAGGAAGTTCTGGTTGGCCTTGATGTCGGGGTAGCGCTCGACCACCACCATGAGGCGTGAGAGCGCGCTCGAAAGCGCCCCCTGGGCCGCTTCGAACTGCGCCAGCGCCTGCGGATTCTGCAGGTCACTCGCGGAGAGCTGCACGCCGGTCGCGCGGGACCGCGCCGAGATCACCGCCTCGAGGGTCTCCCGTTCGAAATCGGCGGCTCCCTGGACCGTCGCCACCAGGTTCGGCACCAGGTCGGCGCGGCGCTGGTAGACGTTTTCGACCTGGGACCA
>JAPPGX010000124.1 GCA_028877265.1 Acidobacteriota bacterium
GGAGCGCCGTTGATCGAACTCGACGGCGTCAGCAAGTGGTTCGGCGCGTTCCAGGTGCTCCGCGACGTTCATCTCCGGGTCGCGGAGGGCGAGCGCATCGTGGTCTGCGGCCCGTCCGGCTCCGGAAAGTCCACGCTGATCCGCTGCATCAACCGCCTCGAGGAACACCAGGAAGGACGCGTCGTCTTCGCCGGGCGGGAACTCGGGGCGGACACGGCCGATCTCACGGAAGTCCGCCGCGAGATCGGCATGGTGTTCCAGGAGTTCAATCTTTTCCCCCACCTCACCGTGCTCGAGAACTGCATGCTGGGGCCGACCCGGGTGCTCGGCATGACGCCCGCGGAGGCCCGGGAGCGGGCCATGGAGTTCCTCGGCCGGGTCCGGATCCCGGAGCAGGCCGGGAAACACCCGGCCCAGCTCTCGGGCGGTCAGCAGCAGCGGGCGGCGATCGCGCGGTCGCTCTGCATGCGGCCCCGGGTCATGCTGTTCGACGAACCCACCTCGGCGCTCGATCCCGTGATGATCAAGGAGGTCCTCGACGTGATGAACGACCTCGCCCAGAGCGGGATGACGATGATCGTGGTCACGCACGAAATGGGTTTCGCCCGCACCGTCGCCGACCGGGTGGCCTTCATGGACGAGGGCAGCATCGTCGAGTGTCTGCCTCCGGACCGGTTCTTCACGAACCCCGCCGACGAACGCACCAAGCGCTTCCTGAGTCAGATCCTCTGACCGGAGCGACGGCCGGAGGCCGGCGCTCCGAGCCGCTCCGATCAGAGTTCGAGGAGTAGCGCGGCGAGGAGGGCGGCGCGGCGGGGGAGGTCGGCCGTGACCACCTGCTCGTGGCGCGCGTGGGCGCCGTCCCCGAGCGGCCCGAGCCCGTCGAGCACCGGAACGCCGAGGCCGGCCACGATGTTCCCGTCCGAACCCCCACCGGCCGAGCCCTCGCCGATCTCCCAGTCAAGTGCCCCGGCCAGCCGCCGCGCCCGCTCGTAGAGCCTCACGACCCCCGCGTTCCGCACGAGCGCCGGCCGGTTCACCCCACCGGTCCAGTGCACTTCGGCCTCCGGATGTTCCGCGCCCAGTTCCCGGAGCGCCCGGATCAGCCGCTCTCCCGATTCCGGGTCGTCCATCCGGATGTCCACGTCGGCCGACGCCTCGGCCGGAACGACATTGGTGCGCGACCCGCCCCGGATCAGTCCCACGTTCACCGTGACGCCCCGCTCGGGCGCCGAGAGGGCGGCGGCGGCGGTGACGACACCCGCGAGCTCGGTGATCGCGTTGATCCCGCGTTCGGGATCGAGGCCGGCATGGGCCGCGCGTCCCTTGACCCGCACGGTCAGGATCCCGACGCCGCGGCGGCCGGTCTTGGCGCCGCCTCCGGGCAACGACGGCTCCATGACAAGACAGGCGGCCGCTTCCGAAGCCTCCGCCTCGATGAACTCCCGGCTCGCCGCGCTTCCCGCCTCCTCGTCAGTGTTCCAGAGGATCGTGAGCGGCCGGCGCGGCCGGAGTCCGTGACGGTCGAGGACCCGGAGGGCCCAGATCGTCTGCACCAGGCCCGCCTTCATGTCATAGACGCCGGGCCCCCGGGCAACGCCGTTCTCGATCCGGAAGGGGATCTCGTCCAGGGTGCCGTGCGCCCAGACGGTGTCCAGGTGGCCGAGCAGCAACAGCGGTTTCTCCCGAGCCACCGCTCCCGGAACCCGCACCAGCACATGAGGTCCGCGCAGCGTCCCGGCGGCTGTCCCGGAGACCCGCGAGACGGAGACGCCGTTCAGCAGGCCCCGGGCGACGTCCGTGAGCGCGGACACCGCCTCGTCGCCCATCCGGGCGGTTGCCTCCGGATCGTCGGTGGGCGATTCGATCCGGACGAACCGCCCCAGCATCTCCTCCATGCGGGGCTGCTCCCCGCTCAACGCGGAGAACAGCCCCTTGATGTCCGGGGTGCCGTCTGAGACTTCGCCGCTACCCCGGGCCGTCATTCGGCGACTTGATTCCTGACCTCCTGGAGCACCGCGATCCGCTCGGCGAGGACGGGATCCTGGACCCCCAGCGCCACGGCCCGCTCGTACTGCGCGGCGGCGGCGGCCACCCGCTCGTAGTCCGCGTCGCTGGCGGGACAGCCGACTCCGGCCGCCTGCATCCGTTCGCCGAACGCGGCGTCCTTGAGCCGGCAGGGGCCGTACGCGATCTGGGCGGTATGGGCCCAGGCCAGCATCTGGAAGGGCGCTCCCCAACTGTCCATCTTCTGGGTCGCCTCGCTGAACTGGGTCTCGGCGCCGGCGAAATTCTGCGAGGCCATGTAGGCCTGCCCGAGCGCCCAGTGACCGACCGCGAGGTCGTCCATGTTTCCGTCGGCCGGGAAGTTGGGAACCCCCGCTTCGAGAACCGGCACGGCGTCAGCCACCTGCTGATTCAGGATGAGCGCAATCCCGTGCTCCACCTGGTAGACCGGGTTGTCGGGATCGGCAGCGCTGGCCGCCTGCGCCGCGGCGAGGGCGCCCGCGACGTCCTGGGCCTGTCGCTTGGCCTTGGCGCTCGCGTGGCTCGCCATCCCGAGTCCCGCCTTGGCTTCCTCCGAGTTCGGGTCGGCGGCGACCGCCTCGTTCATGTGGTTGACGGCTTCGTCGTAGTTCAGGTTCTCGATAGCGAAACGTCCGAGCGCGACGTGAGCCGTCACCCTTGAAGCCGGCGGAGAGTTCGCGAGCGTCGTGACCTTGCGGTAGTAGCTCGTCGCCTGGCCCCGGTTCTCGAGCGCCTCGTACACCTGGGCGAACGCGAGGTTCGCCGCCGGGTCGTCGGGGTTCACGGTAACCGCCATGGACAGGTCGCCCTGGGCCTCGGCCGAGTTTCCGAGGGCGTTGTTCGCGAGCCCCCGGATCCCGTAGGCCGCCGTCAACTGGTCGTTCAGGCTGAGCGCGGCGCTCGCCGCGTCGACCGCTGCCTGAAAGTCCTCGCGGGAGTAGTAGATGTCGGCGAGGCCGGCATGGGCGCGGGCGGTGTTCGGGTCGAGTTCGACCGCACGCTGGAAGGAAGCCTCCGCTTCGTCGAGGTCGCCCCCGGCGGCGGCGGCCTGGCCGAGGGTCGAGTGGGCCATGGCGCTGTTGGGTTCGACCTCCAGCGCGCGCCGGGCCATGCTGGAAGCTTCCTCGAACTGCCCCTGCCGGGCCATGCTGGATCCGATCGCCACGAAGGTGCTCGCCGGCGGGTTCGGATTCAGTTCGATCACCTTCTGCCCGGCCTCGATGACCTTGAGGTCGTTCTCGAGCATCCCGTAGGCGCTCGTCACCGCGGTCCAGGCTTCAAGAATCTCTTCGGCGTCCTCGACATTCTCGAACGCCCAGCCGTCGATGTCCTCCTCCTCCGTCGGGGGATCCGTCATCAGCGCCTCCTCGAAGGTGCTGGCGACGTTCTCCCACTCTTCGAAGTGGAGATAGATGCGGCCGAGCCGCATCCGGATGTCCCGGCGGTAGGGATGGTCCTGCAGCACCCGGAGGAAGAGCCCGCCCGCCTGGCTGAAGGCCGCCTGGGCGGCTTCCGCGTCTTCGTCGCGGAGCGCCCGCTCGGCGTCGTCGAGATGATCCTCGGCGATGTCGATCGCACGCGAGACCTCCCGGCGGTTGAGCGGCGCCTCGTCCTGCGCGAGAGCGCTCGGGACGCCCACGACGGAGGCCAGGCCCAGTACCGCCAGGGGGAAGAACCGGCGTCGGAAACCGGTTGACCGGCGGGGCGCCGGATGGAGGGTCGTTTGGATCATGAAAGCCTCCGTCAAAACAGGCCGCAGCCTGACGGGAACCGAAATGCGAGCGAATGATCGTACGCGAGCGGACGCCGCCCTTCAACAGGGGCGGGACCCCGCCCCGCCCGGGAGTGGCACCGAATACACTCACGCGCCATGAAGGTGGGCCGACGAACGGCGCTGACCGTCGCCTGCGCGCTGGCGAGCGGTTGCGGCGGTCTGCGGGTACCGGTCGCGGACCCCGAGGTCGAGTTCACCCCCGAGCCGGCGGCTCCCGCGGCCGCCGCGGCGGAGGCCACCCCGGCGGCGGACTGGTGGACCTCGTTCGGCGATCCGGCGCTCGACCGGGTCGTGGAGCGGGCGCTGTCGGGGAACCTCACGCTTCGGGAGGCGGCGGCGCGCCTCGCGCAGGCGGCCGCCGACGCGGGGATCGCAAGGAGCGCGCTCTATCCCCAGGTCGGAGCGGGAGTGGACCGCCTGCAGGCGCGCCAGGCCTTCATCGGCCTGCCGATCTCGGACATTGCGGGCTCCGTGGGCCTGCCGATCCCCGGGCTCGGGGAAGACGAGGTGCTCACCGCGGACTTCGTCCGTTACGGCCTCTCGCTGGACCTGACCTGGGAGGCGAACCTCTGGCGCGCCGCGACGCCACGGGCGCGGGCCGCGAACGCCGTGATGGAAGCGGCGGTCGCCGAGGTGGCGGGAGCGCGGGTCTCGCTGGCCGGCCAGGCTGCCCGCCTCTACTTCCTGGCGGTCGAAGCCCGGGAGCAGACGCGCATCGCGGAAGCGATCGCGGCGAGCCAGGAGGAGACGGTGCGGTGGACGCGCGTCTCATGCACGGGGACGGGAGCCGGGGCTGGCCGAAACACGCT
>JAPPGX010000046.1 GCA_028877265.1 Acidobacteriota bacterium
CGAGTCCGGTCTCGGAGGGTTGGCCAGATACCTCGAGGCGGAAGGGCGGGACGGGCCGGCGCTTGCCGCGCTGGGGCGCGATCTGGAACGTGAGTCCCGCTGGCAGCTGCTCCGCGGATTCCGGGAACTGGGCTGGAAGCCCAGTCTGGGAGACCGTTTCGAGACCGACGATTTGCGCCGCCAGCTCAGGGTGACAGAGGATCACGGGCGGCTGTTCGAGCGATTGCTGTCAGTGCTGGAAGAGATGGGGCTTCTCGGCCGGGAACCGGCCGGTGGCTGGCACGTGGCAGCCGTGCCGGAAGCTCCTGCAGAGCCCGAGGCGGGGCCGACCGAATCCGCAGCCGATGCGATCGAGCTCAGCGTGTTGCGCCGCTGCGGCGAGTCACTCGCCGAGGTGCTCCGCGGTCGCGCCGATGCTGTGGACCTGCTCTTTGGAGGAGATCCGGGAGCGCCCAGCCTGTACCGCGAGTCTCCCGCCGCGCGGGCGGTCAACCGCATGGTTGCCGACGCCGTGTGTACGGCGGTCGCCCGGTTGCCGGAAGGCCGACCGCTGCGGGTGATCGAAATCGGCGCAGGCGCGGGTGGGACCACGTCCGCCGTCTTGGACAGCCTGCCCACTGGCCGGACCGAGTTCACCTTCACCGATATCTCGACCGGCCTCTTCCCGGACGCGGAACGCGAGTTCGGGGAACCGGGCACGGAGCTTCGCTGCTTGGGGCTCGACATCGAACGGGACCCCGCCGACCAGGGGTTCGCGCTCCACGCCTACGACCTCGTGATCGCGGCGAACGTCCTGCACGCGACCCGCGACCTGGGTGAGACGCTCGCCCACTGCCGACGTCTGCTGGCCCCGTCGGGCGTGCTGGTGGCCGTCGAGGAAACCGTCCCCAAGGAATGGCTGGACCTGACCTTCGGGCTGCTGCCCGGCTGGTGGCGCTTTCGGGACGCGTATCGCACCGACCACGCGCTGGTCGGGCCCCCCGTCTGGCGGCAGGCCCTCGCGGACGCCGGATTTGCGGGGACGGCCCTGGTCGAAGATCCGTCCGGGCCACTGCTGATCCTGGCGCAGGGGCCGTCGGAGATGGTGGCAGAAAGCGGGCTGTTCGTGCTGGCCGGGGAAAGCGAGCTGGGAGCCGAGCTGGCGGCGGAGCTGGAGCGCCGCGGGAGCCGGGCGGTCGAAGGGCCGGCGCAGGGCGACCGTCAGGCATGGCGCGGGTTCTTCGAGTCATTGCCGGGTGCGCTTCCGCTGCGGGGAGTGGCCTATCTGGGCGGGGTCCGGCGGGATGGCGCGGAGCTTTCGACCCGGGAGCTGGAGGCCGAGCTGGAGGCGGTGGATGGCGGTGCGCTGGCGCTGGTCCAGGGTATGTCGGACGCGGGCGTGTCACCCGTGAGCGGCACGTGGTTCGTGAGCCGCGGCGGCCAGGTGATTGATCGGGAGCTTTCCGGGGCGCTCGCGGGTGCCTCGCTGTGGGGCTTCGCGAGCGTGGTGGATCTGGAGCACGGGGATCTGACACCGCGCCTGCTGGACCTGGATCCAGAGTCTGCCCCGTCCGCCGACACGCTTGCCGACGAGCTGCTGCATGCCGACCGGGAGACGCGCATCGCCCGGCGGGGCGGAGCCCGGCTGGTCGCCCGGCTGACGCGCATCGCCCGGCGGGAGGGGGATTCGGCGGACTCCGGTCCCGACGAGCTCCGGCTGCGCGCGGACCGGAGCTATCTGATCACGGGGGGTCTCGGAGGGCTCGGGCTGGAGGTGGCGCGCTGGCTTGCCGAGGCGGGAGCCGGCGCCATCGTCCTGAACGGACGGCGCCCGCCCGACACGGACGCCGAGGCGCTGATCGCGAAACTCCGGGAGAGCAGTGCGGAGCTGCGCGTCGAGATCGCCGACGTGACGGACGAGGAGGCGGTAGCTGGGATGCTGGGTCGGATCGACGCCGAACTTCCGCCGCTGGCGGGCGTGATCCACAGCGTCGGAGCGCTCGCCGACGCGGCGTTGACGAACCAGGACTGGGAGCGGTTCGAGCGGGTGCTCGGGCCGAAGGCGCTGGGCGCTTGGCGACTGCACCGAGCGACCCTCGACCGAGAGCTCGACCTGTTCGTGCTCTTCTCCAGCCTGGCGGGCGTTGTCGGGAACCGGGGGCAGGCTAACTATGCGGCGGCCAACGCCTTCCTCGATCAGCTGGCGCGACACCGCCGGGCCTTGGGTCTGCCCGGTCAGGCGGTTGCGTGGGGGCCGTGGTCAGGCATTGGCGAGGCCGAGGAGCAGCGCGAACGCATCGCGACACGGCTCGCCGACTCGGGCGAGGAGTGGATCGCGCCCGAGCAAGGCATCCGGACGCTGGCGCGGCTCGTGCGCGAGGATGTCGGGACCAGCGTGGCGGCGTTCATCGACTGGGCGGCGCTTCCGGTGCGGGCACCGTGGCTCGCAGAGGTGGCGGGGCGCGAGGAGGACCGCACTCAAACCGCTCCGGACGATCTGCTCGGGCGGCTCGGGGGACTCGCCGCCGGAGAGCGCCGGGATGAACTGGTCCGGTTCCTCGAGGAACAGGTGATCGAGATTCTGCGCCTGCGCGCCGCGCCGTCGCCCTCGACTGGATTCTTCGAGCTGGGCATGGACTCGCTGATGGCGGTCGAGCTTCGCAACCGCCTGAACCGGGCTTTCCGGGGAGCGTTCGTCGTGTCGAACACCGCTGTGTTCGATCATCCCGACATCGCCCGAATGGCGGAACACCTTGAGGGCCAGCTTGCCGGCGTGTCACCCGAGCTACCGCCGATGGGAGCCTTACCCGCCGTCCGGCACCGCGGCGACGACCGCATCGCGATCGTGGGCGTGGCCTGCCGCTTCCCCGGGGCACCGGACGCTGAGGCGTTCTGGGCGCAGCTTCGTTCCGGGGCCGATCTGGTGACGAGGGGGCGTCCGGACGGGCTCTTCGTGGATGCGGAGACGGAATCGGCGCGCCACTTCGGCACCTACGTGGAGGGGCTCGACCGCTTCGATGCGGGCTTCTTCCGGATCGCCCCGGTCGAGGCAGAGCTGCTGGATCCCCAGCAGCGAATGCTGCTCGAGACGAGCTGGGCGGCGCTTGAGGACGCAGGGATCGCCCCGGAAGGGCTGCGCGGGAGCCGAACCGGAGTGTACGGCGGGGTCTCGATGAGCGATTACCAAGCGCTTATTACCGAGGCCGCGGATGACCCCTCGACCAACCTTTACAGGTCCACTGGCGCTACCCCCTCGATCGCTGTCGGACGGGTCGCCTTCGCGCTCGGATTCGAGGGTCCGGCCATCACTGTGGACACCGCGTGTTCCTCGTCGCTGGTCGCGCTGCACCAGGCGGCCGCGGCGCTCCGCGCAGGGGAGGCGGATCTCGCGTTGGCCGGAGGGGTGAACGCGATCCTGAGGTCACAGCCCACCAGTCTGTTGGCCGATGCCGGCATGCTCGCCGCAGATGGGCGTTGCAAGACCTTCGACGCCGAGGCCGATGGCTACGTGCGGGGCGAGGGCTGCGGGATGGTTGTGCTCAAGCGTCTTGCGGACGCGGAGGCGGCGGGAGACCGCATCCTCGCGCTTGTGCTCGGTTCGGCCGTGAACCAAGACGGCGCGAGCGCCGGCCTGACCGTGCCGAACGGGCCGGCCCAAGAGCGCGTCATCGAGGAGGCGCTGGCGCGAGCGGGCGTGGAGGCCTCTTCTGTGGACTACCTAGAGGCACACGGTACGGGGACCGAACTGGGCGACCCGGTCGAGGTGGAGGCGGCGGCCGCGGTGTACGGCCGCGGCCGGAGCCCGGAGCGCCCTCTGCTGATCGGATCGGTGAAGACGAACGTGGGCCACCTCGAGGCGGCGGCGGGCGTGGCCGGGCTGATCAAGGCGGTGCTGGCAATCCGTTCCGGGGAGATTCCGCGGCACTTGCACTTCAAGCGGCCCAATCCGCGCATGGACTGGGAGCGGCTTCCAGTCCGGGTCACGTCGGAGACGACCGTGTGGCCGGAGGCGGAGCGGCCGCGGCGGGCTGCCGTGAGTTCCTTCGGATACTCGGGCACGAACGCCCACGTCGTGATCGAGGGATACACGGACGAGCGCGAACCGCCGCGCGTCGTGGTTCCCGCACTGCCGGAGTCGGGGGCGGACGACCGCGTCCCGCAGGCCGACGCGCCCCGCCAGCACCGCCTGCTGCCGCTGTCCGGCAAGTCCGAAGACGCGCTCCGTGAGCTGGCGGACCGATACCGGGCCACCCTCTCGGAGGACATCCCGCTCGCCGACATGGCGTGGACGGCGGGGGTGGGCCGGAGCCATTTCCACTACCGCGCCGGGCTCGCGTTCCAGAATCGCGCCTCGCTGCAGGAGCAGCTGGAGGCGGTGCGGCAAGGCGTCGTGGCCTCGCCCGCCCAAGGGCCGGTCACCTTCCTGTACACGGGGCAGGGGAGCCAGTGGGCGGGCATGGGCCGGGAGGTGTACGAAAGCGAGCCGGTCTTCCGGGCGGTGCTGGAGCGGTGCGAGCGAGTATTCCGTGCAGAGCGGGGCGCGTCGCTGCTCCCAGTGATGTTCGAGGACGCCGAGCGGCTGGACCGGACCGAGT
>JAPPGX010000188.1 GCA_028877265.1 Acidobacteriota bacterium
GGGGGGCTGGCCCCCCTTTCACAAGAAAGACAGCGCGAATGGGAACTCGCCTGCCGTTGCGAAATGCGCTGACGGGATGGGCGGCAACCCCCAAGAGAGCGAGTTCCCATTCGGAGGCACGAAGTGCCGTTCGGCCGGAGGACGGGGCCCCACGCCACAGGGATTCATAATCTCCACGAAAGCGGTCTGGTGGCCCCGTCCGCCGGCCGACCCGCGCGCGGTGCGGAGCACCGCGTGTGCCGGCTGAAGCCGGCGTTCCAAGCCGTACGCGTCAGCCCGGGCGCGGGAGGCGGGGCACCGTGTACGGGCTCACTTCCTGCACGTGGCCCCAGATCCGGCGGCCGACGGCATCGGCCTCCCGGAGGAGCGACTCCTCGTCCATGGTGAGGACCGTGCGGTCGCGCATGACGAACCGGCCGTCCACCATCACCGACTCGATGTCGCCCGGGTGCCCGCTGTGGACCAGCGCGGAGATGAAGCGTCCCGCCGGCACCAGATGCGCCCGCAGCGTGTTCACGACCAGGAGGTCGGCCTTCTTCCCGACTTCCAGCGTGCCGAGGTCGTCGGCCTGGTTGACCGCCTGCGCGCCGCCCTGGGTCGCGTCCGCGAGGACGTCTTCCGGCTGGGGCGCAAGGCCGGGGACCTCGTCCCCGTCGCGGTTGCGCCGGATCCGCTCCATCAGCATGGAGGTGCGCATGACCTGGAAGACGTCGTTCGTGTTGTTGTCGGTCCCGAGCGCGATGGGACAGCCGGCGGTCCGCAGCTCCGGAATCGGCGGGCTGATGCCGCGGTTCGACGCCATCCCCGCCTGGTGGGCGATGATGGTGCGCGACCTGCCGAGCAGCGCAACCTCCTCGTGGTTGACGTAGCGCGCGTGCGCCGCGAACAGCCGGGGGCCGAGGAAGCCGTGCCGGTCCAGGTACTCTGTCGGCCGGAGCCCGTGGTGCAGGACCATGAACTCGTACTCGGCGCGGCTCTGGTTCAGGTGGATCGTGTAGCCGAGATCGTGCCGCTCGGCGAACTCGCGCACCGCCCGCAGCAGCTCGGGTGACGAGGTCTCGGCGAGCCCGGCCGCCGGGAACACCGAAATGCGGCCGTCCCGGGCGCCGTGCCAGGTACTGAACAGATCGCTGATCCGTTCCATGCCCTCGTCCCGCAGCCGCTCCGAGAACCGGGGCGTCTCGCTGACAGACTCGGCCATCGCCCGCGTGGACATGGGGCCGGGAACATTCTCCGCGTCGCGGATCCCCTCCGCGAAGACGCAGCGGAGCCCGGAGTCGGCGAGCACCTCGGCCTGCCGCTGGACGTTCCCGGTGTACTCGACGATGGTCGTGGTCCCGGTGCGGATGGCCTCGAGCGCCGCGACCTGCACCATGAGATTGCCTTCCTCGCCCTCGAGCAGGCCGGCGGGCGAGACCGAGAGGTTCGCGGTGTTCGGGAAGCCGAAGTCCTCGTTGAAGCCGCGCGCGATCACCGCCCGCATGTGGGCGTGGGTGTTTATGAGGCCCGGAACGAGGGCCCGGTGGCGGCCGTCGTACCGCTCGGCGTCCGGATAGTCGGCGAGGACGGTGTCGGTCGGGCCGATCGCCACGATCCGGCCGTTTTGGACCGCGAGCGCTACATCGTCCTGCACGGCGTCCGGGTTCGCGACGGTGGTGTTCGTGAAGACGACGGTCCCTGCCGCCTGCGCGGCAGCCCGAACACGGGCCGGCTCCAGCAACATGGCTGCTGTGCCCGCGCCGGCGCCGGCGAGCACTTGACGGCGGGTAACGCCGGAACTGCGGGAACTCGGATCGGTGGTTCTGGACATGGTGGTGACCTTCCTGGAACGGAGAGTACCGCCTGACTCCGGCCATCACCGGCAAGCGCGACGACCGGACCTCCATAGAATCGAACCCATGCGTACCGACTCCCCCACCTCCCACCGCCGACTTCGTTCCGCCGCCGTCCTGCTGGCCCTGACGTTCAGCGCACCCTCCGTGGTCGCGCAGGAAGGCCGAACCCACACCTTCATCCCGGAACGCGGCTACCAGAGCTTCGCGGTCCGGGAACCGGTGCTGCGGATCGCGCCCGGGGACACGCTGATCAGCGAGACCATGGGCGCCGCCTTCATGCCCGAGGAGGAACGACACCTCGCGGGCGAGGTCGGGCCCATCTACATCGAGGGCTCGGAGCGCGGGGACACGCTCGCCATCCGGGTGATACGCCTGGAACTCAACCAGGACCGGGCGTTCTCGGGAACCTCGACCGGGTTCGCGGCGCTCACCATGACGCCCCAGACCGCCATGCTCCACGAACCCGTCCCCGAGCGCCGCTTCGAGTGGGCGCTGGACCTCGAGGCGAACACCGGCACTCTCGAGCTGCCGGCGAGCGGCAAGGACCCGGTGACCGTCGAGCTCGAGCCGATGATCGGGCGGATGGCGGTCGCACCGGACCGGGGCGAGGTCATCTGGAACGCCGCGCCGGGGAACTTCGGCGGCAACATGGACACCCCGGAGATCCGCGAGGGGGTGACCGTGTACCTCCCGGTGTTCGAGCCGGGCGCCTACTTCTACTTCGGGGACGTCCACGGCCTCCAGGGCGAGGGAGAGATCACCGGGACCGGGCTCGAGACCACCGCCGAGGTGACCTTCGAGTTCGACCTGATCAAGGGCAAGTCCATCGCCTGGCCCCGGATCGAGAATGACGAATACCTCATGGTCGCGGGCTCGGTGCGGCCGCTCATGGACGCCTTCCGGATCGCCCACACCGAGATCATCTTCTGGCTCGAGGACGACTACGGGCTCGACCGCTGGGAGGCGCTACAGCTCCTCTCGCAGGTCGGCAAGGCGCGCATCGGGAACGTGGTGGACCCGCACTATACGGTGGTGGCGATGTACCCGAAGAAGTACCTGCCGCGCTGACCGCGAACGGACAGCCGGCTCAGAACGAGTCCGGAAAGCGGAAGGGCAGGATCGTGGTCGGTCGAGTCTGCCTGAAGTGGATGATGACGTCGTACGAGTGCGACAGGTTGGTGGTGTACCAGGTTCCGTACCTTGGCGACAGACAGCAGCCGATCGAGCGAAACAGTCGCGATTCACCAAGCCAGCGCGTCTCTGCCTGTTTGGCGTCGAGACTTCGGAGGTCGAGGACGAACCTCGGAACCCGTGCGGTCGCGAAGCGAATCTCGAACGACCCCGTTGGTGGGGGCTCCAGGTCATGGGGACCGTAGCCCCGCCGTGCGTTCGCGCGCAGGTCCACCGCAGAGAACTTGCCGGTCTCGTGACTGAACGCGACGACGACCATGTCGTCTCTGAAAGCCTCCCGCAGGTAGGAGCCCTGGGCGTACGGACGGGTGGCCACGTGACCGTTGTGAGCCCAGAGCACCATCCGGCCCTCGGGGCCGATCTGCCGGCTGATCCACACGGTGTTTTCGGCCATGAACTCGTCGCGACGCTCCCCCTTCGCGTGCATCAGGTGGTACTGGAAGGCGACCCTGAGGCTCTGAAGAGCCACCTCGAATGAGTCGGCGCCGTCCACGGCCTCATATTCCTGCCGGCGTTCCAGAAGAAACTCCCGCGTCCGCTCCATCGACCGACCGCAGGTGTCGTGGTAGCCGGCGCTCCGCCGCGCGTAACCCCCTCCGGAGCCGTCGGGGCCGTTCGCATGCGTCGTGAGGCAATTGAGTTGCGCCGCGATCGCGTCGAAGTTCTCAGGATCTACCGTGCGTATGTACTCACGGACGTTGTGCAGCGCCATCCCCGGGTACTGCATGTCAAACCCGTGAAAGCCCACGTCGCCGCCGGCCTCGTTGTGGGCTCGCATCCATTCGATCATCTCGAGCACGGATTCCGTGTTCCAGGTCCAGAAGTAGAGTCCTGACAGAAGCACGCGGGGGTCCCCTTCCCCCGTGCGCACATAGCGGTCGAGACGCCGGGATTCCGGCCAGGTCGCCTCGATCGCGAACGTGTTGAAGCCCATCTCCTCGACGAGGAAGCGGAGAATCCGCGCCTTCATCTCGAAGAAGTCGCGGGTGCCGTGGGTGTTCTCGCCCAGGGATACAACGCGCGCGTCGCCCACAATGTCGCGGAAGAACTCGAGATCGGTGTGGGGAAGCGAGAGATGGGATCCGTCGAAGGAAAGAACGTTCGCGTCGAGCCAAGCCGGCACCGGGTCCGGGGGGAGGATCGGCAGCGGAAGCTGGGGCACGGTCGCGACTGGCGCATCTTCCTGACATCCGGGAGCCAGGGCCAGGGCCGCGAGCAGGACGGCCGGAATCGAAAGCGAGAGCCGTCTGCGAGGAGCCGATAGGTCGGTCACGCCTCCCCCCTCTTCCCTACCAGGACTTTCCGCAAGGCAAGCAAGCGGTTTGCCAACTACGGGTGTTACACCGTGACGGGGAGGCGCGACCAGCGGACTACCCCATACGGCGGATCAACGCCGCGCGCTCTGCGGGCCTGCGGCCCGCGTGCCGGTCTGAAGACCGGCGGTCCCAGCCGTGGGGGGGGGGGGGGGGGGGGGGGGGGGGGGGGGGGGGGGGGGGGGG